>JAITFP010000093.1 GCA_031281275.1 Candidatus Fibrimonadaceae bacterium
TATTCTCTTATATCTATTTTCTTGTAAATTCTTGCAACCCAAACCGCCGTTGGTATTGAGCCTAGCAAATAAGCTATTGGTAGCGCGAGAAGTGGATACATTGGGGAAATTTAGAAAAATAATTTGAGGATTTTCCCGATTGTAAATATAAATGCTTACCTCTTATTGACAAAAAATGATAATTTGTATATTTTTGTCAATAAGGAGTTGTTATGGTTAATAGAGAATATTATTTGGCAAAGCTTCGTTTATTGAAAGACAAAAATATAATCAAGATCATTACTGGAATTAGAGGTTCTGGCAAGTCCACGATATTGGAATTGTTCAGAAAGGAACTTTTGAAATTCGGGGTCAAAAAATCAAATATAATTTCCATAAATTTTGAAGAAAGAGAGAATTTGCATTTGGCAAATTGGGAGGTTCTTTACGATGAAATAATAAAGAAAATCAATAAAAATGAGAGTTATTATGTTTTTTTGGATGAAATTCAAATGATTGAGAATTTTGAGAAAATGGTAAATAGCTTGTTTGTAAAGAAAAACATAGATATATACATAACGGGTTCCAATGCTTTATTGTTATCTGGCGAATTATCAACATTGCTCACAGGTCGCTATATTGCCATAAACATAACTCCATATTCTTTTGCCGAATACAGAGAGGCTTTTAACAAAGAAACGAACAAAGATAAATTATTCAGGCGATATATGAATGCCAGCCATTTTCCAGAAGCTGTCAATATTTCGCAAACAGCTCCAGAACTGGTAAATGACTATATACGCAGTATTTATGATACGGTAATAAACAAAGATATTTCACAAAGATATAAACTGCGTGTTGTGGATAATTTGAGGCGTGTGATAGATTTTGTATTTAACTCCATAGGTAGCCCGATTTCTGCATCAAATATAGCAAATGCTTTGAATAGAAACTCCGATAAAGAAATCTCCCACAACACCGTAAAAAATTATTTGGACTATCTATGCCAATCTTTTGTGCTTTACAAAGCTAGGCGATACGATGTTAAAGGCAAAGAACTTTTGACAACCTGTGAAAAGTATTATTTGGTGGACTTGGGGCTTAGGCAAATCACGTCTGGAGATAAATTTGATTCTGACTTAGATCATAAATTGGAAAATTTGGTGTATTTTGAATTGCTTCGCAGGGGAGGAGAGGTTTTCGTAGGTAAAAACAAGGATAAAGAGATAGATTTTATTGTACAAAAGAACGCTAAGGAAAAAGAATATTACCAAATTGCCTATACTGTTTCAAATGAAAAGACTTTTAACAAGGAAATGGCAGCTTTCAAAGACATAAAAGATAACTATCCAAAATACTTAATAACTATGGATTTTGACAATTCTTCCATAAACGGAATAAAAAAGATAAATGTCATGGATTGGTTGGTGGGATAATTGTCTGAACCAGAATTATCAGAATTTGCAGGATTTTCAGAATGAACCTCATTTAGTGGCTTTTTGAGGATTTTCTATCGGAAAATTTGTAGTTTACTCGGCTATGAACAAGCTATTTTTTGCTTTGCTATTGCTAGCTCTTGCTGCCTACGGGCAGGTGCAGGAGAGAGTAGCCATTATCAACACTTTGGATGACCGCGATTCCATTGGGTTTTCCGAGCTGACTTACTTAACCGATAGGCTACGGGAGACAGCGGTTAATGTTCTGCCTAGCGAGCGGTTCGGGGTTATGACCACAGAGAGCATAGTTGCTTTTCTTGGGTCAATGGAGAACACCGTAAAGGTGTGCAAGGAGGCTAGCTGTCTTGCTGAGCTTGGGCGGAAGGTTAGCGCTGATTATGTGGCGCAGGGGCGGATAGGGCGGTTCAACGAAGATTTGACCATCAAGGTGGAGCTATACAATGTTGCAACTGGAAATTTGATGGGTTCTTTCACTGGCTATTTCAAGGATATGTATAGCTTGCTGGCTCTTATAGACGAGAAGGCACCGGATTTGTTCAAGAAAATGCTTGCGGAATCTAAGGCAATAGAGGTTGAGAAGCCTGAGGTTGCCAAGGTTGAGCCTGTGCCTGCGAAGCCTGAGGTGATAGTGGTTCAGAAGCCTGTCAAAACCAGCTTTTATGTTGCTGTTGGCTTGGACTTGGCAGGGATGGGGATGTTTGTTGCTGGATATTTGAAAGACAGAGATATGGCAAATTCATACGATAAATATAAGAAGGATGAATATAATAAACCCAATGGGCAGGCAGATTTCGTTAATGCTTGGGATGAGGCGGAAAAAGCGCGAACCCAAAGGAATGTGTTTTACATAGTTGGCGGAGTGCTTTTGGCTTCGGGAGTAGGGGTGCATATATGGTTTTAATATTTTTTATGCTTGCAGTTGCGTTCCTTTTGTCTTGCACGAGCATAGAACGCGATAGTGTATGTGATGAGAAGAGCGTTAAATATAATGGCTGTGTAGGAATTGTGCCAAGCGACGGCGACAGATTCATAGATAGCCGAGATAATAAATCTTACAGATATGTTAATATAGGCGAGCAGACTTGGATGGCGGAGAATTTGAATTATGCCGCCCTTGGCAAATGTTATGATAACAAAGAATCCAACTGTGCGACTTACGGCAGATTATATGATTGGGCAACGGCAATGGATCTGCCTGAGGAATGCAATTCCGATCAATATTCTTGTGCTTCTCAGATAAAAGCAAAGCATCAGGGAATATGCCCAGGAGGTTGGCGTATACCTAATAACGATGATTGGAACAATTTGGTAAATTACGTTGAGATTAACAAACATTGCGTTAGTTGCGTAGATAGGTATTTGAAATCGACTAGCGGATGGGTTAATGAGAAAGGAGAACCAATGGGCAACGGAAATGATGATTTTGGTTTTTCCGCCCTGCCTGGCGGCTACGGCTTTTCTAATGGCAGTTTCCGCGGTGTCGGCTACGACGGCTACTGGTTGAGTACTAGCGGCGGCAATAGCAAGATGATATTGAGCTACAAAGACGGGTACGTAACTTGGACCGCCTACAATAAGACTTCCTTTGGGAGTGTTCGTTGCGTGAAGGACTACACGTTGTTTTAACCTTAGGAGTACATATATGGTTTTAAGATTTTCTATACTCGCAGTTGCGTTCCTTTTGTCTTGCACTAGCATAGAACGCGATAGCGTTTGTGATGAAAAGAGTGTTAAATATAATGGTTGTGTGGGAGGCGTTTTGCCTAGTTCAAGTGGGACTGTTTCTAGTTCAAGCTCTTGGTCTATTGTTTACGGAGATTCTGTAACTTACCAAGGTGAGACTTACAAGACAGTTGTGATTGGAACACAGACTTGGATGGCGAGGAATTTGAATTATGCCGCCCCTGGCAGCAAGTGTGGTGGACGCGATTTCAAACTGAAAGATGAAAATACAGAAATTTGCAATACCTACGGTCGTCTTTACAATTGGGCAACGGCAATGGCTCTGCCTGCTGACTGCAACAACAATTCTTGTGCCTCGCAAGTATCTAAGAAGCATAGGGGTATTTGCCCAGCAGGTTGGCATATATCAAGCGATGAAGATTGGAGTGTTTTGATGAAGTTTATAAATTCTAGGTGTTCTGACAATAGCAATTGTGGTGGAGCTGGAACAGAATTGAAAGCAACGATTGGCTGGCAATCGTCTAGCGTTGTTCCCTTCGGCTCGGACACATATGGCTTTTCGGCTCTGCCTGGTGGCAAAGGCGATCCCGAAGGCGGTTCCAATGTCGGCGACCACGGCTACTGGTGGACTGCCAGCGAGACCGGTAGCGACTTCGCCTACCACTGGATTATATTATCCTATGACGAGGGTGTGGTCGTACAGAGCGGCGCTAAGGACTTCCTGTATAGTGTCCGTTGTCTTCAAGACTAAGCAAGCATTTAGGGCAACCGCGAGGATCGCCCCTACAAAACGGTTCATTGTATTATGACCATCCTGCGGATGTTCGCCAGCGAATAAGTAGCGTATGGGCGTCTGTAAATTCCAAAAATTCTGTAAATTCTGGTTCAGACAAAATAAATGCGAACTTCGTACGTTTGTGTGTGGTTGTAGGTGTTTTTTCTAAATTCCACCTATGCCCAATTTAGTTGAGAATCACCGAATTGAGTTTAAGGAGAGATTAACGGATGATTTGGAAAAATTTGTCGTTGCATTCTTAAACGCAAAAGGCGGGAAAATTTACATTGGAATAAATAAAAAAGGAGGCATAGCCGGCGTTGGCAAGCCAGATGAAGTTCAATTGAAAATAAAAGATAGATTAAAAGACAATATTCGCCCTAGCATAATGGGCTTATTTGATATTTGGACGGAGAAAAGAAAAGATAAAACCGTAATTGTTGTGAATTTGGCGAGCGGTGCAAATCCTCCGTATTACATTAAACAAAAAGGACGGTCAGAAGCAGGTTGCTATATTCGCATTGGAAGTTCTGCCCAGCCTATGACAGAAGAAATGATAGAGCAACTATTAGCGGCTCGTTATCCCATATCACTTGCCAATATAACTTCTCGCAAACAAGACTTGACTTTTACACAGCTTAAAATCTATTATGCTGGCAAACATAAAGAATTAAACAGCAGATTTGCAGAAAATTTGAATTTGAAAGTGGGTAATAAATTCAGTCAAGTTGCATACTTGCTTGCAGACGAAAATAGAGTTTCCATTAGGCTTGCTAAATGGGCGGGCAAAGATAGAATAGATTTAATTCAAAATGAAGAATATGGCGACCAATGTTTAATAACCGCGCTTAATAGGGTTTTAGAACGATTAGATGTTGAGAATATAACTATGGCAACAAAAACTTATCCTTATAGAATAGAGACGAGACTTGTAGATTCCAAAGCCTTGCGAGAGGCGGTTATAAATGCTTTTGCCCATAATGATTATTCTGCCGGCGATACCCCAATTTTTGAAATTTTTGAAGATAGATTTGAAATAACAACTTATGGAAATTTGCTTGCTTGGATTGGCAAAGAAGAATTTTTCACAGGGCTTTCCAAGCCGAGAAATCCCGAAATTATGCGAGTTTTTAAAGATTTGGAACTAGTGGAAAATTTAGGCTCGGGTGTACCAGCTATAACCAAATTATATGGCAGGGAGATTTTTAATTTCTCGGAAAGCGTTACAAAAATTTCATTGAAATACGAATATACGGAAAGTAGGGTAGAAACCGCAAAAAGTAGGGTAGAAACCGTAAAAAGTAGGGTAGAAATCGCAAAAAGTAGGGTAGAAATTTTAGAATTGATTAGAAAAAATCCAAATATAAAAATTGCTGAATTATCAAAGATATTGAATATAAGCGTGAAAGGAATAGAAAAGAACATCAAACTTTTGAAAACACAAAAATTAATCAAAAGAGTAGGTCCTAATAAAGGTGGTCATTGGGAAGTTTTAAATAAATAATTTCAAAGTAACACATTCCCCCCATTATGGTGTTTAAGTAAATAGATGAACCAGAACCTAAATGCGAAACAACTTTATATGCGCTATGCACCTATGGTGCTTAGGCGTTGCAATAAGTTGCTTGCAGATGAAGCCGCTGCTGCCGATATTGCGCAGGAGGTTTTTATCAAGGTTTGGGAAAAGCGAAGTTCCCTGAACACTGAGTTTCCATCTAGCCTGCTTTGGCGAATGGCAACCAATATGTGCCTGAACTATATAAGGGACAGCAAACGGCGCGGATATGCCGTGAATGCAAATGAAAAGCTCACGCAAATAGCTTGTGTAGAAGATGTGGAAGCTAACGCAGGGAACAGAGACCTTTTAAACCGCCTATTCAAAAGGCATCCGGAAAATAGCAGAACCATAGCGGTTTTGCATTATATAGACGGAATGACTTTGGAAGAGGTTGCCACAGAAGTCAATATGTCTGTGGGCGGGGTTCGCAAAAGGCTTCGCTCGCTGAAAAACACCTTAATTGAATTGGAGGCTCTATGACTGTGCCGGGCTGGAAAGCAGAGAGATACTTGCTTGGGGAACTCCCAAAAGGCGAAATGGCAACCCTAAAAGCCATGGAAAATAAAAATGTCCAATTTTGCCAGCAACTTCAAGAACTGAAACACAGCAATGAAGATTTGCTCGCACGATATCCATACATAGAAATGGAAGCAGAACAAGCACCTCGGTTTAAATGGCAAATTCCCTTATCTGCCTGCGCAGCATTATTGATATGCGTCACCACCTTTCTCGCTGTGTCTAGCAACAGAAATATTGTGATGAACGAAGAGGGCACAAGGGTAAAAGGAATTAAAACAGATTTGGAAATTTGGCGCAAAACCGGAGATTCTGCGGAAAAACTCACAAATTACAGCGAAGCAAAAGCCGGAGATTTGCTGCAAATGCGCTATATTGCAGAAAAAAAATGCTATGGGGCTATTTTGAGCATAGATGGAAACGACACTTTAACCATACACCTTTCGGGCAAAAACGGCAAAGCAGCAGAGCTGGAAGCCGGAAAAATTGTTTCGCTGGAAAAGGGATATGAGCTTGACAATGCCCCTAAATACGAAACTTTTTACTTATTCACGGCTGAAAATGAATTTGAGCTGAGCCAAGTGGCAGAAAACCTTTTGAATGGCAAACTGCCAAAAAATTTGCAAGCTACGCAAATAACCCTCAAAAAGAAGTAACACTTTTTCCTAGTTTAAGTGTTTAATAGGTATGAAAAATACTACTTTTGCATTTCTGTTCTTTTTTACGGCTTTTTTATATGCCGCACCTCAAAAAGTTGAACGCTATTTGCTGGTTGCCGGCGCAAATAACGGTGGTGCAGACAGGGTTAAGCTTCGCTATGCAGAAAGTGATGCTAATTCCTTTGCGAGCGTTATGTCTCAAATGGGCGGCGTGGATAAAAGCAATGTTCTGAGGGTTTTTGACCCAAATTCCAGAGCTCTGCAAAACGGCTTTGCCGAGCTTGAAAAACGCTTGCAGGGCAAGGAAGCAGGGGTTCGCAAAGAAGTTATTGTGTATTACAGCGGTCACGCAGACGAAAAAGGATTGCGTTTGGGCAGCGATGTGTATAGCTGGGCGGAGTTTCGCAAAAACGTAAATGAAATAAACGCAGATGTAAAGGTAGCTATATTAGATGCCTGCGGTTCCGGAGCCATAACCCGAACAAAAGGCGGAGTTTCAAGACCAGCCTTTTTGCAAGATGCAAGTAGCGAAATGAAGGGGTACGCATTTTTAACCAGCTCAAACGAAAATGAAGCCAGCCAAGAAAGCGACCGCATAAAAGGCAGCTTTTTTACCCACTCCCTTGTCGGTGGCTTGCGTGGTGCGGCAGATATGACGGGCAACGGCAAGGTGACCCTTAGCGAGGCTTATCAATATGCGTTTGACGAAACGCTCAGAAACACGCAAAACACAAGTGCAGGCAGCCAGCACCCCAACCGCGATATGAATTTGGCAGGGACGGGGGATATTGTTATGACTGATTTGCGTGAAACTAGTGCTGTGCTAACGCTGGATTCAAATTTGGAAGGGAGGCTTTTTATACGAGATGAGCAGGGCAATTTGTTTGCGGAGCTTAACAAAATTCGTGGGCGGCAAATAGAGCTTGGGATGCCTGTTGGCAAATACTCCATTCAAATGGAAACACCTTCCAAAATTTGGATGGCAAAGGAAGTGCAAATAGCTGAAGGCAAAAAGAACGTACTTTCTATGGGTGATATGCAAAGCATAGAGCGGGAAAAGGCGGTTGCACGTGGCAATGCGGATTCTACCACGATGACTGGCTTGGATTCGGCAAGGGCAAAGCCATTCAAATTCAATTTCAACGCTTATGCATACAACAAGGAACCTGCAAACGAATTGCAATTAGGCGTTTTCTTGGCAGGTGCTCATAGGGCACTCTATGGAACGCAGATTTCAATTATTGGAAACACGGCAATGGAAGATATGGCAGGCGTTCAAATTTCGTCACTTATGAATGTTGCGGCGAAAAGCATTTATGGCTTGCAGGCATCTTCAACTATTAACATGGCGATGAATTTCTATGGCGTTCAGGCAAGCATCCTTAACATTGCAGGAAAAGGAAGAGGTGTTCAGGCAGGGGTGATAAACATTAGTGCAGATTCTTTGCATGGCGTACAAGGCTCTGTTATTAACATTGCTAACAAAGTTAACTTTGTGCAAGGCGGGGTAATTAATGTAGCAGGTAGCGTAGAGCATTTACAAGCAGGTGTTATAAATGTAGGCGGTCATGTTGGGCAACAAATAGGCGTAATAAATGTTTCTGCAAAAAGCGACCATACTCCCATAGGAATAATCAATATTGTGGGCAATGGCATTATAGATGGAACTTTTTACTTAGACGAAACAGCACGAATGGGCGTTGTCCTGCACACGGGAACACCTTATTTCTACACTGTTCTTGAATATGCCTTGGAGCCAAGCGATATTTGGCCTCAAAGCAGAGCTTATGGTATAGGAACTCGCTTTGGAATGTGGGGCAATCACTTTAGCCTTGACTACACCTGGGCTAGCATATACATGAAACTTGGACCTTTTGGACCGCCAAGGGCAACAGAAGAATACAAAGACAACTTATTGCAAAAAATAAGATTTGGAGCTGCTTACAAGCTTTTATCTGGCATAGCACTTTCCAGCGGTTTAACGTTCAATGCCTTGTCTAGGTTTAACGGCGATGATTTTTATTTGGAACCTCGCGGCAGGTATCATTGGCACTGGAAATTTGGCGACCACAAGGTTAGGCTGTGGCCAGGGTTATATGCAGGTTTAATGGTGGGTAAATTTTAATTTCTAAATTAATCCTCCTATCGGGAGGTTTTTAGATAATGTTTCGTTTATTTCTTATAGATTCATCTGCACTTGCTTTTCGTATGTTTTATGCTTATACCAGAAACCCACTCAGAAACAGCAAAGGGCAACTCGTATCGGTTTTGCACGGATATTGGGGGGCAATTCTTCGCATAGTTAAAAGCCACAAACCGGATTATTTTGCTATTGTGCGCGATATGTCTAGAAAAACTTTTAGAAACGAACTTTACTCCGAATACAAAGCAACCCGTGCCCCCATGCCGCCAGAGATGGTGGAACAAATGCCATACCTCAACGAATCTCTTGAAAAATGCGGAATACCAATTCTCGGTTGCGAAGGTTTTGAAGCAGACGATGTAATGGCATCGGTCGCAAAACTTGCAGCGAAAAAAAATTACTTTGTATATCTGGTGACCAAAGACAAAGATATGGCGCAAATTGTAAATTCCCAAATTCACATTTATCAAATTGAAAGCGGAGCAAAAGGAATTGATATTGGCATTCAGCAGGTTAAAGATAAGTTTGGAGTTAGTCCAGAGCAAATTGTAGATTACCTCGCCCTTGTTGGGGATTCTTCCGACAACATTCCCGGAGTTGCAAAAATAGGTCCAAAAAGCGCGGCGGAGCTTTTAACAAAATATGGAAATTTGGAAAACATATACAACAATCTTGCAGAACTTCCCAAGGGAAAACAGGAACTTTTAATTGCAGGCAAAGAAAAAGCTTTTTTGAGCAAGGAATTGGTGACCTTGAAAAGCGAACACGACTTTGGCTACAAACCCGAAGATTTACGCTACAAAGGCTTAGACAAAGATGCCTTGTACAAATTATTCATAGATTATGAAATACCGAGCCTTATTCCATTGTTGCCAAGCGTTAGCGAATATCCATCCATATTTTTTGATTTGCAACCAAAATCAGAAAGAACCATTGTTGATAGCACAGAAGCCTTGCAAAAAATGGATGCAGATTTAAGCTCTGCAAAAACTTTGGCTTTTTCACTTGAAAACGAAACCATTACCATCAGCAAAAACGAAAATAAATATTATGAGCTATCAAAAGACAAAACGCTCTTTGAAGAATGGCTAAATGAGATTTTAGCGAAACAAGATGTGGAACTTGTTTTTTACAATGCGAAGAAGTTTTTTCATTTTTTGAATGAATTTAAAGAATGGCCTAATGGCAAGATAATAGATATTCTTTTTGCGCAGTGGCTTTTGAACCCCGGCGCGTATAACAAGAGCGAGCCGGAAAATGCCGCTTTGCTTTTTTCAAAATGGGAACAAAACAGGGAAGAACTCAAAAAGAGAAATCTATCTGAGCTTTTTGAAAACAAGGGAATGCCTTTGATAAAATGCCTTTACGAAATGGAGAACCTTGGAATTTCAATAGACAATGAGGCACTTGCCGCACTCAATGCAGAATTTCAGAAAAAAATTGCAGAACTTGAAAGCCAAATTTTTGAAATAGCAGGTGAAAATTTTAATTTAGCCTCTCACAAACAACTTGCTAATATTTTGTACGAAAAACTAAAACTCCCTGTGCTCAAAAAAAATGCGAGCGGTCCGAGTACAGATGCCGAAACTTTGGAGATGCTCGCCGAAAGCGCAGAGCCTAATGCAGTAATTTTAGGTTACATTATGAGTTGGCGCGAGCTTCAAAAACTGCAAGGCGGCTACACAGAAGCCCTGCCCAAATTGGTATCGCCCATAACAAACCGCATACACACCACCTTTTTGCCCTGGGGTACAGCCACGGGCAGGCTTTCCAGTGTGAACCCAAATTTGCAAAATATTCCTGTGAGAAGTGAAGAGGGCAAAAAAATAAGAGCGGCATTTGTTCCAAGCCAAAAAAATTGGAAAATAATTTCTGTTGATTATTCGCAAATAGAACTTAGAATGCTCGCTCATTTGAGCGGCGACCCAGAACTGAAAAACGCCTTTTTAAAAGGAGAGGATGTCCATAGCATAACGGCTTCGAAAATTTTTGGAACTAGCGAGGTTAGCCATGAAATGAGGGCTACCGCAAAGGTTGTGAATTTTGGGATAATTTATGGAATGAGTGCATTCAGGCTTGCAAAAGATTTGCACATCGCTCGTTCCAAAGCTGTGGAATTTATAAATGGGTATTTCAGTTTTTACAGCAAGGTAAAGGAATATTTTGAGGAAGTTGTGAAATCTGCAAAAGAAAACGGCTTTGTGGAAACAATGGCAAAGAGGCGGCGTTATTTGCCAGAACTAAACGCGAGCGACCATCAGGAGCGAGCGGCAGCAGAGCGCGTAGCCATGAACACGCCAATTCAGGGTAGCGCGGCAGATTTGATTGTGAGGGCAATGCTTTGTTTGCAGAGCAAAATAAAAACCGAAAACTTGCCGCTAAGAATGCTTCTGCAAGTTCACGATGAACTTGTTTTTGAATGCCCTGCGGAAAAGGCGGTTGAGTTTTCGCAAATGATTAAGAGCGAAATGGAAAATGCTTTGTCTTTGGATGTTCCCATTGTTGCTAATGCGATGGTGGGGAATAATTGGTTGGAAGCGGGGAAGTGAATTTTTAGGTTTTGTACGATTTCTTTTATCTAACCAAATCTTTGAAAAGATTTTCAATTTTTTTGGCAAAATCCAAATATTTTTGAGCTTCTTCTTGTGTAGGTAATAAACCATCAGGCTTTATTCCTATATCATCAGGATAACGAGATTCAGTGTAAATTTTGCCAATATCTTCAAGTAGAATTTCATCTATATTCCAGTCTTTGATATTTTTAATTTCCGAATATAATTTCACCAAGTCGTGAATTTTACGAACTTGCTTGTCATTTTCCGCCAAATAAGCTTTAAAATATTTCTCTATCGCTTGTTGACAATGAAAAGCAACTTCACCTGTTAATTCAGCGTTATCAATGAGAGTGATTGCAGCAACAACGTCTTTTTCTGCGAAAAATACCCAACCAGAAGACTTATCTTTCATAAAGGATCTTTCCAGTGCTTTCTATTTCTTTCACAAAATCGCTTTCTTTTTCTTTTAAGTAATCTATTTCCGCTTTAGAATACACAATTATATCCATTGCGATTTGATGATGTACTTCTCTGACCGCTTTCGCCACAGGATGCCATCGTTCCATTTTTTCCGCATAACTTTTGACAAAATCATTGGAATCCAAAATTACGGCTACATCGAGGTCGCTGTCTTCTGTTGGGTTGCCTGTGGCATAAGAACCGAATAAAATAACCTTGTGTGGCTTTAATTCTTTAAGCCTCTCGGTCATTTCTTCTACCAAATGCCAATTTTTTTCCAAAGGAGACATAATGGAAAGATAGAAAAATCCTTTTGTCAGAACCTCGATTACCAGAATATTAAAAACGCCCATCTGTAAAACCTTTACCAAGTGTCTGTTATGTACACTTGCTATGGCACAAGTGTACAAGTGGTAATGAATTTGAGTAGCTATCCTAGGAATCAAAATAATAGATATCATCATCGTGGATAGGTGTTGTCTTAGCATCTGGTTTAATATTGTTGCTGTTTTGCCACATACACTGCAACCATTTGTTCATATTTTTAACATTTTTATCAATGCTAAGAAATATTGCTAATAACCCACCGCAGATAATGTTTGAGAGCAATCCTGCGACAATACCCAAAATAAAGCCCACAACAGTTCCTAAACCTTTATTGGAATATCCTCCTATTTCTCCGCCCATGTTTATTCCTAAGATGACAAAGAAAACAAGGTTAAGCCAAAGGCTTATCTCAATAAATGTCCGAAAATGCTTTGCTGCAAATTTTAACATAATTAACTCCACTTCCCATCTGTTTTTACCCTCGCCAAACCCCTAGGAAGGACAAGGCTTGACAAGGTATTGTGCCACTATGGCGCAATTCTTTTTTGGCTTCGCTAGTGCAATGTGCTAGTCTTGGATGCAACGTACTGAATAAAGGTAGTAGCCCTCATCGTTATTTTTGCTGCCGTCCTCGATGTCAAAGAGGATCTCGTCGACGGCCCTACCCTCATTGAACTCATAGTCGGCAATGTAAGCGTAGGAAGCATCGAATCTCGTATCAGGCCACCAATAGCCGTAATCGCCGACACCGCTGAAACTACCACTAGAATGACCGCTACCACCCGGCAAAGCCGAAAAGCCAACAGCATCCACTCCATTGCCGGATTTTCCATTATCATCATTCCAACCACTGGATGCCTTGAGCATAGTTTCAGCTCTTGCGCCACTACTATCCCATAGTACCTGCCACTCGTTATCACTGGGCAAATGCCAACCATTGGGGCAAGCTGACTTGGCTGTTTCCCAATTATAAAGCCTACCATATTTCGCACAGTTGCTTTCCTGATTCTCATAGCATTTGCTGCCGTTTGCATTATAGTTCAAGTTCTCTGCCATCCAAGTTTGGTTATCCAATTTCACGGTTTTATAGGTTTTGCCGTCTCTGGAATCGGTAAAAGAACCTTTCTTGGCTTTCGCTTTGAGGGCGGCAGCAGCTTTCTCTACCTTTGCTTTTGTGTATTCTGCTGCTGCTGCCTCGCAATCTTTTTTGCATTTAGTATATTCTGTTATTTTACCATTGTCGTCGGTAAACGTAAGCACAGAGCCTTGTAATTTATAACTCGTTGATATCACGCTTCCTGCAAAGTTAATATAAAACCTGTTTTTTTCCGTTTTCCATGTAATCGGATTTCCTTCCCGTTGTCTTTTCAAGTTTATGGCTCCAGTTCCATCACTTAAAAGCTCCATAACTACGTCGTATTCAGCAATGCCACCACAGCGAACACAATATATCCTCTCAGATATCATATTACCAGATACCCCAACCCATCGTCCCGCCAATGCGGAAGGATTGTTAGCGGCATCGCAAGACACCACAGATAACAGCACAGCAATAAATGCCGTGCCAAAGATTGTTCTCAACAGGGATTGTGTTTTCATATGCCTTTCTCCTTTTGGTTTAAATGAAGGTGTAAATTTGTGGCAAGGACAACCACGTAGGGTTGCCCATACATACGCACATAGCGTTAAAACTTTTTAGAGTATAAATTGGGGGGGGGGGGGGGGGGGGGGGGGCGGAAGCGCGTTTTTGGCACCGCTATAAACCGAAAAAA
>JAITFP010000009.1 GCA_031281275.1 Candidatus Fibrimonadaceae bacterium
GAACAATATATAAATTTGTTTAAAAAAACAGGGGAGGACAAAATGTCAGAAGAAATTGTTAAAATAATTACAGAAGCAGAAGATGCAGAAAAGATAAAAGCTGCGTTTAGAATAGCAGACAATATACAAAAGCATAAGTTACCAAAATATTTAATTTTAAAAAATTTAGTTACACCGCTTAAAGAATGGATGGCTACAGAAAAAAGTGATTTGCACTTAGACGTTAAAACAGAAATTGAAACAAACCTTTGGAAGAAATACCTTAAAGTAATTACCATTGAAAAAAAAGAATGGGGTGACAAAAATTTTCGCATTTGCTTTGAGTTTGATGAAAAAACTACAAAATTTGGAAATTTACATTACGGTTTAACATTTACAAAAGATTGTCCAATAAATAGAAATCCTGAGATTGTGGAAAAGTTAAGACATTCTTCTACGCCTCCTACGCCTGAATGGTATCAGTTATATCAATTTAATGAATATAACGATTGGGACAAAGATGTGTTCGCAATACTTTCAAAACCAGATAATGCTATTGTAAAATCTTTTATAGATAAAATTGAAAATTTGTTAAAATTCTTAAAGGAACAAAACTTAATTTAAGCGCCCCCCATTGTCGCCACACATATTTATATTATAAATTATGTCTGGGAAATGGGAAAATCCAAGTGTTCCGCATAGCGGTTGGGAATTGACTTGCCAAATGTGCGAGCGGGAAATATTTAAGAAACTGATTTTTTGCCAAAATTTTGTATAATCTCATCTATTTGAAACAAAACAAACTTCAGGTCTTCCGTATGCAATGCTTCATAAGTATTGTTAATAAAATCGAATATGTCTGCATTTTTAAATAGCTTGCTAACTTCTGCGCCAGACAAATGGCTGAAATTCCGATATTCTTCTGCAATAAATACCGTAAAACGTTCTTTCGGAGTCAATTTATCATTCATAAAATTACCGCAGGAATTTCAAAAATACCTGTTTTTTGCTCTTCGTCAAATAACATATAGAGGAACAAGTTGCTGAATTGCCATATTTCATTTGACTGCTCTTCAAGCGTTGCATAAGTTTTTGAATTTATCCATTTTTCATACGCATCCAAAAAAGGTAAATGATAGTTTGCCATAATCATAGAGATTATTTGCACATTTGTTGTCCAAATTATTGAACTAAATATTGACTTAGACATTTATTACCTCTTTTGTTATAAGTTCGTTAATCGCCCCTTGTGTTCTAAACACATATTGATTATAAAGTGTTTTTATTTTAAGTCGTTTCAAGGTTTCTTCAACAGTATATACTCCATTTTCGTAAAGCCTAACAACTTCAATTATATCATCATTTGCAACCGCTCCAATAACTATTTCTGCATCAATTTCTGGATTAAAAATTTGTCTATTTGAGGTTACAAAATCCAGCCAGGCTTTATCTGCCGAGTAAAATTCCAATATTTTATATTTGGAACGCAAGATATTTTCTTGTGCTTCGTAAGCTGTTATTGTTGGCTTTCCTATTTTTTGCCTAATTGCAACTTTTTTTGCAAAATCAAGTGCCTGCTGGTAATTGGTAGTCGTATAAAACCCAGCCCCAAAATCCATTGGATGCGTAGGTTTCAGCAACTGTGGCTGCTCAACCGCCTGATTGCTTCCGTGATATAGTTTTATAGTATGGTTTTCCGCCATTTTGGTAATATAGAATTTTCTATATTTATCCCCTATGCCAAAATAACCGGAGGCAATTATGAACATAACAGTAAAAAAAGCAGGCGAGGCTGAGAAAAACGAAATGGAGTCAAAGCCTATATGGGAATGTGAGGTTTCGGAATTTGACTGGCATTACGATAGCGAGGAAAGATGTCTTCTTATAGATGGCGAAGTTACTGTTTCTTACGATGGCGGAAGCGTTTCTTTTGGCTCTGGGGATTACGTGGTATTCCCAAAAGGCTTGTCTTGCGTGTGGAAAGTATCAAAGCCTGTAAAAAAGCATTATATTTTTGGATAATATCGCGACACTCATTGTCGCCCTCCAAATCTATATTTAAATTATGCTCAAATGTACCAGATGTGAACGAACGTTAAATGGCGGTTCTAAGTTTTGCTCTGCTTGCGGGGTGGAAGTGAAGCCCGCTTTGAAATGCGTTAAATGTGGGGCGGAATATGAAAAGGGGGATAAATTTTGCTGCGAATGTGGCAGCGTTGTTGGGGCAGCGTCTTCGTTGTTTGGGGAGTTCATAGACAGCAGAGACGGTACGCGATACAGGACTGTGAAATTTGGTTCCAAAATCTGGATGGCGGAGAATTTGAATTATGGCGGAAAAAACGGCAACTTGGGAAAATCCTGCGACAACGGTTATTGCAGAGTTTATGATTGGGTTTCTGCCAAAGCCGCCTGCCCAGAAGGCTGGCATTTGCCCAGTTTCAGGGAATGGCATGAGCTTTTAAGTTCTGCGGGCGCAAGCAACGAAAAAGGTCAGTGGTGGAGCGCAGAAGAAGACAGTCCCGACAGAAGCTACTCGTGGCATTCATCTTGCAACAACGGATTTTTTCACAACAACTCGCACAAACTATGCCTTTTGGAAGTCCGGTGCGTGAAAGATTGAATTTTGTATATTACTTCCAGAGGTGTTTTTATGACAAAGCACAAAAGAGTAGAAATTTCTAAAAGAGCTATACATTCCAATGAAATGGAAGGAGTTCCTGTTACTGAGGAAGTTCGGGAATTTGCTGATAATTACGAAGCTGGGATAGCCACAGCACCAGAACTTGTTGAAATTGCAAAAAGCAGGTATGGAATTGGATAAATTATAAACTAACTTTTTGCTGAAATTTTCTATATTCTTATAAAATGGGATCTTCTAAAAAAAGCGTTTACATAGAAACCACAATACCAAGCCTCATCACTGCAAGATTAAGCGGGGAAATTGGTGTTTTGTTCCGTCAACAAAAAGCGATGGAGTTTTGGGAAAATGAGAGACATAAATACGATTTATATGTAAGCCTATACGTTATAGAAGAATGTGCGAAAGGTGATGAAAAAGCCGCTAAACGAAGATTGGAGTTAATTAAAGACATTCCGCAAATTCCAAAGTCAAAAGAAACGGATGAACTGGCAGAAGAATATTTTGCGTTTCTGCAAATTCCGCAAAAAGCAAAAACTGACTGCTCACATTTGGCAATATGCGTAATTAATAAAATGGATTTTCTTTTAAGTTGGAATCTTACTCATTTAGGAGATAGTGCTTATCAAAAAACGCATGAATATAATATAAGGCATAATTTATGGACTCCTGGTTTGTTGGATCCTGATACGTTTATGAGAAAAATGAAATTGGAGGAAGCAGAAAATGGATAATCACTACGAAGACCCAATAGAAGAAGTTTATCGTATTCGCCAAGAGCTTTTGGAGGAATATGGTGGGATAAAAGGGTTGAATAAACACCTTGATGAGGTTCGCCCAAAATATGAGGCGATGGGATTTAGGTCTTTAACCGAAGAAGAGTGCAATGCTCTTAGAAATAGGCATTAACGCGCAACACCGACACCTCGAAATGGAAGAATATAAAAATTGAAAAGCTGCGACTCCCATTGTCGCAGCGGTTTTCTATATTTAATAATAGATTCAACAAGTGAGGTAGAAGATGAGTGAAGATTTAACATCGGCAAAGGATAAAATCAAAATAGAGAATATTAAAACTCTATTAAACGAAGCAAGCCTTATATACAAAAAATATGAGCAAATAGCCAAAATCACGGGCGAAAATTTCAATATATTCCAAACACTCGGTTTAGAATCCGCAGAAACAAAACATTCAAAAATTATCGCAGAACTTTTGAATCCTAAGGGTTCGCACGATATGGGAAATGAATTTTTAAAACTATTTTTGGAAATAACCAACGAGGATTTTCAAAAATTTGAAAATTCAAGCGTTGAGATAGAAAAAACAACTATTGACGGTAGGATAGATATTTTCATAGCAGGAAACCAAGAAACAATAGCCATAGAAAATAAAATTTATGCAGGTGATCAACCCTCGCAACTCGCAAGATATAGCAAACACTCAACAAAGCTAATTTATTTAACTTTGTATGGCGACAAACCAAGCGATTATAGCACAAATAAAGACGAAGACACCATAAAAAAACTAAAATTAATGTCATACGAAAAGGACATTATAAATTGGCTTGAACGGTGCAAGGAAAAATCCGTGAATTTCTCATATTTGCGAGAAACTATTGCCCAATACATAAACCTCTTGAAATTTCTAACAGGACAAACAAGGAGAAAAGAAATGTCTAATGAAATAGTAGATATCGCGGTCAAAAGCCTAGATAATGTAAAAGCAGCATTTGCAATTGCCGAAAATGCTGATGAAATCAAAAGGAAAATCGTGCTTAAGCATTTTGTTCCCGCTATGGAAAAATTGGCACAAAAACATAACTTAAAATTAGACCCATACCCATACGATAATGATTGTTTGAAACGATATTGGAAACTTCCTTTATACAATGACTTGTTGCAGAAAAATTGCATCCGTATTTGCTTTGAATTTCAAGATGGAAATTTAGGGAGATTGTTTTATGGATTTAGAATCTGGGTTGAGGATAGTAAAATGAAAGAAGTTTATAAAGAAAAAAACTCTTTAAGAGATTCTATTAAAGCCATTGGGAAAAAACCAGGCGAATCATATTGGATTTTTTGCGATCAACTATACGATCATTGGCATAGAGAAGAATTGGCAAATTTAGTTGTTCTGAAATCCCCCGTAATAGAGGAATGCGAGAAAAAAATAGAATATCTAATGGATCTGATTGAAAAGGCTCAGAAATGGGAAATGTAGAAAATCACGCCACCCATTGTCGCAAAAGTTTTCTATATTTAATAGTAAATCAACCAAAGAGGTAAAAAATGGCTTCGCATATATATGAAGAAGAACAAAAGCAACGAAAAATAGCTGATTCTATTTTCGATTCAGTATATCAAAAATTCTTTGATGAAAGTGTGAAAATGAAAACCATCTTAAAAATTATCAAAAATGCTGGTATAATAAAAGAGGGTGGCGATTATTTAATGGGAAAGCTGTTAATGAAAGTCACAGATGATTTTTTAAGAACAAAAAAATGTGATTTTCGGACATTTTGCAGAGTTTTAAAAATGTTTAAGGAAGATGTTATTTATGCTAAGATAGAATACGAGCACTTTGCAGATGGTCTGGGATCCACCACAAGTGATGTTATGGCATTGGTTAAAGAGTATGCTGTGAATATAGCTATGAATAAGATTATGCAGAAAGATTCTAGTTTCAAGGAATTGTTTGAGGTTACTAAAGAGGATTATGTATTTAAAACTATTAAAAAAGCCACTTTCACCGACCCAAGAGACGACAAGGTATATAAAACCGTAAAAATTGGCGACCAAATTTGGATGGCAGAAAATTTGGCTTATGCTGCAAAAGGTAGCAAAATCTATGGCGAAGGCGGTCCAGTATACTCATATTATGACAAAAAGAACGAAAAAGATATCTTAACTACATTATCAAAAACTGAAATACAAGCTAACGAAGAAAAATACGGCAGACTTTACGACTGGGAAACAGCAAAAAAAGCGTGTCCCCCAGGTTGGCATTTGCCAAGCAAAGATGAGTGGAAGATTCTTATTAATTTTACGGGCGGAAAAATTTCAGGGAAAAAACTCAAAACTACAAGCGGTTGGGATAAATATGGAAAAAAGGACGGGAATGGCACAGATGACTTCGGCTTTGCAGGTCTGCCCAACGGTATTTATGCAAATGGAGATTTCCGCTATCTTGGTAGATACGGCGTTTGGTGGAGTGCATCTGCCTTGGAGGAAAAAGCGAACCTAGTCTATGATTGGAATTTGGGTTCCACCTTCCAAGAAAGCCGTATTGATACGACTGGTAGGAATAGTAACTACTTGCTTAGTGTCCGTTGCATTAAAGATTGAATTTTACTATATTACCATTTATGCAAAACCAGCATCTTATAGATGAAATGACCGAACGGCTTAAAGAATTGAAGCCTTATAAGGTTATTTTGTTCGGTTCTTATGCCAGAGGAAATCCAACTGAGGATAGCGATTTGGATGTGTTGGTTGTGTTGGATTCTAATGAGTTTGCGAGGACTTTTAAAGAACAAAACACGAGATACCTTTTAGCTTCAAATGCTGTTAGAGAAATCAATTATCAAATACCGATGGATATCTTAGTTTATTCCAAAGCCGAATACGATTATTTAAACGAGCAAGATACTTCTTTTTTCAAAGATATAAGAAATACGGGAAAAATTCTTTATGAAAAATGAAACGAAAAATTGGCTTTATTATGCGAATAACGATATTCATATGATAAGCAACAATATTAACACAGACGACCCAGAAGCTACTGGGGCTATTGCTGTTTTTTGCCAGCAAGCCGTGGAAAAATATTTTAAAGCATATTTAGTAGAACACTCTGTTGATTTTCCTAAAACCCACGATTTATTAAATTTGTATAATAAAATAAAAGCGATAAAAAGTTGGGACATAGATGAAACTATTTTAGCGAGCCTTAATGGTTTATACATAAAAACTAGATATCCAAGCGACATCGGGGCTATGCCTAGCGGAAATATGCCTACTTTGGATGAAACTAAAGGATTTATAGATTTCGCTAAGAAAATAGAAAGCATTTTTAAAGAAGAAATATTACTTTAATGAGTCGAGGAAAGTATTTGCTCTTTGGAAAAGTGGTTGCTGAAATTTTCTATATTCTATATTTGGAGGCTGTGATGAAAAAGGATATTCATAATTTTACGCTTGATTATTTTATTAAACACCAAAAGAAATTGGTGAAAAAATACAAGGGTAAAGAACTTTTAATGGATTATTCCGGCGTGGTGGCTGCTTTTGATACTTTGAGAGAAGCTTTAACCACCGGAGATAAAACCATTGGATATGGAAAATACTCGGTTATGAAATGCCTGCCAGGAAAAGAAGCTTACACCGCAACAATAGGTCCTTTATTTTCGGTAAAATAAATGCAAACAAAAGCTTTCACAACTAAGCAAAATAAAGGATTACTCACTAGAATAATAAGCGAAGCAACTATATTTAACCCGTATAAAATGAAATCCGTAAAAGTAAAAGCTCTATGGGATACAGGTGCAACCTGTTCCGTTATATCAAATACAATAGCAAAACGCATTTTATTGAAAAAAATCTGTTATGCCGAAATGAGACATGCAAACGGAATAGAAAGAGTCCCTGTTTTTGTAACAGGGATTAAACTTCCAAATCAGGTTATTATTCCAGAACTTACTGTGCTTTCTTGTAAGCCTATACACGAGTTTGATTTGATTATAGGTATGGATATAATCGCGAAAGGCGATTTCGCCATAACTGGGAAAAATGGAAATACGAAATTTTCTTTTAGAATGCCATCAATAGCAGATATTGATTTTACTACATAAAAACGCACTAAAATTGAAAACCTGCGACACCCATTGTCGCAATGGCTTTTTATATTTAATAGTAGATTCAACAAGCGAGGTGAAAGATGACCGAAGAAATAGTAAAAAGAGCAAGAATAAGTCTCGAAATTGGCAGAGAAGCTTCTAAGTGTTGCAAGAGGTTAATAGAGATAGATCATCTTCTTAAAATTCCTGAATATAGTTACAAAAATGAACTTAGGAGAGAAAAATGTGAACTTCTTGAAAGAGTAGATGAATTAATTCGGAAACTTTTGAGATGGTGAAATCCGCGACAATAACTGTCGCAACCAGTTTATATATTTATAAATACATAACCAACGAGAGGTACTTATGCTTGACTTTTTAGACTATTTGGCAACGCGCTTAAAATCAGAAACAGATGGTAATAATTATTGGAGAAGAGCAGTTTGCTTGAACTCCGAAGATTGCAGATATTTGCTTATTATGCAAAATCATCAAAAAACATTTCAATTGGAAAGCGAGGTATATACGGGGCTGCTCAATTTTTTTGGGATAGAGGGATTAAAAACATTCGCAAATTATGCAAAACGGCACTATGAAAAACATTCTGGCGAAAATAAAGAACACGCGGAATACATATTGGCAGAAATAGCCAAATCTTGTGAGCAAAAATCTAAAATGGAAGGTTGGATGACTCTATATAAACTATTGAATTCCGAGCAATGGAATTCTATGGTTAATAGAAATTTAGACATAAATTACGCACTCTCTTTTTTCCTAAAGCTTGCCATTCGCAAAGAAGAGCAAACGTTTAATAAAATTTTTGAAAAACGTCTCAATTTATTGTGCGAAACGCTGAACCTAGACAATGTAAATAGAGATATTCTACGTTTTCTATTTCTTTTAGATTACAGCGATTCTATGGAAAAAATATACGAGAGCACTTGCCAAGCCCTGAGAATCACACGCAACAGAATAAATTACAGCGCTATTGCTCTGATGGTAAATCACCCCGAAGAAATTGTTTTGGAAGCGATATCCAAAGAAAAAGGCTTGATGAATATAGGAGTTATATGCTATCAAGGACACTTTGGCATAGAAGTTTCTCTTGAAATAAGAAGATACTTAAAAGGTCTTGGATCCGATAATCTAATGGATATTTATGCAACCATTGATAAAAAAACGGCTCTGCCCATAGAAAAATTTGAGTGCCAAAAAGAGGCAAAATTTATAATAGACCTAGTATCCATTCACAAAAACGACAGACCCTTGCATTTTTTGCTTTACGGAATGGAAGGCACAGGCAAAACAGAGCTTGCGCGGACAATAGCCGCAAATGCAAATTGTAGCCTTTTGGATCTTGGGTTCAACAGCGCGCAAAGGCAAATATTCAATCAAGAAGAAAACTTGGAAAATGTCATAATGAGATTTCGCATAAGGGCACTTAGCATTGCCGAAATTATGTTTAGAAATAAAAACAATCTAATTTTGTTGATAGACGAAGCAGATATTTTGCTAAATAGCTTTGAAAAAGGTCTTTTGAACCAAATGCTAGAAGATATGCGCTTGCCTGTGATTTGGATTAGCAATAGCCTGCGTTTCACTCAACGCTCAACAATGAGGCGGTTCAATTATAGCATAGAATTCAAGGCAAATAGCCCATCTATGCGATTAAGGCTTTGGGAAAATATTGTGGAAAAACACGGTGCAGAAAATCTTTTCCCTGCTGAGAGAATAAAAACTTTGGCAGAGAAATACGAAGCCGCACCAGGTGGAATAGAACTCGCAGTGTCTAATGAAATTCTGCTTGCAAAAGCTGGCAAGCAGGGGGAGGTTGCAGAACTTGTGCTAAAACAACACACAGAATTGCTCGGATTTGAAAATAGTTGCAAAAACACCCAAAGCCGTGCGCCTAAATATGACGAGAGCATTTTGAATGTTCAAGGAATGGAAAAGGCTTTGCACGCCGCAAAATGCTATGCTGAGCTCTTAAAAAATAAAGAGACGGAAAGCAATTGCACAATGCTTTTATATGGCGCGCCCGGAACAGGCAAAACTGAATTCGCAAAGTATTTGGCAAGGGTTAGCGGCTTGCAATTTAAGGAAATAAGCTACGGCAAAATATCTTCTATGTTTGTTGGACAAACGGAGAAAAGACTTGCAGCAGCATTTGAAGAGGCTTCCGAAGAAGGTGCATTGCTCTTTATAGACGAGGCAGACAGCCTGATTTCCGATAGGCGAAATGCGGTTCGTTCTTGGGAAACCACGCAGGTGAATGAATTTTTAATTCAGTTGGAAAATAGCAAATGCCTAGTTGTTTGCTCAACAAATTTCCAAGGCAAATTAGATGCCGCCAGCAACCGCAGATTTCATTTTCATTTGAAATTTGACTATCTAAAAGAAGATGGAATACGAAAAATGGCACAGAATTTCTTCCCTGAACTTGGGCAGGAAAACTGGAATGAGCTTTGCCGTTTGGAATGTCTTGCACCTGGCGACTTTTATGCGGTATATAAGCGCCTGCAATGGTTGCCTAAAAACGAGCTTACTGTGGATATCATAGCAAAGGAATTGAGCGAAATAGCTTTAGCAAAGGAGCCATACGGAAACAGAAGAATTGGATTTTAGGATATTTTCTATCTTTCCTAAAATGCGCAACACCGACACCTTGAAATGGCAGAGAATCCTAGCTATGTATCGTTTTTTCCTTCACAAGAAAGGGAGACCCTTAGCGGTTAAAGATGTTAAAAATGCTCTGGACAGTGAAGACATCGTGGCTAATATCAGAGATATTCAGCGAGATTTGGCAGATATGAAAAGCATTGGCGTTTTGGAAAGCATTGGCTCAAATCAAAATTTGCGGTATAGAATTCCAAATGTGCAGGCTATAGATTTTTATGGCGAACTAAATGAAAGTGATATTTTCTCCTTTTTGCTTTTATCCAAAATTCTGTTTTGGATGTTTGGCGAGAGTATAGATATTGAATCTTTGGAAAAAGCGATTTCTGGCAGTTCTCAAAAAACGCTTAGGCTTTACGGAAAGGATTTATACAGGGATTTGTCTGCTAAAATGGGTGGAGTTCTCGAATATGTTGGCGAACAGAGTGCGCGAAATGGTAGAACGAAATTTTTCAATTCTTTCATAAGAGGGTTGTTGGAGCAGAGAAAATTGGAAGTTGAGTATGCTGGTATTGCTGACGAAGCTCCAAAGAGAAGAATTTTGGAACCTTGGGCTTTGATTGTGTATAAGTCTTCGTTATATCTTTTGTGCAATGACCAGAGCAAATTGAAATGCTTTAAATTGTCTCGTTTTACTTATGTTAAAATTTTGAGCGAAACTTTTGAAAAGAAATACGATGTTCTAAAAAAAGAACTCGACAAAATGAAAACCAATGGAACAATTTGGGATGCAAAAAAAGAGCAGGAAAAAGAATCGGTTTTGATTAAACTCAAATTTAACTGGTATTGTCGCTTGACTTTGCAAGAGCATTTATTTTTAGATGATATGAAAATAATTGAACATAAAGAAGAAAAATGGATAGAAGTTCGCATAAAAAGTCCAATAAGCCTAGACTTGCTAGAATGGATTCGCTTTTGGGGATATAATGTTAGGGTTATAACCCCGAATGAATTGAAGCAAGAAATGCTCAAATATGGAAAGTGGTTGTGTGAAAATCCATAAATAGCGACAATGGCTGCCGCAATGGGATTGTATATTATATTTAAGAAAACAAGGAGAAAACTATGGAGCAAAAAGAAGAAATAGCTCAAAAATTGCTTTTGAGCATTGGAGATTTGGATATTGCCATAAGGCAAAGGTTTTTCTTGCAGAATGTAGGGATTAACACAGTCGCAGACGTTGTTCGCCATACAGAAGCCGATTTCGGAAAAAAATTTAGTCCAGGCATTGTTATAAAGATAAAAGATCTTTTAACATCAATGGATCTCACATTTGGTATGGATGTGGGCGCTTATATAGAAGAACCCCCGAAGGAAAGTTTTCTAGATAAAATAGTCTCCACCATAATCGGCGGTGCAATAGGAGATGCTCTGGGCGTTCCTTATGAGTTTAAGGATCGAGATACATTCAAAGCAACCGATATGATAGGCGGTGGAACGCACAACCAGCCCGCTGGCACGTGGTCTGATGACACCTCGCTAACATTATGCCTTATGGAAAACATAGTGGAAGGTGGAGATTGCGATGCCCTTATGCGCAAATTTTCCGACTGGCACAAAAATGGCTATATGACCCCTCACGGAAAATGCTTTGACGATGGGCACACTACCTATGCAGCGATTAAAACATTCAGAAAAGGAACTCCGGCAAGCCAATGCGGGCAAACCAAAGAAAGTGATTGTGGCAACGGGTCATTGATGCGTATTGCTCCGGTGGCACTTATGAACATTGAATAGTATAGCCTTGGTTCCCGTATAATAAATATAGAATAATATTCCGCTATCACCCACGCACACCCTCGCGCCGTTTTTGGCTGCATATTATACTCGGAATACCTACGGCTAGTGTATTTTCGGAAAAGTAAAGATGTTACAGGCATACTTTGTGATATGGTATATGGATACCATTTTGGAGAAATATGTAAATATCAATATAAGGATACAACTTATGAGAGCGAATTATCCCACTATAAACGCATATTAAAAGGCGACATATATAAATTGAAAAGGGATGACATTCAATCCGATGGATATGTGGTGCACACTCTTGAAGCCGCTTTGTGGTGTTTTTTGAAAAATGACAACTTTAAAGATACCGTTCTAGAAGCGG
>JAITFP010000022.1 GCA_031281275.1 Candidatus Fibrimonadaceae bacterium
CGGTCCCTTCACCGGCCCGGGCCAGCCGCCCGGCGCCCCCCCCCCCCCCAGAGGCGCGTGTCACCGCACGCTAGATGCCCAAATTTGGCGATGAACACCTCTGGGGTTGTTTTTCGACCCCTGAAAATAGAAGGGCTTATTTGGCACGTATAGTGCCTTAAAAAGCAAATCCGAAAAATTGCTTTTAGACCTTGCACCGCAAGCTCTGCCAAATATTTTTTCACTACCCCGAAACATATCTGCAAATATAGAAAATTGTCTGAACCAGAATTAAAAACAGAATAAAGCCAAGAAAGTAGGTTCATTCTGTAAATTCCTTAATTCTGCAAATTCTGGTTCAGACAAAGGGGCAAACATCACCGCAAAACGGCAAAATAAATGCAAATCCCATACATTTATATGTGGTTGTCTGTGTTTAATAATTTACTATATTCCCTATAAATTCTGAGGTAACCTATGAAACTTAGTGTTAAAATTTCCCTATTGATGGGAATAGTTGTTTTGGCAAGCACCGTTGCCCTGCTCGTTGTGGTTGGGCTTAAAATCAGCGGCACTATGGAAGAATCCTGTTTAAACTTCTTAGCCAGCGAAGCCGACACCGATGCTAAATTCTTGAAATCCATGGTGGATGGTCAGCTTGACATACTTGGGGAAGTAGCTGGCAGGGCAAGGACTCGAACCATGGACCCCAATACTGTGCCAACAACCCTGAAACCCGATGTCCCACGTCTCAAAGCCCTTGATATGGCAATGGTCACTCCGGAAGGAGATACTTATTTTGTGAAAGGCAGCTCCCTTAACATAAAAGACCAATCCTATTTCAAGCGGGCTATGGCTGGGGAAAGAAATATAGAGATGGTAGTAATCGGTGGTCAGCTCGTTGCGATTTTTGCCGTGCCCATAAGAAAAAACGATGAAGCAAATGCACCTGTGATAGGCGTATTGTTAGCCCACAAAGATGGCGCATCGGCTATTTCCAACCTTGTGACAGAACTGAAATCACTGTACAAAAGCGGTTTTCCCTTTTTGATAGACCAAGAAGGAACCATAATAGCCCATAGAAACAAAGATATGGTGAACAAGCAGTTCAATCCCATAAAAGAAGCAGCGAAAGACCCATCGCTTAAACCCTTGGCAAATATAGTATCTACCGCGCTCCAAAAAAAACGCGGAGGCTCGGAGTACGATTACGAGGACAAAACACTCATAGGCTTATATACGCAGGTTCCTAGCTACCCTTGGATGATTTTCCTCAACGTAGAGAAGCAAGAAGTAGAAGAAACCTTGTCTCAAATAATTGAGGTTATGATTTTGATAGGCTTTATCTGCTTTGTAATCGCAATTGTCATTGCCGTAGTCGTTGGGAAATCCATTGCAAAACCCTTGGTTCACATGGTTGAAGCTCTTAAAAACATAACTTCTGGGGAAGGGGATTTAACTCAAACCATTCCGGTGCAGTCCAAAGATGAAACAGGTGAATTAGCGGGCTATTTCAACAAGCTTATGGCTGTGCTTAGAAAACCCATAGGCGAAGCAAAATCAATAGTTAGCCATTTGGTCTCTGTTTCCGAAGACCTATCTTCGGTTAGTGGCTTGCTTGCAAGTGCCAGCGAAGAAACCCTTCAACAGAGCAATGAAGCAACAAAAACGACAGAACAAATGTCGGAAAACATAAACTCTATGGCGAGTGGTGCGGAAGAATCTTCAGTTAGTGCCAACGAGGTGGCAGGCGCAGTTGTGCAGGTGGCAACAAACATCAACGCAATGGCGAGCGGCGCCGAAGAAGCCTCAGCAAACGTAAATAATGTGGCAAGCGCGGTTGAACAAGTATCAGAAAACATACACAACATGGCAGCCGCAGCCGAAGAAGCCTCTGTGAATGCCAACGAAGTGGCAGGCGCAGCGGAGCAGATGTCTGCAAACATGAACACGGTTGCGGCTGCAGTGGATGAGATGAGTGCAAGCATAAACGAGATATCTCGCAATGCTGGTGATGCCAGCACAGTTGCCAGCGAAGCAACCATAAAATCCAAAGACGCAACCGAAGTGATGAACAACCTGGGCATTGCTGCTAAGGAAATAGGGCAAGTTACCGATGTTATAAAGAAGATAGCCGACAAAACCAACCTTCTTGCACTAAACGCCACAATAGAGGCAGCCAGCGCTGGCGAGGCAGGCAAAGGCTTTGCGGTTGTTGCTGGTGAAATAAAAGAACTTGCCAACCAGAGCGCGCAAAGCGCAGACGACATAGCAATGCGCATAGAGGGCATACAGTCTGGCACTAGCAAGGCGGTGACGGTTATAAAAGATGTTTCACAGATAATAGTAAAAATAAACGAAGGCGTAGATGCAATATCCAAAAACGTTAAGCAGCAGACAAAGGCAAGTGACGAGATTGCAAGGAACGTTGCGCAGGCAAACTCAGGTGCCAAGCGCGTTGCTGGTGCCATAGGTGAGGTAGCCAGTGGTAGCAAAGATATAGCCAAAAATGCCGGTCAAGCGAGCGTCAATGCCAAGCGCGTTTCAGATTCCATAGTCGAGGTAGCCAAAGGTAGCAAAGACATAGCGCGCAACGCTGGTGAGGCAGCTAAGGGCGTAGATCGCGTTTCCAAATCCGTAAACGAGGTAGCCAAAGGTAGCAAAGACATAGCACGCAACGCAGGCGAAGCCGCAAAGGGTGCAAGCAATGTGAGTTCAAATGTTAGCGGCATGAATCGGGCGGCAAAAGAGAGTTCGCAAGAAGTTTCGCGAGTGAAACTAAGCGCGGATAACCTATCCAAAATGGCGGGGCAGTTGCGTACGGCTATGGATAAGTTTAAGGTGTAATGGGATTCCTCCCCATATCCCGCAAAGAAATGGATTCTCTTGGTTGGGATTATGTTGATGTTATCATAGTCAGTGGCGATGCTTATGTTGACCATCCATCTTTTGGACACGCAGTTATAGCGAGGATTTTGGAGAGCGATGGTTTGCGAGTTGCCATTTTGCCGCAGCCAAATTGGCAAGATGATTTGCGCGATTTCAAAAAACTGGGGCAGCCGAGATTATTTTTTGGAATAACTTCTGGCTGCTTGGATTCTATAGTCAGCCACTACACTGCAAACAAAAGATTGCGCAGCGACGATGCTTACACTCCGGGCGGAGAAGCCGGATTTCGCCCCGATCGTGCAGCCACTGTTTATTCAAAAATTTTAAAACGGCTTTTTCCAAACACCCCCGTGATTCTTGGCGGCATAGAAGCCTCTTTGCGCAGAACAACCCACTACGATTTTATGGAAAGCCGCCTACTGCCAAGCATACTTTGCGAAAGCAAAGCAGACTTGCTGGTTTACGGAATGGGCGAAAAACCGATTTTGGAAATAGCAAAAAAATTGCAACGTGGCGAAAATATTTATGATGTGAAACAGATTGCGTATTTGGGAACACACAATACGGGGCAAAAGTTATATTCTCACGAAGACTGTTTAGCGGATAGCGACAAATTTTTTGAGAACACAAAAATTTTGGAACAAACTCCGACTGAAATTATAACTCAAAAAATTCAAGATAAAACCTTGATAATCAATCCGCCTTTCCCGCAGATGACAGAGAGCGAAATAGACAAGAGTTTTGATTTGCCTTATATGCGAGAGCCACACCCACGCTATAAAAAAAGAGGGAGCATTCCAGCTTACGAAATGATAAAGCACAGCATAACAACACACAGAGGTTGCTTTGGTGGTTGCGCATTTTGCGCCATTAGTGCGCATCAAGGAAAATTTATAGCGAGCAGGAGCGAAAAAAGTATTTTAAAAGAGCCAAAAGAAATAGCAGAGCTGCCAGATTACAAAGGCAATTTAAGCGACTTGGGTGGGCCAAGCGCGAATATGTACAAAATGGGTGGAATGGATAAAGATTTGTGCTCCAAGTGCAAGCGAGTGAGCTGCCTATTTCCAAAAATTTGCCAAAACCTAAATACAGATCATAAATCTATGAACGAACTTTACAAAAAAGTTTTGCGGGTAAAGGGTATAAAAAAAGTTTTCATAGGAAGCGGTATTCGCCACGATATGCTTTTGCACAACCCAAACGAGCAAAATACCCTCTATACAGAAAACCTCATTTTGCACCACACAAGCGGCAGATTAAAGCTAGCACCCGAGCATACCGAAAGCCATGTTCTTAAGATTATGCGAAAACCGGATTTTGCCGAGTATAAAAAATTTATGCTCATTTTCCAAAAAATCTGCGAAAAACACGGCTTAAAAACGCAAATTGTGCCTTATTTAATGTCTAGCCACCCAGGTTGCGAAACAAAAGATATGAAAGCCCTTTCTCGCATTCTAAAGGATTTGCAAATCCACCCCGAACAAGTCCAAGACTTTACCCCAACGCCTTTTACCTTTAGTACGGCGTTATTTTACTTGGCTTTGACGAAAAACAAAAATGCTCCTTATGTTGCCACAGGTGAGAGAGAAAAGAGGGAACAGAAGGAAATGTTTTTTAACCTCTCTTCCAATTAATATGCAACTCACGATTCTTCAACTTATGTTTAGCACCCAACAAGGCATTTTCAAAAAAAGTTTCTAAATAATTCCTTGTTTTGTGTATTCCTTCTTTCAAGTTTTGATAGTTTGCTCTGACCAAAGCATTTCTGAAATACCAAGAATCACTTTCAAATGGTTCGTTTGTTATTACAAAGCCTAAGGTTCGTAAATATTTTATGGCAAAAACCGCAACGGTTCTGGTGTTGCCTTCACCAAAAGGGTGAATTTGCCAAAAGTCTGCTATGAACTTGGAAAAATGCTGAATTATTTTTTTTGAATTCATTTTTGCATAGTCAAAATTTTTCTCCTGCTCAATGTCATAAGCAATGGTTTCTTCAAGCTGCTCGTAATTGCCATATATAACAGAGCCTCCGGCTAAAACCCATTCTTTTTTTGAAATATTGTAAGTCCTGTACTTTCCAGCAAAATTGTATATACCCTTAAATAAATTTTTGTGAATTGAAAGAAATTGAACAGGGGATAAGTTAAAAGAATCATTGGAAAGTAGTTTTGTTATCCTTAAAGATACTAAATCTGCCTCTCTTTGCCTCTCTTCTTTTTCTGTTTTTATGGGTTTGTTTTCATAATAATTTTGAATTTTTCTCTGAGTTTCTCTTAATGAAATCTCTCCCTTTATATTTGAATTGGCTATTTCCAGCAAATACTGCGAAGGCACCAAGCCATCAACAGCCTGCAAACCAATGGCTGTTTTCCAATTATAACTCCGTTTTTTGTATTTTTCGGGCTCTTTTTGCTTGGAGTAAGGCATAATTGGTAAAATAGAATTTTCTAAATTTGTATCAAAATACCGCAAAGAGGCACCAAAAATATGAAATTACTCCATTCCATGACCTTCCGAATAATTCTGCTTTCAGTTACGGGAGTTTTATTGACAGTTGTTGCCCTCATAGTTTCTGTGGTTCTTTCGCAAAGCAAAATGGAGGAGATAGTTTCGCATAACAGAGAGCAGATAGATAAGCAAAACATTGAAAATATGAAACCAATTGCATGGGGAATTTACAACTCCGTGCAGATATACGACAAAGTATTGCTGTCAAAACTCAACGATGGGCTGGCAAATTTGCGCGAAAAGTGGCTCCATTCAAGCAGCAACCTTAACCAGCTAGCTGCAGAGATGAACTATGACCCAAAAAAACCATCTCCCATAGTGGATGCTGTTTCCAGACTTAACGATGTTCACGCAACTATATTCCGCAAGCAAGCAGACGGCACTATGGTTCGCGTTTCCACCAGCATTATAAGAGATGGCAAAAGATTTGTGAATACTAAAGTTTCCCCAAAAAATGACGATGGCACTCCGAATGCGGTTCTGCAATCTGTACTGAGCGGAAAGAAATATATTGGTCGTGCTAATGTAGGTGGCGAGTGGGTGAATGCCATATACGAACCAATCATTGAAAAAAACGAGATTACGGGAATGCTTTTTGTGGGTTCTTTGGCAGAAGACACAAAGAAACTTATAGAGTCAATAAGAAAGCTGAAATACGGAGAAGGAGGAAGCGTTTTTGCCGTTGGTGGCAAAGGTACGCAGAAAGGGATTATGATAATGTCAATAGATGGGAAGAGGGATGCCCA
>JAITFP010000096.1 GCA_031281275.1 Candidatus Fibrimonadaceae bacterium
TTAAAGTTCAAAATAGAAGGAGATAAATTAAAGCTGGCAAATGTCAAAGCCAAACTAGAAGACCCTAAGCAATGGCAAAGCTGGACAAAGAAGTAAATGCAACCAACCACCCAACAACAGCAAAGTAGGGGCGTATTGCAAACGCCCCAAAACTCGCAGTTGGAACATTCCGAAACACCAAAAACAGGGGGCAAAAAGAAATGACAAAAGACGAATTCAACAAAGCCTACGCAGAATTTGCCCCCACAGCCTTAACGCTCGCCGCCAAAGCGAGAAAACAAGGCTTACTATCCCTAGACAAAGACATAGACCACGAAAAAGCCGATGAACGAGACATCTTCCACTACGGCTTACGCTTCACCGTAGATGCCTACGACAGCGCCTTATTCATACCCATACTAAACAACATAATAGAACAAGAAAAAGACCCCTACACCGCCCAATTCAAAATAATACAAAGAGAAGCCGTTTACGGAATCCACCAAGGCTACGATGCAAAAGTCCTATTCTATATGCTAAACTCCCTAACAGACATACCCCTAAAAAACGACAAAACAGGAGCAGGGTATAAATAAATGCAAGCAACCACCCAACAACAAAGCCAACTATCGGGAAGTATAACAGACATTTGGTAAAGGTTTTGTATATAGGCATTTTTCATTGTTCTGTTTAAATAAATGCAAACCTCGTGCGTTTGGGGGTGGTTGTAGGTGTTCGTTGAGTTTAAGATATAACAGAAATCGTTGTTTGAGTTACCTTATCTATTTTTTCTTGCTTAATATGCCCTGCTTTATAAAGAATGAGTTCTTTATCTGCTGTAAAAAGTTTGTCAGTTCTGATAAAACTTACAATAGGCAAAGAGCCTGCTTCAAAATCATTCGATTCTATTTTTATGGAAAATTCATTTTTCGCAGGCTTACTTGTTATTTGGCACAAAACAACATCGCCATAGCCCCAATTCGCTAAAACAAATGCAGGTCTTCGCTTTGTTGCGGATAAATCAGAAAATGGAAAATTCAATATTACAATATCGCCTTTTACAAAGTCTTCCACGCTTCATCCTCATCTGTGGTGTCCCAATCTTTTGCAAGGGATTTTTCGCTCATAAGCATTGTCTCTGGAATATGTTTAGGCAAAATAATAACTTCCACTATCGGCGACAGCTTGTTGTAGTATTCTTTTGGAATATTTATAATTCCATTGCTTATTGCGGTTTCAAATTGAACTGCTTGCATAAAAACCTCTATTTGATAATATAGAAAAAATTGTTGACAAAACCCAAAACTTTTACTATATTTACATTCAGGAATTTCTATTCACAGTTCGCAAGGGTTTTGCGACAATCGAATAGATGGGCAAAACGATGAGCGAAGGTGAAGAAAAAATCGAGGGCGAATCTACATTCGCCAGTTTGGGGTTATCTCCAAAAGTTATGGAAGCTGTTCAAAAAATTGGCTATGAAAATCCAACACCAATACAAATGCAAACCATACCCCTGCTTTTGGCAGGCAAAAATTTGCTCGGCACAGCACAAACAGGCACAGGCAAAACAGCGGCATTTACGCTGCCATTGCTCTCTCGGCTGAATTTTAACGATAAAAGTCCCGCGATGCTGGTTTTAACGCCAACTAGGGAACTTGCAATTCAGGTTTCGGAGGCAATTCAAAAATACTCGTCTTTTATGAAGGATTTTCACGTGGTGCCTGTTTATGGCGGGCAAGATATGGGCGTTCAGCTTCGCGCACTTAAACGCAAAGCGCAGGTTGTGGTTGCAACCCCAGGTCGCCTCATAGACCACTTGGAACGCAGAACAATAGACCTATCAGGCATTCAAGCACTTGTGCTAGACGAAGCAGACGAAATGCTGGATATGGGCTTTCAAGAAGATGTTGAATATATTTTAGAGGCAACACCAGAAGATGCGCAAAGAGCTTTATTCAGTGCCACTATGCCAACAGCTGTGCAAAAAATAGTTTCCACATATCTCGGCGAATACGAAACAATAAGAATAGCGGGCAAAACCGCAACTGTTGAGAAAATTCGTCAACGTTATTTATCTGTTCGCCAAGAACATAAAATGGAGGCTCTAACAAGGGTTTTGGAAGGCGAAGAATTTGAAGGAATGCTTATTTTTGTGCGTACAAAACAAGCCACTGCAGAAATCGCGGAACGCTTGGAAGCGAGAGGTTTTAACGCAGTTCCACTTTCGGGAGACTTGGCTCAATCTTTGAGGGAACGCACCCTTAACCGCCTTAAAGACGGCAAAATAGATATTGTGGTTGCAACCGATGTAGCTGCCAGAGGCTTGGATGTTGAACGCATAACTCACGTCTTGAACTACGATATTCCCTACGATACCGAATCTTATGTTCACCGCATAGGCAGAACAGGCCGCGCGGGCAGAGACGGCAACGCCATATTGTTTGTAACCCCAAGAGAAACTCGCTTGCTCGCTATGATAGAAAAAGAAACTCGTCAAAAAATTGAGAAAATGAGTTTGCCAACAGGTGAGCAAATTAGCGATAAAAGAGTGGCTAAATTCAAAGAAGATATTATCAAAACCGTTCAAGAGCAAAAAGGCTTGGATAATTTCAGAAATTTAGTTGAAAACATAGCTTTGGAACAAGCCATAGACATCGCAGACATCGCTGCTGCCTTAGCTTTTATGACCCAAGAAGAGCAACCGCTATTTCCAAAAATGGAACCGCTGGATACAGAATCCAAGAAAGGCTCAAGGGATAGGGAAGCAAGAGAACCACGAGGCGAGCGTGAGCGTGAAAGACCAAGGAGAGATAGAGGTTCGGACAGACGCAGAGATGGCAGTTTTAGCGATATGGAACCGCCGGAAAGCGGAATGGAACGCTATTATTTGGGCGTTGGCAGAATGGATAATGTTTCGCCTAGGGATATTGTTGGCGCAATAGCAAACGAAGCCGATTTGGATTCCAAATACATTGGGCACATAAAACTCTTTGAGAAATTCAGCACAGTTGATTTGCCCGAAGCCATGCCAGAAGATGTTTTGCAAATTCTTCGCAAAATGACAATTAAAAACCGCCCCTCCAAAATAAGGTTGATGACGGATGAGCCTCCTCCACCAAAAAAATCCTTTGATGGCGAAGGCAGAAAGAGATCTCACGAAAGCGAAGGAAGAAAGTCATCATATTTTGATAAAAAAGAGGAATATGGTTCAAAGAGAACTAGAAAGCCTTTCAAAAGCGATGAGCAACCGCCCAAAAGAACAAAAAGGTTTGGCAGGCATTAGTAAATTAGCATTTATTTACTATATTAAATAAATGCTTCGTTCCATATTTTTATCCGCTTTATTGGTTGCCCTTTCCTTGCAAAATGTTTTTGCAGCAGGGGCTTTTACCCCAGAGCAGTACAGAAAAGCTCTTTGGATGGTAACTCGGTTCTATGGTGCCCAAAGGTCTGGTATAGGACCTAACTGGCTTCTTATGGATCACACATACAAAACTAGCTTCACCAGAGATGCCGATGGGACACGTAATCTTGAGGGTGGTTGGTTTGATTGCGGCGACCACGTGTTGTTTGGGCAAACATTTTTCTATTCCGCTTATATGCTTGCCAAGGCTTACGACGCATTTCCCAAAGGTTTTCACGATCTTTATGATGGAAAAGAATACAGCGATTATGCAGAATCTGGAAAATGGAGCATAGACGGTGGCAAACCAAATAGGATTCCAGATCTTTTGGAGGAACTCAAATACGCTACGGACTGGATAATTAAGGCTACGCCCGATGGAAACACATTTTATTATGAAAAAGGCGAGGGCGATAAAGACCATAATACATGGGTTACTGCAGGGAAAATGTCCACCCAACCTGTTGATCAAGGCGGTGAACCGCGCAAAATGTGGAAAAATCCAAACGATGGTCCAATGGCATCTTTTGCTGCGGCAGCTCTTGCCGTTATGTCAAAAATATATCGCGAATACGATACGACTTACGCCGACACTTGCCTTAAACACGCAAAGAACGCTTATACTTATGCAAAAGCACACAAAAGTCAAGTCGCAGGAGCTGGTTCAGGTGGTTACTATCAAGGTGGCAATGCTCCGGCAAACACATTTAATATTGCAGCGGCAGAAATGTACATTGCAACAAATGATAACACATACAAAAGCGATATCAGCCTTGATAAAAATAACGTGCCGTTTCATAATTGGGCTTTTGATTATTCGAACCCTCACGATATAGTACCCTATGTAGTGGCTATGGCAGTTCCCGGAGATAAGGATGCTTTGCTTAACACGATGAATAGCACTTTCATTAAAAGGTTCACAGGTACAGTAAATGGGGAAAAAGTTGCAACTACAGGCAACGCTGGTTGGGGAGCATTGCGTTATCCAGCTAATCACGCATTTCTAGCTGCACTTTATCAAGAGGCAAAAGGTACAAATGATTACGACCAGTTTATCTACGACCAAGTGGATTATATACTTGGCAAAAATAATTCAAAACAATCCTTTGTTGTAGGGTTTTGCGAAGGTTGCACAAAAAAAGCCACCAAGCCTCACCACAGAAACATATATCTAAATGATGAAAACCGTGATTCACAAGGAATGAGTGCTTTGACCATACCAGCAAGGAACGAGTTCTTCGGATATATGGTTGGAGGTTCTTTTAATTCTGGCGATTATAAAGATGATATCAACAACTATCAATACACAGAAGGTGGATTAGACTATAATGCTGGTCTTGTGGGTGCGCTTGCCTACATAGTTTCAAAAGTTGATCCAGCACCACCTATTCCTCCAATAGAACCTGACCCAGACCCCGATCCTGACCCAGACCCAGAACCGGATCCAGACTTTATAATCCCTTTGGCAAACAAAACATTGCTCGGAAATTTCATAGTTCGTTTTGTTGGAACACAGGAGTTCCCAGCTCAAAGCAAAAGTTTTACAGTGCAAATTTTTGATTTAAAAGGAAACAAAATTTCCACAATAAAAAGCGAAGGGCAAGCGGTTAGGTTTACTCCAAAAGGCAAAAATATTTATTACGCTGTTGTAAAGTAATTTTACCTTTTTAATGTTTTATACTTGATAGGCTTTGGGTTATCTGCATCTATGCCCATACGTTGCTTGTAATCGGCTTCGTATTCTGTCCAGTTGCTCTCGTACCACACCGCTTTGCTATCGCCCTCAAAAGCCAAGATATGCGTGGCTATGCGGTCTAAAAACCATCTATCGTGAGAGATAACCACAGCGCAGCCAGCGAAGTTCAAAATTGCCTGCTCAAGGGCTTGGAGGGTTTCTATATCAAGGTCATTGGTAGGTTCGTCTAGCAAAAGAAGGTTGCCAGCGTTTTGCAAGTTCTTTGCCATTAAAACTCGGTTTCGCATTCCGCCCGAAAGCTGGGATAATTTTTTTTGCTGGTCGCTACCGGTAAAGTTGAAAAGCCCGCAATAAGCACGGGCATTGAGTTTACGTTCCCCAATGATTATTTCTTCTTTGCCACCGGAAATTTCTTGGAAAACAGTATTGTTGTCGTTCAAGGATTCTCTGCCTTGTTCCATAGAAATTATCTCTACGGTTTCTCCGAGCTTGAATGTTCCAGCATCTGGTTTTTCTTGCCCTAAAATCATTTTGAATAGGGTAGTCTTTCCAGCACCGTTGGGACCTATTATGCCAACAATGCCTGAGCGCGGCAAGCGGAAGTTTAGATTTTCGTAAAGCAGTTTGTCGCCAAAAGATTTTGAAATTCCATTTGCTTCTATAACAACATCGCCAAGCCGTTTGCCATTTGCAATGGCAATTTGCGCAACCTTGTATTGCTCTTTTTTGTCTTGGCTCAAAAGTTCTTCGTAGGCTTTTAAACGAGCTTTGGATTTAGCCTGCCTTGCCTTGGGGCTTGCCTTAACCCATTCCTGTTCTCGGGCAAGCCGTTTTTGCCTGTCGCTTTCGCCTTTTTCGTCTTTGCGCATACGCTCAAGTTTTTGGTCTAGCCACTGTGCATAGTTGCCCTGCCAGGGAATGCCTCTTCCGTGGTCTAATTCCAAAATCCAGCCAGTTACATTATCCAAAAAATAACGGTCGTGAGTAACCAAAATCACCGAGCCTTTATACTCCTTTAAATGGCGTTCAAGCCAAGCAACAGATTCGGCATCCAAGTGGTTTGTGGGTTCGTCAAGGAGCAGCAAATCCGGTTCTTCCAACAGCAGGCGGCAAAGGGCAACGCGGCGTTTTTCTCCGCCAGAGAGATTTGTGACCTGCCAGTCGCCAGGAGGGCAGCGCAGGGCATCCATAGCTATTTCTATGGAACGGTCTAGGTCCCATAAATTTTCTGCATCAATTTTATTTTGCAATCTCTCCATTTCTTCGGAGAGTTTTTCCAGTTTGTTGCCTTCTGCCTCGCCCATAAGCATTGCAACTTCGTTGTAGCGGTCTAAAATTTTTTGTTTTGCCGCAACTGCAACCATAACATTTTCTTTAACGGATAGTTCTGCATTTAACTGCGGTTCTTGCGGCAAATAGCCTGCGGTGCGACCATTCTCTATCCAAGCCTCGCCTTGAAACTCCTTATCTATGCCAGCCATTATGCGCAAGAGCGTGGACTTTCCGCTGCCATTTGTGCCTATTATCCCAATTTTTGCGCCATAGTAAAAGCTCAAAGAAATTTCTTTAAGCACTTCCTTATCCGGCGGGTAGCTTTTGCACACTTTGTGCATATAAAAAATAAACTTTTCGGGTGCTTTGTTTTCTGCCATAGGTGGTAATGTAGAAAATGTAACCACACACAAATGCATGACAATCACATACAAGGGCGACCGCGATGGTCGTCCCTACACCATTTTTCTATATTTCAAATTATGGTGAGCAAGAAAACATCATTGTATTTAGATACTTCTGTTATCGGTGGGTATTTTGATAAAGAATTTGAGCAAGATACTCGCTTGCTTTTTGAAAATATAAAAGATGGGAAATATGATGCTTTTATTTCAAGTTCTGTTATGGAAGAATTGAAAAAAGCGCCAGAAAGGGTAAGAAATATTTTAAGCGAAATAAATTATACTCTTATAGACGTTACTGTTGAATGTGAAGCATTGGCAGATGAATATATTAAAGAAGGCGTTGTTGGCGCAACTAATAGAGAAGACTGTATCCATATTGCAACGGCAACGGTTAATAATATTGATGTTTTAGTTAGCT
>JAITFP010000046.1 GCA_031281275.1 Candidatus Fibrimonadaceae bacterium
AAGCCTAAGGTCATAAAAGGACGCTGACCCTTGTTTATATGGGTTAAGTAATATTGGAACGATGCAATAACGTCTTCCATAGCAGCCCCGCCAGTCATATTAGCACCAGAACATCCAGAACCGAATACATTAGCTTGTCGGTAATACGGCAAATAGACGTTTGCATGAGATGTGACTACTGTTCTAATCCCGCTATACCATTGATCCACGCTCCTGCGCATTGAGGAATTGTTTATTCTTGCATAAGGACAATCTTCTGGATCAGAACTCTGTATTGATGTGGGATATAGCAAGAATATATCAACGTCTTTGGTGAGTTTGTCGTCAGCAGTATAAACGCTCCAGTTATTCATATCTGAATAATCTGTGGCTGCGGTATTTACTGGGTCTGCGCATGTTAAGCCACCAACAGGAGGAGGAAGGTACGCGCTGCTAGAGCTGCCTGCCGCTGCTCTGCTGGAACTGCTCCCCCCTGCTCTACTGGAACTGCTCCCCGTTGCTCTGCTGGAACTGCTCAGAGTTACGGTAGCGGAACTGCTCTGCGTTCCTACATCGGAACTACTCAGAGTTTCGCCATCGGAACTGCTCAATGTTTCGCCATCGGAACTGCTCGGCATTGCACTGCTGGAACTGACCACCGGCGGCGTTATGCTAGAACTGCTAATTACAGCAGATAAAGCAGAGGATGATGAATCACCCACTTCATTTGGTTTAGTTGGCTCATTTTCGTTTTGATTTGAACAAGAAACGACAATGAACAAGGAGAACACGAGAAAAAAGAAGACTTTTTTCATATTGTTACCTCACTGCGACTTTTTGAACTGAAGACCCTTGTTTAACTATATAAATACCTGCTTTTTGCGGTTTTGCATTCCCAAGAGGCTCGCCTTTTAGGGAGAAGTAAGTTATTGGTTGAGAGTTGAGAGTTGAGAGTTGAGAGTTTAGGATTGGAGTTGCATCATCAGAACTGGAACTAGAAACCGCTGCCACGCTTGAACTGCTTGTACCACTTGCATTGGAACTGGAAGAAGCAGCACCAACTGCTACCGTACCGCAGCTTGCTGTTAAATTTGAAGCAGTGCCACAAGTAGCGGTAGCACCTATGGTATAGCTGGTGGTGTTAGTATTTGTAGTTACCGACCAAGAACCGTTGCTTTGTGGGCGACCCGTCCAATTAATATTAGTTGCTTGGCTGCCATTGCTGCAAGTTAAAGTGGGTGTAGCAATAGTTCCGCCTTTTTCAACACTTGCCTGAAGACCTGTGCAACTCAACGTAACAGAACTGCCAGCAGCACTACTACTGCTATTTGCTCTGCTTGAGCTACTTGCGGCAACGCTTGAGCTGCTCGCCGCACGGGAACTGGAAGAAGGAGCCGCACTGGAAGAACTCGGAGTTGTAGATGTGCCGCCACAAGCACCTGTTCTGGAAAATTTCATCCAAGATGCTTCAAACCAACCAGTACCACCTTGTGCTTCTACTAAAAATTTGGATTCGTAGGTTTTATCGTAAATGTATTGAGATACGGCTGATATTTTAGTCCATTCTTCAAAATGCTTTTTAATGGAAATGGTTCCGCATTTATTATTGTTATTTGCCATGCCTTGGCGTACGCTAAAAACTTGATAAAAAGCTTGATTATTGCAACTTACGCAGCCAGAGCCTTGGGGTCTTCTACACGTGATAACTTGATATTGTTTGCCATCCACCGTAATATTGCCATGAGTGTTGCAACCGCTACCCAAATTATTTGCACCTTGTTGACCATTTCCAAACCAATCTTCAACTATATAATATTCAGCAGAGGTACTGCTGCTTATTGTCCAGCCATAAATTCCTATATAAGAATATGAACCTCCGCTGCCATTGGCAGACCTTGTGTAGTTGTAGTCAACACAAAGGTCTCCTAAATTGCTCCATTTTTTGCCGTTGGTACCCCACTGATAACCAACGCGACCTAAATAATCCGTGGAATTTGTCCATTCCGCCCTAAAAGCGGAACCACCGCCCTGATTTTGCCCATACCAAGTCAATTTGGTAGCGTTGCCGCCTGCTTCTGTCCAAGCTTCTACTCCAATAGCATCGTCACCAGAGCCGTATAAGACAGTAGCACCTTTAGTGCCATTATAGGTTGTTCCCCCTGTTAATTTAGTGGTTTGATCACAAGGGTTTTGTGCAAAAACCGACACAGTGAAGGTTATTGCGAGGCATAAGGCTATTGCGACTTTTTTCATACTGAACTCCATGGTTGAAAATTTTACCTAAATCCTTTATCTTTGAATCCCAAGAGCTTTATCCAAGAAATCCAATATGGCGGCTGCGTCCGAACTGTCAAAGTCTTCGTGATCTTTGCCGTCTCTTTTGTTGAATTTCAACTTGCCGGCAGTTTCCGCGTTTGGCGAAATGGTCTTGATTTTGTCAAACAATATTTGCGACTGCTGATAGGGAACTGTACCATCTTTAGTGCCATGCCGCAGATATAGGGCCGGCGTGTTCGTCGAGACCCAATTCAACGGATTTTGCTTGTAGAGATTATCTTTCATGAGTTGCGTATTGTCTGTTAAGTTGCCCCCCAATGGTCCGCCGGCCATAGTATTGTGCATTGTACTTCCAGATTGTTCTACCAACTTGGAGAAATCCGTAAGCCCCGCCGAACTTACCGCCGCCTGAACATCACTGGAAACACCGGCGTTGCCGAGCGTGGTTATATCATAAGTGTGGGTTGTGCCAGAAAGGGCGCAAACTATATTAGTCAGGTAGCCTCCCGCCGAGAAACCCGATATGACGAACTTATTTGGGTCAAGATGGTATTCAGCGGCGTTGGCTCTTAAATGGCGTATAGCTGCCAAAATATCTTCCACCATTTGCGGGAAAGACGCTTTATTGTTCTTGTATAAGAGGTATCCGGCGCTGGCAATGGCATAACCCTTGTTTGGAGCGGCTGAAAGAAGCCCGTTTCTTTGGTTACTAGATAAGTCCCAGTTCCCCATGGTAAATGCCCCGCCGTGGACATACAATATCAACGGGAAAGGTCCGTTCCCCGTATCCGGCAATTTAAGGTCTAATCTTTGGCGGTCGTGCTTGTTCGCAGCGGGAGCGGTGGATGCGTAATCGACACTAGTCCAAGAACGCTTGGTAATACCACCTCCTGTTGCCACAGAGCTGCTAGAATTGGCACGACTGCTTGAACTTACCACGGAGTTGCTAGATGTGGCGCGGCTACTTGAGCTTGCGGCGGCACGGCTGCTGGAGCTTGCAGCGGCACGGCTGCTGGAGCTTGTGGCTGCCACGGAACTGCTTGAGCCTGCTACTTCGGAGGAGCTACTTGTGGCTACGGCTTCTTCGGAACTGCTGGAATCTGCTACTTCGGAGCTGCTGGAGTCTTCTTCAGCAGAATCGCTTGAGATTTCATCCTCGGAACTACTGGAAATTATTTCCGCTTCGGAACTGCTGGAAATTACAGCTTCGGAACTTGAAGAAATTGCGCCATTGCCACCATTGCTAGAACTTGAACTTACAACTTGTCCACCTGGTTCTGGATTATTTGTTGAGCAAGTGACTAAAGCAAAGAGAATAGAGAGAAAAAGGAAACAAACGAGACCTTTTTTGAGTTTTTGAGCAGACATAGCATCCTCCAATTTTACTAATATATAAAAATAGGATATTTATTTAAGAAAACAGTAAATTTTTCTAAAAAAATGCAAAATTAATAGCAAAAAACGTGAAATAATTCTATTTTTATGCAAATTTCCATAAAAAAGGAATTATATTTGGGACTGGCTCCTTGGATTTTGTCGAATGTAGCCTATTACCAGTACCGCGTTTACATTTATTGGTCTTATCAACCAATATTCCGACCACTTCCAAGGAGCCAGGTTCTCGTAAAGTAATTATTTTTTCAAAAAAATAGTAAGTTTCTAGGAAAAATCACAAAATTAATCGCTAAAAATACAAAATAATTCTATTTTTATGTATGTTTCAATAAAAAAGGAATTGAAATATGAATTATCGTTCTTTTGAGAGAGTTTTTAAGCCATTTGGAATAGTCTCTGTTTCGCAAGTTAGAGCTACGAAATTGGTTTTTGACAAAAATAATTTTGGACGGTGGGAAAAACAGGGCTTGCTCATCAAGCTCAAAAATGGCTATTACGCTTTTGCAGATATAGCTGGCACTTCGGGCTTTGCTCATTATACGGCGGGCAAAATATACAAACCGTCTTATATAAGTTTACACACGGCACTTGCTTTTCACGGAATTATTCCAAAATCGACAAACGAGATTACATCTGTGTCTTCGCTGAAAACTTCAACTTATGAAAATAGCTTGGGCACTTTTTCTTATAAAAAAATAAAGCCCAGTTTAATGTTCGGTTACGATGCTGTGGAAAAAAATGGTTTCACATTTTTCATAGCAAGTCCCGAAAAAGCCATTTTGGATTTACTGTATATTTATCCATCTTATAACTTTAAAAAAGAAATACGAAATTTACAATTGGATTGGAAGAAATTAACTACTTTTGCTAAGAAGTTCGAAAAAAAAGTTATTTTAGAAAAAATTGATTCGCTGAAAAATATTTTTATAGAGGATATATGATTTCTTTGGAACAGGTTTATAGCTACTTTCTGGGTTTGGAAAAAACGGAGTCATTAAAGAAAGGAATGCTTAGAGAATATTTACAGTTTATGATTTTAGATTTTTTATCTACAAGTCCTTTTATAAACAGGCTTATACTTGTTGGTGGTCCGGCAATTCGTTTTAAACACGGATTAGACAGGTTTACAAGAGATTTATTTTTCAACTACATAGATTGTTCAGAAGATGATTTTATAAAAATGACAGATTCAGTGATTTCTTTTTTAGAGAAGGCTGGGGTTAAAGTTGAGTCTAAATACAAGGAAAATCCAAACCAGGTTCTCCTTAAAAGATACCTTTACTTTCCAAAATTTCTATTCAACATAAAACTTTCTGTTTTTGAAGAGAAGAGATTTTTTACCTCCATAGGCGCAATTCCTAACAAATTGATGCAAGGCTCTACAATTAAAACTGAGATAGATAAATATGGGTTTAATCATAAACTAGCTTTGGGGTTTAATAGTGGTTTTGAGACAATAAGCGGTTGCGGTTTTTCCTTTCTTTTTCCAATGCCAAGTATTTCTGTTTTATTTTCAATGAAACTCGGTGCTCTCATTTTGAGGCAAAATGGGAGGGATTTTTATGATGGTTTGTTTTTAAAGAAATTCGCAAAACCGGATTATGTTTTTTTGAAGCACAGGGTTGGAGTATCGAATAAAGCCGAGTTGCACGCCAAAATAACAGAGGCGTTGAAATATGTGGATCTTGAGCGCAAATGCAAGGACGTTGAACATCTGGTGTTTGATAAGAAAAATTTGGAGAGGATTAAGAACTTTTGGAAGTTGATACTTTAATTTCTCACCTCACCGCTATTTTTTTAACTGAATTTCCCTGTTTAACTATATAAATACCAGCTTTCTGCGGCTTTGCATTTCCAAGCGGTTCGCCTTTTAGGGAGTAATAGGTGCTTAATTGAGTGCCTAAAGTTGAAAGCCCAGAATTGATAATTGGAGTTAAATCTTCAGAACTGGAACTTGATTCCGCAACGGAAGAGCTACTACTGGATGGTGCCACAATTATAAAGCTGCCGCAAGATATTGGCGGATTAAGTGTTACGCTTGTGCTGCCGCACGTAACTGCACTCAAATTAACGGCTCTTGTACCAGAATTACAAAAGTCGTGGGTGCCACCCGAATAATTCCATCCTGTTATATCTGAACCGCCAACGTTGAATGTTGCTGATCCAGATGTGGTTCCATCTGAGCATATTATATTCGGTCTTGGAATGCTATTGCAACCCGTATAAGGAGATTTGAGATTATCTACATTGCACACTACGCTTGGAATTGCCGCGCTTGAACTGCTGCTCGCTAGGCTGCTGGAACTCGGTGCGGTGGAAGAACTGCTGGGCGTGGTGGTTCCCTGCCTTATGCCTACAAATGTTGTAACGCTCCGCGCGGGAAGGCTGGCGGTGAAGCTGCCGTTTGTGAGATTAATGTCTGCAATTGCCACAAGATTTTCCGTTTCAGAGGATCTTTTGCCTGTCACTTTTGCTATTGTGCCATTGATGTTGCTTATGTTAAATTGCTGGTTCACAGCCGATGTTTTTTTGTTGATAGCGACAATAACAACGCTATCTGCACTTTTGTATGCCGACACCAAAACATCTGTTTCGGGAGATTTGGTAGCATCTACCCTTAAATATCCTTGGCGAACAAATTTTGAAAAATGGGCCATCATATAACCACGCTTGCTTATGGTACCGTTTTCTTTCATTGGACCATAGCTCCTGCGTATATACCACCACACATAAGATTGAAATTCCGCTTCTACCATAGAATTGTGAATATGCACAGCCACATCTAAAGCCATTGGCCAAACGTCTGCATCGTTTTTGCTATCGGTATATACCTCTGTCATCCAAAGTTCTTTCCCTGCACCTTTTGACTTGAAAAACGGATATGGAAATTGGCTAACCTGAGTACCATACAAATGCGCTCCGAGAATATCCATATTGGCAAGTGCCTGTGCATCGTTCAAAATCGGGTCTGACATAGCTTTAACATATTGGAATGACTCAGGTGCCATAATGCGGCATTTTATGGAACGCGCGTGGTTTTTCAAAAAATTGACAATTTCAGTTGGAGTCCAATAGAGCCAACCAGAATCGTAATCGGGTTCGTTCTGTATGGAAATGGCATATAATTCTACGCCGTTGTTTTTCATAAAAGTTACAAAATCGTCTAAATGCTTTGCGTAATCTGCGTATTTGCTAGCTTTTAGGCGATACGTGGTTTTGCCGTCTGCTCCACCGCAATTACTGGTGCAGTTATAAGATTCTCTCATATCGTCTGGTGGGTTCCAAGGCGAAGCAAAAACAAGTGCTCCGTGTTCTATGGCACTCTTTGCGGTTGCAACTTCTCTCTGCCAGTTATTTTTATTTGGATCCACATGAATTCTGAGAATCGTAAACCCAAGTTGCCCGTTGCCGTTGCCAAAAGCCGTCTCTCTTTGAGCCGCCGTTAAATCGTCAATCCAACCAGGGTAATTCATGCCACCATAGCCACGAATCAGCTGCTTTTCTGCCGATAAGTTTATTGTAGCTGGACCAGCAAAGGCATTTGAAATTAATACAGCCGCGATTGTCAACAACAACGATTTTTTCATATTCACCTTACTACGATTTTTTTAACTGAACCACCTACTTTAAATATATAAATTCCTGCTTTGGTTGGTTTAACATTGCCGAGAGGTTCGCCTTTTAGGGAGTAGTAGGTTAGGGAGTGGCTAGTAGCTAGTGGGGAGTGGTTGAGAATGGGTGTTATGTCTTCTTCGCTGGAAGAACTTGATTCTGCAACGGAAGAACTGCTGCTTGCCCAGCTGCTGGAGCTTAACGCTGCAATAGAGGAACTGCTCGCTTTGGAACTAGAAGAAGCCACTGCACTAGAACTTGAAGTTGTGGTAATTGAGCCATAAGTTCCGGTAAGAGTTGGAACTGTCCAAGAAACGGTTGTGTCCAAAACAAAAGTAGATACGGTAGGTCTGTTAGCCGATATATTTGTGTTCACATTCTGACCTTTAAGGAATCTGTTTACAAACGCATTGACATTTGTTGATTGCGATGAAGCTGCTTGACAATGATCATGCCCGCCCGCAAAATCAAAACCTATATAATCCGTAATTCCAAAGGCTTGCCACACCTTTCTAGCGGCTATTGTGGATTTGTAGCCAGACTCATCGCCAAGCCATTCATAAGGTGGATTGCCAAGTATAATTGTTGCGCGAGGAGCAATCATAGCAACGAGTTGGTGATGGTCATGCGGCAATTTGTCGGGATTCAGGCTCTTCATACTATTAAGAAACCAAATGCCACTGGTATTGTCTATTTTTTCAATGTTTGTTCCAGTACGGGCGGTAAATGCCTTGGAGTATCTCCACGAATTAATGCCACCACCGCCAGATTCCTGCACAACGGTAAGGGTAACGCGCTCATCTAAAGCACCGCCAAAGAGAGCCATTTTGCCAGCATAAGAACAACCTTGCAAGCCTATTTTGCTCACATCTACCTTCAACTGGTCTTTTACCAGCACAATGCCATCTATAAGGCGGCTTATGCCCCAAGACCAAGCGGCATATTTGCCTATTTTACCATAAAGATCTGGATATACCTTGTAAAACGGGTCATTTTTATTATGGGAATCATTACTCATGCTATAAGCTACAACTTGGTCGTGCTTGAAAGGGATTTGCTTGCAACCGCTGATGTTGCCGGCATTGTTGTTCATACCAATGGCTACGCAATCACCTGAGCCAGACACAGTGGAAGTTAAGTTAATGCTACCGTCTTTTGTGGTTATTGTCACAGTGAGTGTGCTACCACTATATGTTGCCGTAACGGTAGCAGTTGAAGGGTCTGGTTTGAGACCTATCTCATACTGCTCAAGGTCTTTTTTTACCTCGTTTCTGCGACATGCCCATTCGGATTTATCTGAAATGCGGACACCGCTGTGCATAGCAAAGGGGTCTGGCAGGGCAGGATCTGCGGTTGCAAGGAGTGCCTTGTACGAGGCATTGCAATTTTGCCCCAAATTTTCGACAGAAAAATTTACTTGTTGTGCCACAGCAATGGAAAAAGCGGTCAATAGAAAGAATAAAAACATGATAACCCCCTATTCTTAATTTATAAATATATATTATTTTTGAAAAAGATGTATATTATATTTTAGTTTTCTATAAAATCATTATTTTTCACATCTTTATCCTCTTAACATTCAATTTATCAATATCCATAGTTCCCACTTTCAACGCTTGCCCAAGCGACAAATATTGCACATCGCTTAAAGGCATTTCGCGGATTTGGTTGAAAAATTTTGCAGCCGCCGTGTCAACAGCTACCATATCTTGCGACATAAACAAAGCTCTGGAGAGAACAGTGTCTTCTACAGATTTTCCACGCGGACCGCTTGTTTTGAGAACTCGGTAAGCATCAACTACGTTTAGCACGGGCTTTTTTTCCAGTGTGCACATATCCGCTATGCACTGTTGCAAATCTGAGACGTGGAATATTCTTCTGTTCCAGATAATGCCCATTAAGTTTTTCATGGAGATGCTCATATTCGCGCCGCCGTGGTGTTTTAATATGGGAACATTTATCCACGCATCGCAATCCAAAATAGCTTGATGAACTTTCATGTCTTTTACTTTTTTGCCTTTGGGCAGAGAAATTTCTCTGTAATAAGAGCTTTCATCGGCAGGCAGAACTTTTGCACCTGCGGCTTTAGCCGCTGCTTCAATGCCGCTGCTCTCATAGCATTTTTTCCAGTTATCGCAGGTGTTGTCAAAAACAGAAACCTCTTTTGCCCCTGCCGCAAGGCATTGGCGAACAATTTCTTTTACCAAAAGCGGGTTGGTATTTGCCGCAAGCTCAGGCGTTTTGTCCCAACCGATATTTGGTTTCACAACAACCTTGTACCCTTTTTTGACAAACCTGCCAATTCCGCCCATTTCGGCAATGGCTTTTTGGAACATAGCTTCTGGTTCTCCACCCAAAACAGCTACCAAATCCACAGGGTTTTCCGCTTGATTCGTTATAGTTTGAGCAAAAACATCCATTCCGCCTTTCATTTTAAGGGTAAAAGCGGTGCCCACTATAGCTAAGTTTTTTAAAAAATTTCGCCTATCCATATTGATAAATATAGTAAGTAATGATTATTTTTTTCTACATTTACCGCTATGCCACTTCATATAAATGCTACCGATTTGGATACCATAATCCAAGTTTTTTATAGGGAATTGCCAGATGCAAAAGTTTATGCCTTTGGTTCCCGCGTTTCAGACGACGAGCCTAACAACGAGGCTGATTTGGATTTAGCCATTATGACCGGGCATATAATTTCTTCTGAACGAATGATTGCCATTGAACGCTCTATGGCAGAAGCAGGACTCCCGTTTACAGTGGATGTTTTTGATTATGCAAAGTTGACAAATAAGTTGAAAAATTTAGTTGAAGAAAAACACATAGCCATAAGAGGCACAGGAAAAATTGAGGGTTAAATGAATTTTGGATCTTTTTTATTAGCACTTGCAATTCCGCTTTTGATTTATGCCGCCCCACATTTGGGGCAAAAAGAATTCATTTCCATATTGGAATTGAGGCTCCCTTTTTGGTTATACGTATTCCAATTTATTATGGGTTTATGCCTTGCGGTAAATTTGGCAAAAGATTTCAAAGAGTGGTTCAAAAAAATGATAAGCAAGCAGTGGCTGCTTACTGGCGGAATTCCAGTAGCCGTAGTTGCAATACTTGCTCTTATTGTTTGCCTTGCTTGGATCGCCCCAAGGCACAGGGTTCAAAGCGACGAAAGCATATTTTTAGCCACCGCTCAAAACCTATACGCAAATCAAATATCCGGCTCCTGCGATGAAGGCGAATTCTCTGCAAATGGACATTTAGATTGCCAAAAAAGCGTGCATAATTTCAAAACCAAAGGCGAGCCTTTTTTATACGCAGCTCTTATGCCAATTTTTGGGCAAAATTTAAAATGGATTTTTCCATTGCACATATTTTTGTTACTCGCAACTATTTTTCTCTTGTTCCTCGCCGTTTACGCTTGGACATCAAATAGTAATTTGGCTTTTTTAACCGCAGCCTTGTTCGCTGCTCAACCCACAACGCTTTTCCAATTTCGCTCTGCCTCGGTTGAACCTCTTTACACCTTTCTCTTTGCATTGAGCGTTTTTTTGTGGAAGTGGGCTTGGGATAAAAACACAATAAGGCACTGGGTACTGCTGGCTTTGGTGCTAGCATTTTTTGCGCAAACAAGGCAAGAAACCATATTTTGCTTGGGAGCTTTTGTAGTTATATCGGCATTCAAAATATATCCAATTCCAAAACCAAAAATTCAAAATTTATTATCCTCAATTCTCAACTCTCAATTCTCAATATTCGTCCTAGCAATATCAATCTTCTGCATACCTATTCTTTTAACCATCAGTTATTATCAAGGTTATAATTTTCAGGGTGGCGAATTTGATGCTCACGGGCATTTTTTTGAAAATGTAAAACAAGCTTGGAATGTAAGCGTTAACACAAAGCTAGACAACAAAGGTTTGCTTATCAATCCATTTTTAAGTTCATTCAGCATTTTAACTGCATGCGGAATTTTGACTTTGCTCGGCTTTTCTTATTATGAATGGAAAAATAAATATGGGAAACAATCTAGCAAAGGGAAAGGGCAACCACGGGGAGAGATTCCCGCGTATTATATTTTGGCGTTTCTTGTTCTGTATTTTCCACAGATGTTTATGATTTTGGAAAATGTTTCTGGGGATTTGACTATTGAAATAAATCAGAGATATACCCTTGTGGCGTTTCCTGCAATGGCTTTTTTGTGTGGCTTTTTCATAGACAAAGCTAGTTTGCTTTTACCGCAGAGCAATAGATGGTTTTTTGTGCTTATATCTGCTGGCATCCTGTGGGGCAACACCCTTAAATACAATGATAGTTTTGAAAAAAATATAATGTACAACCGCAATCATTTAACAACAGAAGAAGCAGAAATTTTAAAATGGTTGCGAAATGAACCAAAAAACAATCGTATGTTTGTGTATTCAAGACCTTGGCATTTTGTAGGGTATGGAATAAGTGCCATTCATTACAATTCCCTAAACCCTCAAAGATTGAGCGAGTTGTTGCAAAAATACAATGGCGAAGTTTATTATGTGAAAGGCTTGGATTGCTGGGACAGCCAAACTTACCACAAAAAAGCCGTTGAACACCGCATAGCCACGGTGTGCGATCGCTTTGAGCAAATTTTTCCAATGGAGCCAGTTTTCAATACGGTGATAACAAATAACTATCGCTTGGTTATAGCAAAGCTAAAGGAAGACGGCACAGGTTCCCAATTATTTGCTCCCCAAGAGGTAAATATTGAATTGCCAGAAAATGCAGAGTGGCTCGGAGTACCCACAGAATATAGCCAGGGATGGGGTTCTTTGCAAATAGACAAATCTGTTACAGGCAAACCCTTAACCATTGCAAAAAAGCGTTATAAAAAGGGAATGGGTACGCATGCAAGCGGCTCTCTACGTTGGGAACTAAATGGCAACTACGAAAGATTAACCGCAGTTCTCGGTTTAGACGAAGATGAATTTTGCAGCAATGGAGTTCAAATAAAAATTTTAGGAAATGGAAATTTGCTGGCAAATACAGGTAAATTAGAGCAAGGACAGGAATATTCTCTGGATATTTCTTTGAAAGGCATTAATCAACTGCTTGTTGAAACAGATGGGCTTGGCGATATTGGCTGCGACCACGTGGATATAGCGGCTGCGATGCTATTCAAACCTATCCCCTGACTTAGGGTCAAAGGCATCTCTTATTCCCTCTCCTATAAAAGAAGCAAGCATAAGGGTTATGAAGAGTGCGAGTATTGTGAAAATGGTAATCCAAGGTGCGTAAAGATTTGCTAGACCCTGAGAGAGTAAATCTCCCCAAGAAGGTGTTGGAGCCTGCAAGCCAAAACCTAAAAAATCAAGAGATGTAAGCCCTGAAATTCCACCTATTATGGAAAAGGGGAAAAGCGTTATAACAGGCGTTAAGGCGTTTGGCAAAATTTCCTTGAAAAAAATTCTTATATGCCCCATGCCAAGCACGGTTGCGGCTTTCACAAATTGCATATTTTTTATTTTGAAAAATTCCGCCCTCATATAATAGCTAAGTCCAATCCAGCTAAATGCCGCCATAATCACAGCCAAAAGCCAAAAGCCCTGCCCATAAATGCTACCGAGCAAAATAACCACATATAAAAAGGGAAGAGCTGCCCAAATCTCAATTAGCCTCTGAAAAACAATATCCAATTTTCCGCCAAAATACCCCTGAATTCCGCCTATCACTATGCCCATAAAAGTTCCTATCAAAGAGAGCAAAAGGCTAAAGCTCATGCAAATTCTAAATCCGTGAATTAACCTGGACAAAACATCTCTCCCGTGAGCATCTGTTCCAAGCCGGTGAGCAGAAGAGGGTGGATAAGGAGGCGCACCATCTGCGGTTAATTGCGATTTTATTGGACTCCAAGGTATTGGGGGGAAAATTGCAAAAAACGGCACGGAGTTTTCTTTGGCGTACAAAACCAGTTCCTTATAGTTTGGCTCGGTTGCATAATTGCCATAAAATTCGCTTTGCCCATAATGAAAAAGAGCCGGACAGTAGAATTTGCCATTATATTTTAGCAATAGGGGTTTGTCGTTCACCAGCCAAGGGCTGGTTAAAGAGAGCACATAAGCAACTGCTAAAATAACAAAGGAGAACCAAGCAAGCCTATTATGCCTGAATTTTGCAAGCCTCTGTTTGGCAAGTTCTGTCATAGAACTCAAAATTTAGAATTTTCTATATTATTTTCAGTAACCAAACAGAGGAATTATGTCCGTTTTTCCTAATGGAACAGAACTGCTTGCGGTTTTGGAAAAGGAATCCAAATTACCAGGTACGGCTGTGAATTTGAGCCTACTCAAGCAATTCATTAAAGAAGCTACGCCAGAACAGGTTTCGCTTTGCCTAACAGTCCTTGATACCAAGCCAGATCCAAACTCACCCGCCACCTTTGTTGCTATGTGCGGGGTGGCTGCTTCTGCCAACTTAGAAGTTTTTAGAAAAGCCGCAAATAGCAGTAACTGGCGAATAAGGGAAGCCGCAGCTTTGGGCTTGCAAAATCTTGGTTTAAAAGACTCAGAAAAACTTTACTCCGTTTTTGATTCTTGGGAAAACGCAAATTTGCTGGAAAAGAGGTGCATCGCGGCAACGCTCTGTGAACCAGCTCTCATAAAAACAAAAGAAAACGCAGAAAAAATTTTAGGTATTCTTAAAGAATATATGGAAATTATAGAGCTGGAAAAAAATGTGAAAAGCGAGGAGTATAGGGTATTCAAAAAAGCTATGGGTTATTGCATAAGCGTAGCTATAGAAGCAAACCCAGAAAAGGGAAAAGAATGCTTTGAAGAATGGATGCGCTCCCCAAGCCTAGAAATTCGCTGGGTTTTAAGCGAAAACCTAAAACACGACCGGCTCCGTAAAATGGACTCCGAATGGGTAGATGCCCAAATAGAATTCTTAAGCGATGTGGAATAGTTGCGAGTTAATCAGCACTTACTATATTCTGCATACTAGCGTTTGTAGCTCAGTTGGATAGAGTGGTGGCCTCCGAAGCCGCAGGTCGCGCGTTCGAGTCGCGCCAAGCGCATTAAATAATCAACATTCCATCTCCATAGCTAAAAAGCCTCATGGAATTTTCAACTGCGTATTTGTAGGCATTCAGCGTATTTTCCTTGCCATAAAAAGCAGAGACCAGCAGAATTAAAGAGGATTTGGGCCAATGGAAATTTGTCAGTAAAACATCTGTTGCCTTAAATTTATAGCCGGGGTAAATAAAAAGAGTTGTTATGCCATTGGCGGCTTTCACAGAACCGTCTTCGTTTGCCACCGTTTCCAAAACTCGTGTGCTTGTTGTGCCTATGCAAATTATTCTCCCTCCCCTTTTTTTGCATTCATTTATTATGTTTGCATTTTGCTCATTTAATTCGTATTCTTCTCCATGCATTTTATGTTTGCGAAAATCTGAAATTTCACTTATGTTTTCAAAAGTGCCGGGACCAACGTGCAAGGTTGTTTCTGCAAAGAACACGCCTTTTGCTTTAAGCTCGTATGCCATATCTTCACTAAAATGCAAGCTCGCGGTTGGGGCAGCCACAGCTCCTGTATGTTTTGCAAAAATTGTTTGGTAATCACTCTTATCGCTTATGCAAGCATTTCTGTTTATATATGGAGGCAAGGGAACTTGCCCATTTTTTTCCAAAAAAGAATTGAATTCTGAATTTGAAATTGAGAAATTGATTATGCGAGTTTTGGAACTCTTTGCTTTTGTAAATCCAAGGCTTTTGCATTTTATGTTTGAAACAAAAATTTCCTTTCCATTCTCAAAAGCCTTGCCGGGCTTAACCCAAGCTTCCCACACAGCAGTGTTATCTGTAGCAGGTTCTAATTGTTTGAGCAAAAAAATTTCGGCATTGCCTCCATGCTTGGTTTTTCCCATTAGCCGCGCTGGAATAACCCGCGTATTATTCACAACTATGCAATCTCCAGCTTTGAATAAATCTGTTATTTTACTGCTATCTAAAATATGCCATGCACAGCCATTTTTTTGGCAACATAAGATTTTAGTTTTCCCCTTGCCCGCCGTTTTTTGCGCAACAAGTTCGTTTGGGAAAACAAAATCATAGTCTTGTAAATTGTAAGTCAATTTTGCTAAATTAGAAAACATGGAAACAATAGTTTCAATTTTAAATAAAACAACCGATTTTTTGCAAAAACACGGAGTTCCAAATCCAAAACTGGATTCGCAGCTTTTGCTTTCGCACGGTCTTGGCTTAAAAAGAATGGATTTATTCCTGAATTTTGACCGACCCCTGCAAGAGCAAGAACTATCTGCACTTCGCCAAATTGTAGCAAGGAGAGCCAAAAGAGAACCCTTGCAACACATAATTGGCAGCGTAAGTTTCAGGGGGCATCACATAAAATGCGATAAAAGAGCATTAGTTCCCAGGCAAGAAACGGAATTGATTTTGGATATGCTGAAAGAGAATATGAATAACGTTTTAGATGTTGGAACAGGAAGCGGAGCCATTGCAATAGCGGTTGCTTTGGAATTAAATGCAAATGTCACTGCCTGCGATATTTCGGAAGAAGCACTTAGCCTTGCAAAAGAGAATGTCGCTTTGCATAAACTGGAAGAAAAAATTTCTCTTGTTAAAAGCGATTTGCTCTCTAATGTACCAAACAATATTAAATTTGATGCCTTGCTAGCAAATTTGCCCTACATTCCGCTTTGCGATAAAAATTCTCTGCAACCAGAGGTACTTAATGGCGACCCTCATCTAGCGCTTTTTGGCGGCACAGACGGCTTGGACCTAATCCGCAAACTCCTAAACACCTGTGCAAATTATTTAAAACCAAATGCCCCTATAATTTTGGAAATTGCAAGCGGTCAAGAGAAAATTTTGCAAAGCGAAAGTTTTGCTGGGATAAAATGGGTTGAAAATCAAAAAGATTATGCAAACCAAACGAGATTTTCTATATTCCAAAAATGCTAGCATATCACAACGAAAGATTTATAAATAGCGAACACGGAAGATCTGTTCGCATAATGTCTGAGTTTTTGGCTTCAAAGGCTATTTTAGACGATAACAAAATAGACAAAACCATTGTTATTTTTGGTTCCGCAAGAATAAAACCGGAAAACAAATACTATCAAGCGGCAAATAGCTTGGCACTCAAGCTGGGAGAGTGGGCAAAAAACCAAAAAGAAAAATACGCTATATGTACAGGCGGAGGTCCGGGCATTATGGAGGCAGGCAACAAAGGAGCAAAAGAAGCTAATGCACAATCTCTTGGTTTTTGCATAGAATTGCCTTTTGAGCAAAGCACAAATCCTTATGTGGATAAAAATTTGGAAATTCAATTCCATTACTTTTTCTTACGCAAGTTCTGGTTTTTGTCAAAATCTGCGGCAATAATAGCTTTTCCGGGTGGCTGGGGAACTTTTGACGAATTGTTTGAATCACTCACTATGCTTCAAAACAACAAAACAAATAGTGTTCCGCTTGTTCTGTTTGGAACGGAATTTTGGAAAAATACGGTAAATTGGCAAAGACTTATAGACGATGGTTTAATAGATGAGGCAGATATGAATTTCATTCATTTTTCTGATGATGTGGACGAGTGTGTGAAAACCATAACACAGCGGGTTTGCTCGGCTGCTTCGTAATTTCCTCAAACAATTTCTTTTCATCTGCCGCTGGCAAATGAGCGCCTGGTTCATCGGCTATAATTAAATCTGCATTGCAGAGCATAATTCGTGCTGCTGCAAGTTTTTGGCGTTCTCCGCCGCTTAAAGCAAAACCGCGCTCCCCTATCCATAAGTCAAGGGGAAAATTTTTGAGTCCTGTTTTTTGCAATACGTTTTGCATTTCTTCTTCTGTTGCATTTGGATTTGCAAAAAGCAAGTTATCTTTTATTGTCCCTGTGAATAAAAAAGGCTCCTGTTCCAAAAAAACAAAATTAGAAGTTCGCTCTATGGGTTCGCTGCTTGGCAAAAATCCAGCAATGGTATTTGCCAAAAGCGTTTTGCCTGCACCGGAAGGCGCCGAAAGAATCAAGGCATCGCCTTGGTTCAGGGTTATACAATCGGTATCAGTAGGGGCGCGATTAATCGCGCCCCTACTGACATTAATCGCGCTGACGGGGTGTGCAAGCCTTTCGCAGGCGGATTTGGATAGGGCACTTTGGAGGGATATAGAAGGTAATTCTTGCAAAAGTTCAAAGGCGGCTAGGGTTCCTAATAAAATCCCAATCCACACGGGAAAGGAGTAATTGCTTTGACCAATGGAAAGCATCCCTGCTAGGCATAAGAATGGAGCGGTTGTTGAAAACATTTCTGCTGCGCAGTAAATTGAATATGTTTTTTTTCGCTTTTCTTCTTCTGCATTTCCCAAGTTTTCCCAATTATTCAAAATTTTTCCAAAAATTCCCCAAGATTTTTTCTCTGCCATTCCCTGTGCAACAGAAAGAGAAAACTCGCTGAATTCCTCGCACGAATTGCCCCATTGCCCAGCTCTTTTTTTGATTATAAAAAATACCAATATCGAAATTCCAATGAGCAAGAACGAAGTTGCAAAAAAGCAAATCGCATAAAGCAAATTTAAATAGGCAAGAACGCAAAGGCTTGCTATCAATGAGGCAATGCCAGCAAACAAAGGAACTCCCGCACGCGGAAGCCAAGCCTTGTATTCTTCGGCATCTGCGGAAATTCTCGAAAGCATTTCTCCTTCTGAAACTCCAGCCAATTTATAAGGCACAAGTGGTTCCAAAATTTTATATAGATGCAAGCGAAATTTTTTAAGCTCCTCAAAAGCGAGCGAATGCGAAAATAATCGCTCAACATAGCGAAAAGCCCCTCTTGAAATTCCAAAAAACCTAACCCCCGCAATTCCTAGCGACAAAGCCGCCATCTCAGGCTGCTCAGCAGCACGAGCAATTAGATAACCTGCAATAGCCATCAATGCGGTGCTGGAAAACCAGCATAAAAATGAAAAACACACGGGCAACATTTTAATTAAAACCTCTCCAGCCTCATCACCAACCTCTCTCCTTTCTTGGATTCTGCCAAATCCACTGCAAACACCGTCTGCCAATCGTTTTGCTCATCATAATCTTGCAACATTCTGGAAACCTCCCAAACATCGCCTTTCTTTTCAATAAAGGTATGCTTGTTGGAACGACCCTCCGCATCCAGCCGCAACTCCTTGTGCGTTTCAATATATTCCTTGTGAAGAGCAGCAAGTTTTTTTTCGCTGAATTCCTCGCTCGGTTCAAGGCAGTCTGCTGCGGCAGAAAAATCACCTTTTCCCCAGGCAACCAAAAATTGCAAAACAAGGGCTTTAACCATTCGCTCGCTAACAGTAAAGGGCGGCAAGGGTTCTTCTTTTTCTTCGGGCAAAATAAATTCTGGATTTTGCATACGCTGCCACTCGTCCAAAAGCGAGGAATCAACTCTTTGCAGCATTTCACGCAGATAATCTTGCATTTCCAAAATTTCTTCGTTCTTGTATTTTTCTGGAACTGTGTGTGCTAAAACTTTGTACACGCTGTTTATGTGGGGAAGCAATAAACCCTCTATTCGCTCCAAACCGTATTGCTTTATATAGCCCGAAAAAGAAAAACACTCTGCAAACATTTCCAAAACTATTGTTTGCGGATGAACTCGCTCACCGCACACCCAAGGGTGTTTTTTTGCAAACTCGTTAAAGCTCGCTTCCAGCCACTCCGCATTTTCCGGCTCTGGCGGACGCATCTCTTCTAGCCTCGCTTGCCTTTCCTCAAACTCTACACCCTGAGCTTTCATTTCGGAAATGGCTTCGTTTTTTAGCCTTGAAAGTTGCTTGCGGCGCACCATTTCTGCTTCTTCCAAAATTGCTTCTATGAGAGTTAGCAGGGTTAGAGCGTTTAAGTCTGCGATTTTTTCAATGCTCTCTAAAAGCCAAAGGGAAAGGGGCTGGTGCATAGCGAAACGGTCGCTCAAATTCACAGCAGGTTTTCCATTTACTATTATTCCCTGCGCAATAAGCGAGCGGTAAATTTGAATGGCTCTCCTTATATGTACTTTTTTTTGCTCTTTTGAATCGTGGCAATTCATTATAAGATTGTGCAAATTTCTGCATCCGCTTGTTTGCAAAATTATATTTGCATCCACTGCAAACCTCGAAACCAGTTTTTCTGGTTCTCCATTTATTAACCTTTCAAAATTTGTTTTGTCCCAGCTTATTGTGCCTTCTGGCGCACTTGCCTTTTGAAATTTACGCCCCGTTTTGCTGAACTTTGCTTCTCTCAATTTGTTTTCTATAACGTGCTCCGGTGCCTGCGCAACCACATAGCCCACGGAATCAAAGCCTCGCCGCCCCGCGCGCCCAGCAATCTGGTGAAAATCCCGCACGGGCAACATAGTTGTTTTTTCGCCGTTGAATTTGCTGAGTTTTGTGAAAAGCACGGTGCGAATTGGAACATTCACGCCAACGCCAAGGGTATCGGTTCCGCAAATAATCGGGAGCAATCCTTGCTGCGCCATTTTCTCCGTTAAAATTCTGTACTTTGGCAAAAGACCCGCATGGTGAAGCCCTATACCCTGCCTAAGCCATCTTTTTATGTCTGCACCAAAGGGGCTGGAAAATCTGAAATTTGCCATTGCCTCTGCTATCTTGTCTTTTTTAAGCAAGTCCGCTATATCCAAGCTCGTGAAAGCCTGAGCGTTTTCTGCCGCCTCGCTTTGCGTGAAATGCACCACATAAACGGGACCTTTGCCCTCGTTCAGCAATTTTTGAATTTCGTTTGCCAGCGGGCTTTCTGAATACGCAAATTCCAAAGGGACAGGTCGCTCGGCATTTCTTATGCACACACTTTGCAAACCGTTTAATTTTGTCATTTCGGTTTCAAAAAACGAGGTATCTCCAAGGGTTGCAGATATTAAAAGGAATTGAGTGTGCTTCATTGTTAGCAAGGGAATTTGCCAAGCCACTCCTCTTTCTTTATCGCTGTAATAATGGAATTCATCCATTGCCACCGCACCTATATTTGAATTTTCTCCCTCTCTAAGCGCAATTTGCTCCAAAATCTCCGCTGTGCAGCATAGAATTGGAGCATTGTGATTAACGGTTGCATCTCCGGTAGAAAGCCCCACGTTTTGCGCCCCGAACTCCTTGCAAAGAGCCATCCATTTTTCATTTACCAAGGCTTTTATTGGACAGGTATAAACCGAGCGCAGATTTTTGGAAAGCATCAAACGGTGCAAAAAACTGGCTACCAAAGACTTTCCAGACCCCGTTGGGGTGGCAAGTACAACGTTTTTGCCCTCTAAAAGCTCCAAAATCGCTTCTTCCTGAGCAGGGTAAAGCTGCAATCCCTTGCTTTCGGCTTGGGCTAGGAATTCGGTTAAAACATCGGGCATCGGTTTGAAAATTAGTAAATCAAATTTTTTACTATATTATAAAAATATGACTTACTCCTCAAATTCGCTAAAAAGCAAAATTTTTGCTCTGTTTTTTGCTACAGTTGTTCTTTCTGCGTATGCTGGAGAGGGCAATTTTAATTATTACGGGCAGCGTGGCATTCACAAAACACAAAGCGCGCAAACCCTCGGGCACGGGCGCATTGGTCTCGGCTTGCATTTGGAAGGAGGAGGTCTTAGTAGCCTAATAAAAGACCATACGTTTTATAAACAAGCCAATCCTAATCAATATATAGAAAACAGTAATTCTTATATCATAGACGATTATTTCGGCGGAAATATTTATCCTTTTTTGTCTCTTGGGCTTTCTAATTATTTTGATTTTTCTTTTAGCATGCCGGTCGCATATCTTGAATATTTGAAAATGAAATATTATAATGAAGAGGCAAAAATATACTATTATGAAGACTGTGGAGCTATTGGATGGGGAGATTTCTTTATTTCAACAAAATTGCGCATACCATTCGATGAAAATTTCCCATTTGACCTTGCTGGCTTGGCTGGGCTTGGCATAAATACAGGCAGAAAAGGAGATGTTAACGCTCCAAATGGTTACGGTCCCTGGTTTCGCGACCCTATGTTCGTAAGAATTGAAGGACGGACTTTTGACACACTACAGTATCCATATTCAAACTCAAATCCTTTTTATAAATTTGGGCTAGCTGCAACTTTTGATGTTGGCAGAACAAAAGTAAATATTCCTATTATGCTTCACATCAATGGCACATACAGAGGTGCCCTTGGAACAGATGGCAATGATTTTTCAACAATTCCAAGCTTTTCCACAGCTTTGGAATGGACTCCTTTTAAATTCATTTCAGGTTTTTTTGAATATTACAGAGATTTTCCACTCAAGCTCAAAAATCCCTTTGGAGACATAGTAAATTTATCCACTATGTCTTTTGGCGGCGCGTTTCATTTGGGGCAATCGGTTGATTTGCAATTGGGTGTTCAAGTATTTACTGGAGACAAAGAAGAATTCATAGACACTTTAAAAGTAGTTTTTGGCGATCGCAGCAAAGCTGCTTACAAAGCAAGGCTCATTCCTAACTATTTGATATTTGGTGGTTTGGTTGGCAAAATTTATACCGCAGAACCCGAAAAACCAAAAGAAGAGAAAAAAGAATTCCGCAATCCAGATACAGACGAAGACGGTATATGCGATCCTTGGGTAGCAGAAACTGGCAGGCAGAGTGAATTTTCACGTGTATGCAAAGGCATAGATTTGTGTCCTTATGAAGCGGGAACTAGAGAAAATAAAGGTTGCCCCCTACAAGAAGCAGAAGCACCACCTCAGGTACCAGCTCCGACTATTATATTTACAGCAATGCCAGATGTTATACAAAAAGGCGGCTCTGTAACATTAACTTGGCAAGTGAACAATGCCACCACTGTAAGCATAGAAGGCATAGGAGATGTTCCAACCACTGGCACCAGAAAAATGAAGCCAACCGAAAATACGGTTTACAAATTAACCGCAGTTGGGGAAGGCGGCACGCAAACGGCAACCGCAGATGTTGAAATAGCGGCAGGTCCTCTTCCTGTAATTTTATTCACCGCAAGCTCGGAATCTGTGCAAGTAGGGCACGTAGTTACTTTGAAATGGCAGGTTACCAATGCCACCAAAGTGAGCATAGAAGGAATAGGAGATGTTCAGCTAAAAGGCTCAAAGCAGCTTAAACCCACAGAAAACACGACTTACACATTAACAGCAGTTGGAGAAGGCGGTACGCAAACAGAAACGATATCTGTTGAGGTTACGCCCGTTCCAATTATTGAAGCGAGGGTTAATTTGCAAGGCGTTACATTCGGCAGCGGAAACGCCACCTTAACAGCAAATGCAAAGAAAATTCTGGATGGGGTTGCGGAACAGCTTTTGGCAAATCCAAAGGTAAAAATTGAAATTCAGGGTCACACAGATAATGTGGGCAACCCCAAATCAAATCAGGATTTGTCTGAGCGAAGAGCAAAAGCCGTTGTTGGTTATTTGGCTACAAAAGGCGTAAAAATGACCCGCATGAAAGCTGTTGGCTATGGTCAAGACGTACCTATATCAGACAACAACACCGCTGACGGTCGCGAACTGAACAGACGCATTGAAATGATAAGGGTGGATGATTAAAAGCGGTTTATATATGTTATAAACCGCAATTCCAACATCAAATCTTTTCCGTTCCAAGATTCTTTCCATAACAAGGAATTATTCTTGGAAACATCATAAGCCATCCAAAAATCAAATTGTTTGCTGTACTTTTTGGTTGCGTAATTTTTAAGAATTTCAAAATCCATATTCCACCGCCAGTTTCTCCAATGACGGTTTCTCAAAACAAATTCCATACCTAACCAATTTTCCCTATTATTTGAAAAAATGTTTTGAACTCTATCTTTTACAAAAAAATCAAAAGCAAAATCGTCTTTATAAAAGGAAATGGTTTTTCCTAAACCAAGCTCATGTTGCAATATGCTTTTTTGTTCAATTTTAAATTCGCTACCAACAAACCAAGAAAAAGAGAGTATATTTTCTGATGGTGGAACCGAGCGCAGTTTTGCTATGTTGAATTTGTCTAAAACAAAGCCTTCCCTATTATAATCTACTTCTAGGGAAAAAAATTCCAGTTCGTTGTCTGCTTCGTAAAAAATATGGCTATCTTGATAATTATGAAAAAATGGTCTAAAGTAAAGAACTCCTTCTAGATATTCTGCTTTTCTCACTCCAAAGTCCATTCGTAAATATGAACGTATATCATCTATTTTGCATGGTACCTTAATAGGTTTGGAATCTTTTTTGGCAATGCAAAAGGGTTCATCCAAATAATTTATTTTTTTTAGTGTATAATATAAATCCTGAGGCATTAAAATATATCTGGATGGCGGTAGCGAATCTATGGTTTCGCTTAGCAGTTTGTAAATAGCATGGGAGCAGTTGGCTTTAAAAAATTTATAGATAAAAATAGAATCCATATTTTTATTGAGTACCTCTTTGTACAAAATTTTTTCTTGGGGCGAAAATTTTATAGGAAAAAATACGAGCATCCTATCCGATTCCAAAGTATATTTTTTAATAGTTTCGTTCAGAGGCTTAGACTGATAGCGAGCCTCAAAATTTCCCCAAATGCCTTTTAATCCAACTTCCAAAGTAGAAGCATCATTGGTTTCAGCTTTAAAATCAACTGCCGCATACGACATAATTGGAATTGAATCATTCCCCTCTACTAAAAACTCATGCCCAAATACGGAAGCGGGATTTTTTGAATATGGAGAAGCAAAAACTAAATAGAAGTTATTCGCATGAATTATTCTCAAAGTGCAACACATAATCAGCAGTATTGGAGCTACTTTGAGTTTTTTGAACGTCTTCAATTGTGTACCTATTTTCATTTTCTTTTCCGGCAAAAGAAGCTTTTTCAGGCTTTGCACAAGTATATCCAAGCATCAAAGACGCAGTAGCTAAACCTATGAAAAATAAAAGTCCCATAAGTTGGTAAATATAGAAAACGTTAATATGTTCTCAATGAGCTTCGCCTATAGGCTCAATTACCGCATTGCGAAACAAAATATTGTAAAATCAATAAACTTTCAAATTATTAGCTTCTACTTCCACGCCTTCGCCAACCTGCCTAATTATGCCAATGCCATATTTGCTTGCCCTGTCCAAAACTTCATTGCTGAAAGAGAAACCTGCTATTCCAAGATAAACATCGTAATTATCGAATTCACGGAAAAACTCCCTGAATTTTTCAACACGTTCTTCCGCAAATTTTTCCACAAAATCTGGATGTATCCTATTTTTTACCTCTATCAAGGCTATACTGTCTCCATTGACTAATGCAATATCAAATTCTATTTCACATTTCTTGCCCTTGTATGTCAAATTTGGAATCATTTCATCGTATTTTATCCTGCCAAACTCCAGTTTTTTCTTAAATACGCTTTGGAAAAATTGTTCCGCATGATGACCTTGATTTTCGTCTATACCGCCCATCTGTTTAGATACTTTAAGAATACTATCATTGACTTCCTGCATTACCCTATCTAGTTCTCTCTTCCTAGCCGCAGCCTCTTCGTCAACTTTTTTCCGCCAAGCCTCAGCTTCTTTTTGCCTAGCTTCAGCTTCTTTCCGACTAACCTCAGCTTCTTCGGCTGCTTTTTTCTGTATAGCAGCAGTTTCTTTCAACAACTGCCTGATTTCTTTCGTCAATTGTTCAGATTCCTTGTCCATAAACATCCTCATTTCAAAGGTTTGAATTGCTTAGGGCTACGGGATATTAGAAAAGAATATTCCCTAAGGCTTTTTAATAAAATAGAAAATTCCAACACTTCTGTTGCATTTTTACACTATATGCCTATAAATATCACATAAAATTGTATTTTTTACATAAAATTGCATAAAAAATGACAAAAAAATTACATTTGTGCTGTTTTTTTAACCGCAGTGCCAAAAAAAAATCTATTTTAATTGTGTTAACATAATCCGGTCAAAATTTTTAAGGAAAATTCTTGGCCATAAAAATAAGGAG
>JAITFP010000052.1 GCA_031281275.1 Candidatus Fibrimonadaceae bacterium
CGGCAGTTGGGAGATAGGCAGCTTGGTAAATGTTGAAGTTGATATGATGGCAAAATATATTGAAAAACTACTCCCGAGACCTTAATGCTTTACGGAATATTCTCTGACATACACGCCAACCTGCCTGCACTAGAAGCTGTGCTACGCTCAATGGATTCGCGAAAAGTTGAAAAGCGAATTTGCCTGGGCGATATTGTTGGCTACGGACCAAGCCCAAACGAGTGTGTTGCTATTGTGAAAGAAAATAGCAATGTATGCCTCTTGGGAAACCACGACAATGTAGCTTTAAAAAGAGAGCATCATTTTGATTTTAACATCTACGCAAAAGCCGCAATGGAATGGACTTGGGAGCATTTGAACGATGAATCAAAAGAATATTTGAAAGCCAGACCTTATACAGCAGTAGAAAAAGGTTTTACCTTTGCTCATTCCTCGCCTATGTCCCCCGCAGACTGGCATTACTTGGCAGATTTAGACGGCGCTTTGGAGGCATTCTCTTATTTTAGAACCCCATACTGTTTTATTGGGCACACCCACAGCCCAGTTATAGTTGCGGCAAACAAAGACGACCCTTATAGCGAAATTCCAGTTATTTCAGACGGACCCCTTTACCGCCCCAAAAAACACGAAAAAGTTTTGATAAACGCCGGCTCCGTTGGGCAACCCAGAGACAGAAACAACCGCGCCTGCTGGTGCTTGGCAGACAGCGATTGCAGCTGGATAGAATTTGTGCGCGTTGAATATGACATTGAAAAAACTCAAAGTTTAATGCGCAAGGAAAATTTACCGCTATTTTTGATAGAGAGGCTTGCGATAGGAAGATGATTATTGAATTTACTATATTTACCCAAAATAAGAGGTTTTGAATGGCAGTAGCTCCGAAATGGCTAAAATGGACAACGATTAAACCTGTAAATATGCAGGTACTGAATGATTTTATGTGCTCAGACCCATTTTCAATATTGGGACTCCACCCTATGCACAAAGGCAGCGGTATGAGCATTAGAGTTTTTTTGCTGGGAGCAAAAGCTATTTCTGGAGAATCATTAGACAAATCCCGCAAATTTAGTTTTGAAAAACTCGGAAATTCAGGCTTTTTTGAAGCACAAATAGAAGAAAAGTTTGAGCATTTTCTTTATAAGTTACATATTGAATTGGAAAATGGCACAAAATATTCTGTAATTGACCCCTACGCATTTCCGCCTGTGCTCACAGATTTTGATTTGCACTTGATGCAAAGCGGCGTTCACTACGAACTTTACCGCAAATTGGGCGCAAACCTTGCAGAGGTAGAAGGAATCAAAGGGGTTCTGTTCTCCGTTTGGGCTCCCAATGCTAGGTCTGCTGCGGTTATAGGCAATTTCAATTCGTGGGACGGGCATAGGCATCAAATGCGGGTACGCGGAAATAGCGGGATTTGGGAAATATTTATTCCAGAAATTGGCGAGGGTGAGCTTTATCGCTTTGAGCTACATGCCCAAGATGGCAAAATGTATCAAAAAGCAGACCCACTTGCAAAATTCAGCGAGCTTCGCCCCAACACAGCATCTGTGGTCACTCATTTGGACGGCTACGAGTGGGGAGACGACCTTTACATGCAGACTCATAATGTTACACAGGTATTTGATCGCCCAATGAACATTTACGAGGTGCACCCCGGCTCTTGGAAACGCGACCCTGCAAATCCGGATCGCTTTTTGAACTGGGATGAACTTGCAGAATTGATTATTCCTTATGTTTTGGAAATGGGATACACTCATATTGAGTTTATGCCTGTTATGGAACATCCTCTGGATCAATCTTGGGGCTATCAGGTCACCGGATATTTTGCCCCAACCAGCAGATATGGCTCTCCAGACCAATTTCGTCATTTTGTTGACAAATGCCACCAGAGCAATATAGGCGTTATTTTAGACTGGGTTCCGGCACATTTTCCAAAAGATGGTTTTAGTCTTGGTCGTTTTGACGGCAGTGCTTGCTATGAACACGCAGATCCACGCCAGGGCGAGCATCCGCATTGGGGAACCTATATATTCAACTATGGACGCACGGAAGTTGCAAATTTTTTGATTTCAAATGCAATGTATTGGCTTCGCGAATTCCACGCAGATGGCTTGCGTGTGGACGCCGTTGCTAGCATGCTTTATTTGGACTATGGCAGAAACCACGGAGAATGGATTCCCAACAAAGATGGCGGCAATGTAAATTACGACACAATTCAATTTTTAAAGCATTTGAACAGCATAATGGGCAAACACGCTCCTCACGCTATTTTCATTGCCGAAGAATCCACAAGTTTCCCAAGCATCACGCGCCCACCGGAATATGGAGGCCTCGGTTTCCATTACAAGTGGAATATGGGTTGGATGAACGATTTTTTAACCTATGTGAGCAAAGAGCCAATTCACAGAAAATATCATCACCACAATTTAACATTCAGCATGATTTACGCTTATTCCGAAAACTTTATTTTAGTCCTCTCACACGATGAAGTTGTTCATGGAAAAGGCAGTATGCTCAGCAAAATGCCCGGAGACTGTTGGCAGCAGTTTGCAAATTTGCGCCTTGCTTATGCGTTTATGTACGCGCATCCAGGCAAAAAACTTTTGTTTATGGGTAGCGAATTTGGGCAAGGCAAGGAATGGGAAGAACAACATTCCTTGGATTGGCATTTGCTCGGTTTTGAGGTACATAACGGCTTGCACAATATGATGAAAACACTTGGCAGGCTGTATAAATCAGAACCGGCATTTTGGGAAATAGACCATCACTGGGATGGTTTTGAATGGATTTCTTGCGATGACGTGGATAATTCTGTGCTGAGTTTTTTCCGGCGTTCCAAAAACTGGGAGCTTATCATTTGCGTATTTAACTTTACGCCAGTGCCTCGCGCTCCATACCGTGTAGGTGCTCCCTCAGCAGGAAAATGGATTGAAATTTTCAATTCAGATTCGCAACTTTGGGGTGGCAGCAATATGGGCAACGCAGGAGAACGCTGGACAGAAGACTCGCCGTCTCACGGCAGGCAGTTCAGTTTGGAATTAACAGTTCCACCTTTGGGGGCAATTTACTTGAAAAAGGGATAGCCACCAATATTCTATTTTGAGTGTGAGAGGGGAGGGTATTTTTACTCGGGGTGTGTAGTTTTTTCTGGCAGTGCCGAGCATGGAGGGGTGAGTTCTGAGGGGGGCTCAAAGGCTTGGCACTGCCACTCTTTTTCTAAATTAGGCTTTATGATAAACATTGAAAACGGTGGCGTTTGTTTTCCAAAAGGCTTTTTTGCATCTGGAATAAAAGCCGGCATAAAAACCAGCGGAAATTTGGATTTAGCTCTGCTTTACAGCAAAGAACCAGCTAGGTGTTTTGCCACATTCACAAAAAATCAGGTCCAAGCTGCTCCCGTTTTGTACGACAAGGAAGTTTTAGCCAACCATAATACAATAAATGCAATAATAGTAAACAGCGGAAATGCAAACGCTTGCACCGGAAAACAAGGTTATGTGGATGCGGCATATATGGCAGAGCTTGTGGAAAAAGAATTAGATCTTGGCAAATTCTCTACTTTGGTTGGTTCCACTGGAGTTATTGGACACACGCTCCCAATGAAAAAAATAAATGCGGCAATCTCAGAACTTGCAAAAAAATTAAGCAACAAAAATTCCGAGCTTTTTGCAAAAGCGATATGCACAACCGATACAATAATAAAAACCGGCTCCATTTCTTTGCAAACAGCAAAAGGCGAAATACGTTTTGGCGGTTCTTGCAAAGGCTCTGGAATGATTCACCCAAATATGGCAACAATGCTCGCATACATAACAACAGATTTGAAACTCCCAGAAGATTTTTTATCTGAATTTAGAGTTATGGTGAATGAATCGTTTAACGCCATAACAGTTGACGGCGATATGAGCACAAACGATACCTGCATTTTGCTCGCAAATGGGCAAAGCGGAGTTTTTTTGAGTGATTTAAGCATAACCGAGCAGTCCAATGCTCGCAATGCTCTTTTTGAATTGATGAAACATTTGGCTTTGCAAATTGTAAACGATGGCGAAGGCGCAACCAAAAGAGTGGAGATTGAGGTGTGCGGAGCGCGCAGCAAAGCCGAAGCTATGCAAATCGCAAAATCCATAGCCACAAGCAATTTGGTGAAATGCGCCTTGTTTGGTGAAGATCCGAACTGGGGACGCATAATCAGCAGTGCTGGCGCAAGTGGTGTAATATTCCCTGCCGAAAAATTATCTCTGCATTTTGAAGATGTGCAAGTTGTAAAAGATGGTATGCCAGTAAGAGCTGCGCAAGAGAAACTGGCGCAAATTGCAAAGCAAAAAGAATACAAAGTTTCCTTGGATTTGCACACCGGAGATTCCAAAGCCTCCGTATATACCTGCGATTTGAGTTATGAATATGTTAAAATCAATGCGGAATACACTACTTAGTTTATTTTTTTGGCTAACGGCTGGCGCAGCTTTGCCTGTACAAAAATTAAACGTTTTGGATTCAATTCCTCATTCGCAAACTCGTTTTACACAGGGGCTTTTTTTTGATGGCGAGGAACTGTGGGAATCAACGGGTTTGGAGGGTAAATCTAAAATTTACAGAATGAATAAAAATGGCTATGCTTTTGACTCCATAGCTATGCCGAGCAATCATTTTGGAGAGGGCATTGCAAAAATTGGCAATAAAATGCTTTGGCTCACTTGGAGTTCACAGTTAGGTTTTGTTTTATCTGCAAGCCCTTTGCAGATTTTAGGCTCTTTCAAAATTAATAGCGAGGGCTGGGGTTTAACCGTTTGGAGAGGCAACTGGCTTATGAGCAACGGCAGTTCTTCGCTTCTTGAACTTTCGTCAAAAGATATGAGCGTAACTAACAAAATAGAGACTCCTATTGCTTTATTGAACGAATTAGAAGCTGTGGGAGATACTCTTTACGCCAATGTGTGGCATAGCGATTCCATTGCCGTTATTTTACTGCCAAGCGGCAACATAATAAAATGGTTGGATTTTTCAGAGCAGGCAAAGAGCATAAGGAAAAAGTACTCCCAAGCGGAAGTGCTAAACGGAATAGCTTTTGATGGCAAAAATTTATGGATTACAGGCAAAAATTGGCATTGGATTTACAGGGTGCATTAGTATATACAGCCTATGTCACTCAATTTTCATACAAAACTCCTTGCTAAGTTAATAGATTTTTGCACTGTTACATCGCTATTATAATGCTGATGTTCACCCCAACGACCAATGCCAAAAATTCGTTTACTCATAGCAAAAGACAATAATTCGCTTATAGCTTTTGGTTTATCAATTGTATTTAATGGATAGGCAAATTCATTGATATATTTGAACTTGCAAGATGTTTGCGTAACTCGTTCTAAATTTGTTTCTGTCCAATAACCATTTGATTTATTGCAAAAATTATTACGAAGTAAAATTCTATGATACGGTATATCTAAATTCGGTTCATAAATCCAATGTGCTTTGCTTTTTAAATTATTCGGAAAATATTCAATTTGTACAGAAGTATGTTTTAATTTTTTATAGTTCCCAATGCAATTCCAGGGAATTGTTGTAATTATATTTTCTGCTCTATAAAAATCATTTACTTTTCTTGTTTCAAAATCTAATTTATTAACTACAACATTGTATTCTATATGTTCTTTTATGCTTTCTGCCATTCTCAGCCATAATTCGCCATAACCATATTTTTTTGGATAATAAAATTGAGCATGACCAGGTAGTTGACCATAAAATCTTTTTTCAAGGCAACTTCTCAATGTTTCTTCAAAAGAAACATTTGGCAATTTTTCAAGCCAATAAGTTCCAATGGCATTTAAATTTTTTCCAAACATTTTATTGTTATACGGCAACATATAATTTTTAGATATTTTTTCCCCAAATTTCCAATTAATCCATTCCACAAAAGCTTTTGGTTTGAGTTTTTCAGTATTGCAACCTGCTTTAGCAATGGAGTTCAAATACTCAACCTGCTCATTTATATTAAGTTGCCATATATTTGCTTCTAGCGGATGGTCTATTTTCTCTTTGCCAAGCTGTATCTTGGAATTACGATTATATAAATTCCATTCATTCCTTGGCATAAACATAAATAGAAATTTATTGACCTCTGGTTGGCGAACATCTAAAAAATGCCCACCCCCTATATCCAAGGGAAAGTTATCAACAACTTTGCTACGACATAATCCACCAGCTTCATCTTCTTTTTCCAACACTAAAAAAGAGTTTTCTCCCGATTTCTTTAAGTAATTTGCAAATGAAAGCCCGCTAGGACCAGCACCTAGAATAAGATATTTAAGTTTTTTCTTCATTACAAGCATATAAAATTACAAAAATACAAAATTTCAAAATTTCAATGACAAGCCTCTTACCAAAGCTCAATTTTCTACATTATTTATCGCTATGAGTCGTAAATTCCTAATTCTCGCCCTGCTCATTTCGCTCTTTCTCGAAGTGACGCTGTTCAACTACACGCACTATGCCACCTTGTTCACAAGTGAGCATTTTAGCATTGCGTATAATAAACAGGAAAAGAGATTTAAACATAATTTCCTTAATCAAAATAATGGATACTTTCGTCATAGGATTTCTGAGAAGGATTCTCTTTTATTGCCAGATGAAAATAGTCAACTGGAATTTCCAAATTTAAATACAGAGCTTGCCTCTATCTATATAGAGCCAATTTTTATTCAAGGTGATAAACAGAGTGTAAGAGTTATTTGGGCAGATGAAGAATCTTCTGAACGTTTTATAGAAGTGAGCATAATAAAAGGCTTAGATTTTAGTAATTATATAACTATAGCCCCGCGTGGAAAAGTATCAGATTTAAACATTGTATTTTTTGAAAATAATATAGCTATTAAGCAAGTAGAACTCAATAAAAAAATTCCTATGGCAATTATGCCAATTCGTTTGCTTATTATTTTTGGGATTTCACTTTTACTGCTTTGCCTAAAAAACACAGAAACTCGCAAGAAAATTTCATATTTCTGTTTTGATTATTTATACGATAGAGTCAATTTTAGGCAACGTATTGGCTTTGCTATACTTATTTGCTTTATGCTTATTTTTAATTTCCTCATTTCCTATTCCACTTATAATTTTAAAGATAATGAGACTGTTGAAGAGTGGCTTAAAATGTACAGCCATCACATGACAGATGCATTACTAAAAAGGCAACTGCATTTAGATTTTGAAGTTTCAAAAGAATTGCAAGACTTAAAAAGACCTTATGATTCGGTATATAGGAAACGGTATTTAAATAATTGGAAAAATGTCTTTTTGGACCACTCATATTACAAAGGCAAGCTTTACAGCTATTACGGAATGGTTCCAGTTATCATTTTATTTGCTCCTTACAAATTAATAACGGGAAATTATTTACCAACTTCAATGGGGACATTTTTATTTGCTTCCGTAGCGACTATATTGCTAATGCTGCTCTGGAAACAAATTGCGCATAATTATCTAAAAAAACTTCCTTATTTTTTCTTTTTAATCGGAGGGGCAACCTTATATGCTTTTTCGCTCATACCTATCAGTTTAGCAACACAAATATTCCATCTAATAGCACAATATTCGGCACTAGTTTTTGTGATTTTGGGTCTTATTATGTTATTGCAAGCAAGGGAAAAACTTTCTATTAAATTGCTCATTATTTCCTCGCTTTCATTTGCCCTTGCTGTTGGCTGCCGCCCCACTGCTTTGTTTTGGAGTATTTTAATTCCTGTTGTACTTTGGGATAAAAGAAAGGAATTAATAAATTCTAGTAAGTATCTGCTTGCTATAATAATTCCATTCGTTATCGTAGGTTCAATTCTTGCATATTATAATTACGCTCGCTTTGATTCTCCTTTTTCATTTGGTGATGCCTATGCTATGATGTCTGTGAACAATGGTGTTTATAGCTCTGTTGGTATCATTGGAAAAATAAATTTCCTTATAAAAACATTTTTAGTTTATTTATTTAATCCGCCAATTTTAGATTTTATATTTCCTTTTGTTTTAGCAAAAAAAACATATTTTCTAATTCCTGTAATTAATTTTTTTATTGTAATTGATCCAATAGTTGGTATTTTCTGTTTTCCCATTATGTGGTTTTTATTTTATGCCAGAAAAGTTAATATTTTGAGAAATCTTATTTTTGCTGGAATTTTTATTTCATTGCTTAATATAACTCTATTTGCATTTACTGCTGTAGTCTGGCGTTATACTATGGATTTTTCTTGGATTATTGCAATTGGTGCATTAGTTTGCGCTTTTCAATTGCAAGAAAAGGAAACAGCTATGAGAAAAGTTATTTTAAAAACCTTTTATTCTTGCTCAGGAATTACTCTATTGCTTGTTTTCTTTCTCACAATATCTTTTAGATCATATAATGCAAGGTCTGATTTTCTTCCAATCACACAAATATTTCACTATCTAGCCCGAACATTTGGAGATATATGCAATGTGCCATAAATTAACCATTGCTATTCCCGTTTATAACGAAGCTGAGAATATTCGTTTTACGGTTGAGAAAATTGAAAAAGAAGTTATTATTCCGCATATAATAAATATAGTTTACGACACAGAAACAGACAACACCTTGCCTATTGTATATGAACTGCAAAAAACATATAAAAATATAACATTGGTTAAAAATTTATATGGAAGTGGGGCACTCGGAGCAATGAAAACTGGACTTGAAACCGCGCAAACGGAATATGTTGTAATTACAATGGCAGATTTAAGCGACGAACCTCAGACTATAAATGAAATGGTAAAAATAGCAGAAGAACAAAATGCTTCTATAGTTTGCGGAAGCCGTTATATGAAAGGGGGAAAGCAAATTGGAGGTCCATTTTTAAAAGGTTTAATGAGTCGTTTTGCAGGTTTATCCCTGCATTTTTTTGCGGGAGTTTCCTGCCACGATGTGACAAACGGTTTTAAACTTTGGAGAACATCTTTCTTAAAAAAACAAAAAATTGAAAGTATGGGTGGTTTTGAATTTAGCTTGGAATTGGTTGTTAAAGCTCATTTACAAGGGGAAAAAATATGCGAAACCCCCACAATTTGGACAGATCGGGTTGCCGGAAAATCCAATTTCAAATTTAGAGCCTGGCTCCCCAATTATCTTAAATGGTATTTCACAGCATTTAAATGTAAAATATTTTCTATATTCTAAGACCACCAAAAAAGGTAAAAAGGATAAGAAAATGACAAAAAAAGGTTTTGGTCTCCGTGAATGGATAATTCTGGCAGTTGTGTTGCTCTCAGGCTACAGCTTGTGGCCCTCAATTCAATATCATAAAAATCAAGGCGCCGAAAAGGTAAAATTCGCCAAGGAAAACCCAAAAATTGTGGAAAAATCCGTGAATTTTGGCTTGGATTTAGCTGGCGGCACAAGCATAATTCTAGAAATAGATAAAAGCGGTCTTAAACCAGACGAAGCCTCTGATATTCAAGAACGCTCGCTTGAAATAATTCGCAACAGAGTTGACCAATACGGTCTTTCTGAACCGCAAATTTACCCCAGTGGCAATAGTCGTATTGTTGCAGACCTTGCAGGTGTGGATGTGGACGATGCTCGCAATTTGGTTGGCGGCACAGCTATGCTTGAATTTAAAATAGTCGCTGAACAAGAAAAGACTGGGCAAACCCTTACTTTGATTGACAATTTCTTAAAAGGACGCAACCTTCCTATGGCAGATTCCGCTGAGGCTAAGGAATCCGAACCTGCAGCTCCAGAAATAGATTCTTTAAGCGATGAGTCATTGCTCTTGGGTGGCAAAACAAACGAGCCAGCAGTAGGAGATTCCACCAATGATAAAATTGAAGACAAAAGCGCAGCATATTTGAACCCAGATCGCCCCTTCACTGGCTATATGGTTAATTACGGTTCTAGTTTAGCCGTTCCAGATGGCTATATTTCAAAAATACAAGCTATTTTGGAAATGCCTGGGGTGCAGGCTTTAATCCCCAGAGATGTTGCTTTCTATTGGGGGCGTGGCTTTGAAAAAGAACAAAACGGAAATAAGCTCAAAAAACTCTATTTGCTAAAACGCCGCACAGAAATGGACGGCAAAGAAATTGCCACCGCAAATCCACACCGCGTTTCCGATGGACTTTCAGCCGGACAGGTAGCGGTATCACTTCGCTTTAAGGGAATGGGACCAAAAAAATTCGGCTCGGTCACTGGCAATAATGTTGGCAAGCAAATGGCAATTGTTTTGGATGGGCAGGTGATTAGCGCTCCTGTTATTCGCGACCGCATACCAAATGGCGAAGCTCAAATCACAGGCTTGGAAAGCATGGCAGAGGCAACCCAGCTGGCTGTTGTTTTAAGAGCAGGCGCATTGCCTGCACCAATGAAAATCGTGGAGCTGAGAAATGTTGGAGCAAGCCTTGGCGAAGAGAACATCAAAGCGGGTTTTGGTTCTGCGGTAATAGGTTTTGTGATATGTCTTTTGTTTATGATATTCTACTATAACTTTGCTGGTTTAGTGGCAAACGCAGGTATTTTCATAAATGTTTTGATTATAGGAGCAGCTCTTTCCATATTCCACGCAACCTTAACTCTGCCTGGTATTTCCGGCATGATTTTAACGGTGGCTATGGCTTTGGATGCCAACATAATAATTTACGAACGCATAAGGGAGGAATTGCGAGCAGGTCAAATGGCTAGAATGGCGGTTTCAAAAGGTTATGAAAAAGCATTCAGCGCAATTTTAGATTCTAACGTAACAACATTCTTAGTTGCATTTGTTCTTTACAAAATAGGCACAGGTCCGGTAAAAGGATTTGGTCTCACTTTGATGGTTGGTATAGCTGCATCGCTCTTCTCTGCGTTAACCGTTACCAGAGCTATTTTTGATCTTAAACTTTCCAAGCACGATGCAAAAAGCCTAAATATAGGCAACGGCATAAAATGGCTGCAAGAGGCAAAACTTCAAATTGTTTCAAAGCGTGGAATTTGGGCAAAACTTTCCATTGGGCTTTGCATAGCGTGCATTGCGCTTGGAGTTTTAAAAGGCTTTGATTACAGCATAGATTTCACCGGAGGTTTGGTTTACACTGTTGAATATGCAGACGATTCCATTCATACCGAAGAACTTAACAATGCTCTCGGCAAAGGCGGTTTGGGCGATGCAACTGTTCGCAAACTAGGCGGCACATCACTTAACCAATATATGTTGAGTATTCAAACTCAAGATTCTGGCGAAGAAGCTGTTAAAACCAAAACCGCAGTGCTAAACGCGGCACTCGCAAACGCTGGTACTCCGAAAATTGTTGCCGAAGACGTAGTTGGACCAACAATAGGCGGCGAGCTTCGCTTTAATGCAATACTTGCCGTTATTCTCTCTTGGATTGGCATTGGTATTTATATATGGGCACGTTTTGGCAAAATGGGTCTCGGCTTTGGCGCAGGCGCAATAATCACGCTAATTCACGATACAATTCTCTGCCTAGGCGTTATAAGCCTATTTAAACTTCCCGTGGATGGCGCAATGATAGCGGCTTTCTTAACGATGATTGGTTATTCAATTAACGATACAATAGTTATTTACGATCGTATTCGTGAAAATAAATTGCTTGCCAAAGAAACGCTTGAAGAGCGCATAAACATTTCCATTAACCAGAGTTTCTCCCGTACAATAATCACCAGCTTGTCCACTTTGTTTGTATGCGTGGTGCTTGCAATTATGGGCGGTTCAAGCATCAGAGATTTTGGCATAGTTATGTCTGCGGGTATTATCGTAGGTACTTACTCCTCTATTTGCATAAGCGCTCCGTTCCTTTTGTGGTGGAGCAATAAGTTTAAGAGAGGAATGGGGTAGAATTGCGGAATTTCTATATTAACTAAGAGGTTTATTATGCTGGCAATTCAAGGGGTTTATGATGGAGTGTCTATCAAACCAAAAGAAGCTATTCCTTTTGACGAGGAATATGAGGTTTTAATAACTTTTATAAAACCTAAAGTTCAAAAAATATCGAAAGAAAGGCTGGAAGACGTTCCAAATGCAGAAACAGTTGAAGCGTTTAAATGGACCGAAAATTATATAAAGTCTGGCAAAAAAAAGGGATTTAGAACAACAAAGGAATTGTATAAATCTTGGGGATTAGATGCTTAATGTAACTCAAACACCACAATTCTCAAGAGATATAAAAAAATCCGATAAAAAGCACAGGGACATTGCAACATTGAAAGAAATAGACCACCCTTTAAAAGGAAATTATTCAGGTTACAGAGAGTTACACATAACTTGGAAACCAGATTTTTTATTGCTTTACAAAATTAACGAAGATGAATTGATTTTGCAAAGACTTGGTTCTCACGATGAATTGTTTATTTAATGTCTATTTATATAAGCGCTCCGTTCCTTTTATGGTGGAGCAATAAGTTTAAGAGAGGAATGGGGTGAGCTAAATCTTTCGAATAATTCTTTTACAACACTATGATGAAATTCTACTCATCATAGTCTGTGTTTTCGTATTCATCATCTTCGTATTCTTCATATTCATAGTTTTTGTTCTTATTTTTTTTGCTTTTATTTCGATATTTATTGTTTTGGTATCTATTATTTTCATATCCATCGTTTTTGTTTCTAAATGCGTATCTTATGAAAACACTTATCATAGAAGATTCTTGTTTAGCTTTTGATTCTTTCAACGTATTGCTAGTACCGAAATACCTGATTCCTATCAAACACGCATTTTTCTTTCCCCCTATATCAAGTGCCGCAGAAATATCCCATGCAAATCCTCCGTCACTGTCATACATTTCCATTTCCAAATTTGTTTGATTAGCAACCCACGAAATCCCTATTGATACTCCAAACTGCATAAAATTCATTGGATATATAATTATTCCAGGACCAAGTAAGTAAGAATTAAACTGCATATAATCTAAATAATCATCTTCAATTGTGTGTCTTATTCCACCTAGTACGCCTACGATATAGATAGGTTTGCCTCTAATCGGTCCAAATCCTAACTTGAAACCATCTTCTATTGACAACTCACTATCAACTTTTCCGTAAGACTTAATCTCTTTGACAACATCATTATTACTTAATTTAGTTGTGCCTGGTCCTATCCCAAATCCTATATCAAAATATAAGCCCTGAGCCGAAGCAGAGCTGAATGCCAAAGCAAATCCGAAGATAGCCACCAAAAGAAAACGATTAGTTTTCATAATGAACTCCTTTGTTGAAGGGAAATTTCTC
>JAITFP010000056.1 GCA_031281275.1 Candidatus Fibrimonadaceae bacterium
GGGCACCCCGCCGCGCCCCCGCGGCGCCGCGGGCCGCGCCGCCGCCCCCCCCCCCGGGCCCCCCCCCCCCCCCCCCGCCGAAAAGCATTTTCCTAGACCTTGCGGTGCAGGGTCTAACAGAAAGCGTTTTGTGTGGCAAATGCGACATAGAATAATAATATAGAAAAATAAAACTTACCTTAACATTTAAAAGAGAAAAACGAGTTGCTATTTTTATTCTCTATGCAAAATTTACCTAATGTAATTATATCCATTCCTATAATCATATCAAAAGTATGAATATTTGGGAATGGTACAATTTTAAGGGCTGCTGAATATACAGGATAAGTTTCTGTTCCTGCAACGTGTTTTATTATAGCAAGATTTATTGCTTTAAGTTGCAATTTTTTAACTATGTTGTCATTTATTAAAGACCTTGTAGCCCCAGTATCCCACATTGCTGTAACCTTTATGGATTTGCCACTGTCAATAGATGTTATTTGTGCATTACAGATTATTTTTTTTGCAAAACCTTGGTGCCTGATAGTCAAATTCATGCAAATACCAATGGTTGAATATCAACGGTATAAGCGTCATCCCCTGGTATGCACTCTTGAACGGAAAAATTCCCAGAACCAAACAATTTCCTGCCTGCAGCAGCGGCTTCGTGAAAGGTATCATACGCATCAATTACTTTTGCGCCACGCATTAAAAGTTCCTTGCCTTTGTATTTTTTACAAAGTTCTTTTTGATGTTTTATAAAATAATTTAAAGCTAATTTATGAATATTTTGCTTTGCCATAAAAGCCTCCATTATGGAAAATAGAAAATCGTTCTACAAAATTTTTCTACCTTACCCCCTAACAACATAGGGACAAAATGCCGAAACGCAACGACATAAAAAAGATTCTCCTTATAGGTTCCGGACCTATTGTCATTGGGCAAGCTTGCGAGTTTGATTATTCTGGGGTACAGGCTTGCAAATCGCTGAAAACTGAGGGGTATGAATTGGTGCTGGTTAATTCAAATCCAGCTACCATAATGACAGACCCTGATTTTGCAGATAGGACATATATAGAACCTCTTACCAAAGAAGCTTTAACAGAGATAATTCGCAGGGAACGCCCAGATGCCTTGCTGCCTACGCTAGGTGGGCAAACTGCCCTGAACCTCGCTATGGAGCTTGCAGACAGCGGTGTACTGGAACGCTATGGCGTTACAATGCTTGGGGCAACTCCTGAGGTAATTCGCAAAGCCGAAGACAGAGGCTTGTTCAAAGAGGCTATGAAAAAAATTGGGCTTGATATGCCACGTAGCGGAATAGCACATTCTTATGAAGAGGCTTGCAACATAAAAAATTCGCTGGATACTTGGCCCCTTGTTATACGTCCGGGCTTCACGCTTGGAGGCACAGGTGGTGGCATTGCTCGGAATGAAAAAGAATTCAAAGAAATATGCGAAAGAGGTTTGTATTATTCTCCCACAAAAGAATTGTTGATTGAAGAATCCATTGAAGGTTGGAAAGAATTTGAACTTGAAATAATGAGAGACACTAAAGATAACTGCGTTATTGTTTGCTCAATTGAAAACATAGATCCAATGGGAATTCACACGGGCGATTCAATTACCGTAGCTCCTGCTCTAACGCTCACCGACCAGGAATATCAAAAATTGAGAGATGCCGGCATTGCCGTTATGCGCGAGATTGGAGTTAGCACGGGCGGTTCAAATGTGCAGTTTGCCATTAACCCAAATGACGGGCGTTTGGTTATTATTGAAATGAATCCGAGAGTTTCAAGGTCTTCAGCACTCGCTTCAAAAGCAACCGGATTTCCCATTGCAAAAATAGCCGCCAAATTAGCGGTTGGTTATACCTTAGACGAAATTCCAAACGATATAACCCAAAAAACACGTGCCTGCTTTGAACCCTCAATAGATTATATCGTAACCAAAATTCCTCGCTTTGCATTTGAAAAATTCATAGGTGCAGACGATAAGCTCGGAACGCAGATGAAATCTGTTGGCGAAGCTATGGCTATTGGGCGCACATTCAAACAGTCTTTTCAAAAGGCACTCCGTTCTCTGGAAACAGGCAGGGCTGGTTTTGGCGCAGACGGAAAAGAACATTTATTCAAAAACCTAAGCGATGAAGAGTTGGAAACAAAAATATGCATAGGCAGCGCGAACCGCATATATATGGTGCTTGAAGCCATTACTCGCAAATGGGGTGTTGAAAAAATTTATGAACTAACAAAAATAGACCGCTGGTTTTTGCGGCAATTTGAAGAGCTTGCAGAATACGAAAATGAAATTCGTTCCGCAAAAAATTTAGAAGGTCTTGCAAAAGATTACTTGCTTTTTGAACAGGCAAAAGAATTCGGATTTTCCGATAAGCAAATTGCAAACATTCTTTGCGAAAAAGAAGAAGCCGTTAGAAAAAAACGAAAAGAAATAAATCTCCGCCCACAGTTCCATAAAGTTGATACCTGTGCCGCCGAATTCAAAGCCTTTACTCCTTACTTATATTCAAGCTATTCAAGCGGGGCAAAAAATTCCAAATACGAAGAGACAACTACAACAGAAAAGAAAAAAATTCTCATATTAGGCGGTGGGCCAAATCGCATTGGACAAGGAATAGAATTTGATTATTGCTGCGTTCATGCCTCTTTTGCACTCCGAAAAGCTGGCTTTGAAACCATAATGCTAAATTCAAACCCAGAAACCGTTTCAACTGATTACGATACTTCTGATAAACTTTATTTTGAACCATTGACTTTGGAAGATGTCCTTGAAGTTTACGAAAGGGAAAATTGTTTTGGCACTATTGTGCAATTCGGTGGGCAAACACCGCTTAATTTGGCAGAAGGTTTAAAGGCAAATGGAGTGAACATAATAGGCACATCTCCAAACGATATTGCCGTTGCAGAAGACCGCGAGCTTTTTGCGAATATGATTAAAAAACTTGGCATTTTGCAGCCTCCTAACGGACTTGCGAAAACCGAAGAAGAAGCCGAAAAAATCGCAGAGCGAATAGGCTACCCCATACTTATGCGCCCCTCATTTGTTTTGGGCGGCAGAGCTATGGTTATAGTTTACGATAAAGCAGGACTTCACGAATATATGGCAAAAGCTATGGAAGTTTCTGAGGGTAGAGCCATTTTGATAGACAGCTTTTTAGAGAACGCCACCGAGGTTGATGTGGATTGCCTCTCAGATGGAGAGACTCAGGTTATAGGCGGCATAATGGAACACGTGGAACTCGCAGGAGTGCATTCTGGTGATAGCGCTTGCACAATTCCGCCAATAACGCTTTCCGATCCAGTTCAAAACACAATAAGAGAGCACACAAAGGCAATGGCAAAGGAGTTGAATGTTTGCGGTTTGATGAATGTTCAGTATGCCATACAAAACGAAACTGTTTATGTACTGGAAGTAAATCCAAGAGCTTCCAGAACCGTTCCTTTTGTTAGCAAAGCAATAGGCGTTCCGCTTGCAAAAATTGCCTCGCTTTGCATGGCTGGCAAAAAATTAAAGGAAATTGGTTTTACAAAAGAATTTATACCAAGCCATTTTTCCGTTAAAGAAGCTGTATTTCCATTTGCACGCTTCCCCGGCGTTGACATAATTTTAAGCCCAGAAATGAAATCCACTGGCGAAGTTATGGGCATAGACCGCGTAGCAAACATGGCTTATTTGAAAAGCCAAATAGCCTCTGGCAGCAAATTGCCTAAAAGCGGGAATATTTTCTTAAGCCTCCGTAGCGAAGACCGTGCCGCAGCAATTCCTTACATAAAAAAATTAGTAGATTTAGGTTTTACGCTTTATTGCACTAGGGGAACAAGCACAATGCTGAGAAATAGCGGAATTCCAACAAATGCCGTATTCAAAGTGGCAGACGGCAGACCAAACGCCGTGGACTTGATAGAGGAAGGTAAGTTAGCTTGGATAGTGAACACTCCGAGCAAAGGGGAAAAGCCGGCAAGCGATGAAATGAAAATCCGTACAAACTGCTTATTGCACGGCATTCCAGTGACCACAACATTGCACGGCTTGCAACGTACGGTTGATGGTTTGTACGCTATGAAAAAATTAGATATTATGGATGTGTGCAGTTTGCAAGAATATTCCAGACATAGCCCAGTGGTGGAAGTATGACAAAAACCATATTTTCTATACCTGTTTCCCGTAAGCATCAAACTTCCATGCAGCGAAGATTTATCGTTTTTTCTTCTATTTTGTTTCTGCTTATATTTATGTTTGTAAGTGTGACATTTATAATTTTAATTGGTAAAATCCAGCATGGAAACGCCGGATATGAATTAACACAGATAATTGAAACAGAGAGACTCAAACTGGAAGCATCGTTGAAGAGCGAAATTGCCATTGCACTAAAAATGGCGAATTCTCCATTGATACAACGATACTTTCTCAATCCAACAAGTTCTGAATTGCAAGGAATTGCTTTTGAAGAAATAGCAGGATATCGCAAAGCTTTTGCAAGCAACTCAATTTTTTGGGTAAATGATATTGATAAAAAATTCTTCTCCGATGAATTGTATGTATATACGGTTGATACGGCAGACACAAATAATTATTGGTATATGATGACTCTTAATGGAGAAGAAAAATACAATTTCAATATCAATTACAACCCTAACCTCAATGTGACAAACCTCTGGATAAACGCACCGGTCTTTGATAAGCATAAACCCATTGGCATTGTTGGAACAGGCATAAATCTGTTTGATTTTATAAATAATGTATATCAAAATTATTCAGGTACTGCACAGTTGTATTTTCTTAAAGCAGATGGAGAAATAACTGGTGCAAGTGATATTGCTCTTGTTGAAAAGAAAGCAAACATAATCGAAGTGTTAAACCACGGCGCAGAAATTCTTGCCAGAACGAAAGAGCTTAAAACCGATGAAAAAATTGAACATTTTGAGACAAAAGACAAGCAAATAATTGCAATTGGTTCTATCCCTGCTTTGAATTGGTATATAACCGCTATATGCCCTGTTGAAGTTGGAAATTCTCTGCGTGGCATGACTGTTCTTTTTGGAATAATGATGACTATTATTTTTGCTGTTTTTGTTGTTTTCAATATATTTGTAGTTGGAATGTTGGAACCTCTCAATCGAATGGTAAAAACAATAAATCAAACATTATTCGACTGGGAATTAAAACCGAGCGAAGATAATTCTCATAAAGATGAAATAAGAACTCTTGGTGAATTTCTCAATATGACCATAATTGACCAGCTCACTGGCATTTACAATAGGCGGTATATGGATGGACATCTTAAAAAAATCATCAAATCCATGGTACGTGCCAATAGCAACCTAAGTTTGCTGTTGATAGATATTGATTATTTCAAAAAATACAATGATACGTATGGCCACGATGCTGGCGATAATTGCCTTAAAACGGTAGCTAGCTCTCTTTCTAAATGCGTGTCGAGAGATTTGGATTTTGTTGCAAGGTACGGTGGAGAGGAATTTGCCGTTGTACTGCCCAATACCGATAAGAATGGCGCTCATGTGATTGCAGAAAAATTATTGGAAAAAGTACGTGAGTGCAATATGCCCCATAAAGCAAGCCATATAGCAGATTGCGTAACCATCTCTGTTGGAGGCACAACCAGCATAGTTAAGCATTGGCACCGCGTCCAAGACTATATAAAAGCCGCCGATAAAGCCCTATACGAATCCAAAAAAAATGGTCGCAACAGATACACTTTTGAAAATTTTGAAGAAAATATAGGTCGTGCGTGAGTAATTTTACTGGAGACAAAATATGACAAGAAAAGAAATATGTTCAAAAGATATTGCGGCTGTGGGTCCGTATTCTCTTGGCGTGAATGTTGATGGGCTTGTGTTTTTTTCGGGGCAAATACCGATTGACCCGAAAACTGGGAAACTAGTGGAAGGCGATATTAAAGCGCAAACCGAACAGGTATTCAGCAATATATTCAATTTGCTGGAAAGCGCAGGACTTACTTCTGATAATGTTCAAAAAGTAAATGTTTTTCTAACTGATATGAATGACTTTCAAGATATGAATGAAGTGTATAAAAATAAATTTAACAAGCCCTATCCGGCACGTAGCACTCTTGGCGTAGCTGCTTTGCCTTTGGGTTCAAAAGTTGAAATAGAAATAGTTGCAAAATGACTTTTGCAGTAATATATTTTGCTATTTCCATCATCGTGCTTTTCCTAGGCACGTTTCAAATTGTTGGTAAAAAACATCGTAGTGATTTGAATTGGTATTTTTTTGCCTTTTGTGCAATAATTGCCGTTTCCACTTTTAACAACAGCATTATATTTTATAAAGCATTTTCAGAAGGCGTAGATTTACGCAAATCAAATTATATTTTTAGCAAATTAAATATGATTCTCTCATCAATAAAAATTATGATAGTTCCGTTTCTTTTCTCATTTATACTTAATCTTTCAAAAATCAAATCCAAAAGAATTAAAATATTGCAGTTTGCTTCGTTCTTTACCAGTACCCTTACCTTTTCCGTAATATTTATTATTATCGTTGCGTCTGCTGACCCAATGAGCATTATATCTTCAAATTTTAATAGACTTGCTATTTTAAATGTTATTTTCTCCTCCTGTTGTTTGATTTATCTACAATATAAATGGATAAAAAGCGCGTCTCTAAAACGAGACCGTTTACAAGCAAAAACAATATTAATAAGTTCTCTGGTATCGCTTATTTTTCTTGCTAGTCAATTGATTTCTTCTGCATATTGGATGGAAATTATCCCATTTATTGCGTTGTTGGCACTTATCTTTATTTTTAACGATTATGCAAACCAATACAACAACTTCAGTTTTAATGTTTCCAATCTTGCCAAATATGTTTACACTGCGGTTAAACTGCCTGTGCTTATTCTTGATGATACAAGTGATATTATGCTCTGCAATGCAGCTTCGGAAAGTTTTTTCAAGAAAAATACAGAACAACTCACTAAACTAAAATTAATGGACTTGTTTGATTTTACGGATAATAGCAATGCTGTTTGCCGTGTTGAAGGGCAAAAATGCCAAATTTCACGAAATGATGTCTATGATAAATTTGGCGAAATTATATGCACCGTTGTGATAGTAACCGACATCACCGAAAAAGAAGATTTGATAAGGCAGCTAAATGAATCTCACGCCCAAATTGAGCGTTTCAATAAGGAATTGCAATCTGAGGTTGATAAACAAACCGAAAGCATCCGCAATCTTCAAAAAGCTATTGTGTACTCTATGAGCGATTTAATAGAAAAAAAAGACGGCTATACCGGAGAACACACAAGGCGTGTAAGCGAATATGTTGCTATTTTGCTACGCGAAATGGTGAGACGCGGTTATAAACTTACCGAATCAGAAATTCAAAAAATAGCTGAATCTTCCCTTCTGCACGATATGGGAAAAATTGCAATACCAGACAACATTCTTCTTAAAAACGGGAAATTGACCGATGAAGAATTTGAAGCTATGAAAAACCACAGCACAACAGGAGCGGAATCTTTGCAAAAGTCCATGCAGTTTGCAAAAGACAACGACTTTTTGAAAAGTGCCTTTATAATGGCTAAACATCACCACGAAAGATGGAACGGCAGCGGCTACCCTGACGGTAAAAAAGAAAATGAAATACCTATTCTAGCTCGTATAATAGCCATTGCCGATGTTTATGATGCATTGCGTTCAAAACGCTCATATAAAGAGCCGTTAAGTCGTGAGAAAGCAAAATCAATTATATTAGAAGAAAATGGTCGCCAATTTGATCCTGAATTAGTTGATGTTTTTTTAGCAGTAGAACCGGAGTTTCATAAGTTTTGTGAAGCCACTCAAAAATCGCAAGAGGAATAATCCCATGAAAACAAACCGCTTCCTAGCCTACACCTTAGCATTGCTTGCAACATTCACCTTTGCTTGCAACAAACAACCCGAACCGCCAAACCAAAGTACCATTTCAGTCTCTGGAATCGGCACGGTGGCAGCCCAGCCAGATATGATTCAAATGAGCATTACTTTGAGCAAAGTTGCTCAAACCACTAAAATGGCTCAAGAAGAGATAAACAAAATGGTTAGGCAGGCTATGAAAGTATTAAAAGAGGCAAACATTGAAGATAAAAATATAAACACAGCCTCGCTTAGGTTTAACTCAGAATACGATTATGGAAAGGGGCGGCGTATTTTAATTGGGCAAAGAGCCGAGCAAAGCATAACTTTTTCTATTGAAGGTATCAACAATGATAATGAAAAAGTATCTGGAATAATTGACCAACTTATACAAATCAACGGAATAGAATTAAATCAAGTAAATTTCAGCGTAAAAAATCCAACTGAATATTATGTTAAATCTCGTGAACTTGCATATAAAAAAGCTGTTGAAAAAGCCAATCAATATGCAGAATTGTCTAAACTGAAAATCGTCAAAATACTAAGCATATCAGAAAATGGATTTCAGCAAATTTCGCCAATACAAAATAGATTATATAACCAAAGAGCAGTTTTTGCAGAAGAAGCTACTATGGTTGCTGCCGATGCAACAGTATTGCCAGTAGGCGAATTGGAAATAACAACTAATATATCGGTGGTGTTTTTGTTGGAATGAAAAATTTCTAATCTAATTCTGCATCTTAGTATTATATTTATGCATCTTGCTTAACTTTTTTAAAGTTTTTTCTAAAAAAAACCTATAATTAAGCATATAATGATTATCAACCTTGAACAAAATTCTTTGAAAAAAGATATCGAGATATTAATTACATATCCGATAAAGAATAAAATTGTAGAACGCATTATCTCATCGATAAAATCGGTTGATGCGCAAATAGAGTGTTATTCAGGCAGTAGTGTAAAAATGGTAAATATTTCTGATATTTATTATATTGAAAGCGTTGATGGAAAAACTGTTGTCTTTTGCAAAAAAGAGAGCTATATTGTTAAAAGTCGTTTGTATCAAATATATGAAAAACTAAAGGACAATGGTTTTATGCAAGTTAGCAAATATTGTATTGTCAATATTAACAAACTGGACAAATTCAGACCATTAGACAATAATCGCTTTGAAGCGACATTATCCAACGGTGCTTTTTTATGTATTACAAGAAGATATATTTCAGATATAAAACAGAAATTATATGAAATGGATGTATTTTAACATCAAATTTGTGCATTTTGCTTAATTTCCTTAAAGTTTTTCCGCTATATGCCGATAAGTATAGCAGAACTATTAAATTATAGGATTTATTATGAACGTTTCAAAAGTAGCAGGGCACGGATATTCAAACTACGCTTCGCATCATTTCAATCGTTTTGAAAAAGCGACTATAAACGTGCAAGACAACAA
>JAITFP010000100.1 GCA_031281275.1 Candidatus Fibrimonadaceae bacterium
TTGGGAGTAGCTAGTGGTAAGTAGCTAGTAGTCGTCCTAGAAATACTGGTTTTTATGGCTTTCCCACTAGCCACTAGCCATTCCCCACTAGCCTAGCGAGTTAATCAGCATTTACTATATTATACCCCAAACAACTTGTTAGAGGGGTAACCAAACATGAACAATATCAAAATCGGCGTTAAGCTGATATTTTCCTTTTTGCTAGTATCAGTACTTGCAGCTATCATGGGAATCTATATGTCAAGTCAACTGACAGAACTCAATGATCAATCGGATTTCATCTATAAAAAAGGAGCCATTCCTTTGGGGAATCTTGTGGAAACATTGAAACAAACGCAGGAAATGCGTGTACAGATGCGTGATTGGCTATCTTCGGGAACTAAAGCAAAGCGTGAAGCTGTCCTCGACAAAATAGACGCTGCCCGCGATATTGCACTTCAGAACATACAAGAGCAGATAAACACCAGCATCAAGGAAGAGACAAGGGTTCTTTTGAAACAGCTCTCGGATGCCTGCAACAATTATGCGGTTGAAGCGCGCAAGTTTTCAAATACGAACACCGAGTGGGACCCCGTCACCGGATCCTATCCAAGAGGCACTCCTGAGCATATAGGGAAAATAGGGGACGATATCCTTGAATTGACCAACAAAGCTAAGGAGGTTAGGATAGGCGCGGTCAAGGAATCTTGGGAAAAAGGGAATGAATCAGCAGCAGATGCCAAAAGATTTGCGATTATCCTTTTGGTAGTGGTAGTGGTGTTTTCCTTATCCATAGGCATATACTTAACATTATCCATAACTGGCGTAGTAAAGGTGGTTGTAGGCACGGTTGCCAAAATAGAGAAAGGCGACATGACAGCTCGCACTGGGCTTGAGCGCGGAGACGAGTTTGGAACGCTCTCCAAATCTGTAGATAGCGTTGCCACCAAACTCCAAGACATAATGAGAAATTTGCGCTCGGAATCCGATAACCTCGCAACCTCGGCAGAGCATCTTTCCAATATAAGCAAGCAGCTTGTGAACAACTCCGAAGAAACAGCAAGCAAGAGCAAGGCGGTTTTGAACGTGACCGAAGAAGCATCAAGGGGCGTTACCTCCATAGCCAGCACAGCCGAAGAAGCCTCCGCAAACATAACCGAGGTAGCAAGCTCCGTTGAAGAGATGACCGTGAACATAAACGCAATGGCAAGCGGCGCAGAAGAAGCCTCCGCAAACGTGAATGATGTGGCAAACGCGGTTGACCAAGTAGCAGAAAACATAAACGCAATGGCAGCCGCAGCCGAACAAGCCGCAGTGAATGCCAACGAAGTTGCGGGCGCGGCAGAGCAGATGTCTGCAAACATGAACACGGTAGCATCAGCCATAGAAGAGATGACCACAAGCATAAACGAAATCTCCCACACTTCTGGCGAAGCCCGCACCGTTGCAGGCGAAGCCACCGTGAAGTCCAAAGAGGCAACAGAAGTGATGGGCAAGCTGGGCATTGCTGCAAAGGAAATAGGTCAAGTGACCGATGTTATCAAAAAGATAGCCGACAAAACCAATCTGCTCGCTTTGAACGCCACCATAGAAGCAGCCAGCGCAGGCGAGGCAGGCAAAGGCTTTGCTGTTGTCGCGAACGAAATCAAAGAGCTTGCCAATCAGAGCGCGCAGAGCGCAGACGATATAGCCCAGCGCATTGAAGGCATACAGAGCGGCACAAGCAATGCGGTAACGGTCATAAGCGATGTATCTCAGATAATAGTCAAGATAAACAAAGGCGTTGATGCAATATCCAACCATGCCGCGCAGCAAACCAAGGCGAGTGTAGAGATTGCAAGCAACGTTGCGCAAGCAAACACAGGCGCAAAGCGTGTTGCCGGAGCCATAGGCGAGGTTGCCAAGGGCAGCAAAGATATAGCCCGCAATGCCGGACAAGCCAGCAGCAATGCCAAGCACGTGTCGGAATCCGTTACGGAGGTTGCCAAGGGCAGCAAAGACATTGCTCGCAATGCTGGGCAGGCAAACCTCGGCGCGAAGCGTGTTTCCGAAGCCGTTGGCGAGATTGCCAAGGGCAGCAAGGACATTGCGCACAATGCAGGCGAGGCTGCCAAAGGCACTGCCGATGCAAGCAATAGCGTTGCCAGCGTGAACCAGCTCGCAAACGATAGCGCTAAAAACGCTCAACAGGTTGATAAATATGCCGGTGAGCTTGCAAAAGTGGCTGGCAGCTTGAAAGGCGTGGTTAATCAGTTTAAGGTTTAAATACCTTATTGTCTGAACCCCGATTCGCCCGATTTTTGGGATTTTCCCGAAAAAACATAATTTCGTGTTGCAATCGGGTAAATCGGGTGAATCCTGAGAATCGGGGTTCAGACATTTACTATATTACCTCAAACAAGTTTACAAAGAGGTAACCAACCATGAACAACATCAAAATGGGTCCTAAACTCATCGCGTCTTTCTTATTCCTAGCCGCTTTGGCAGCTTTTATGGGAATACGCTCCATAAGCAGTCTTAAAGATGTGGCGGCGGCAGCCGACCAGATGTACGACACAGGAGCCGTGCCCCTAGGCATTTTTGTGGGCAGCGCGGTGAAAGTGCAAGACCTGCGTGTCGGGGCACGCAACTGGCAGATCGCAAGGTCAACCGACGAGCGAGTGAATATCATCAAAGGCATGAGGGCTTCCAACGCCGCTCTGGAGCAGGAATTGATCGCCCAGGAGAAACTCACCGATGAGGAAGGCAGAAAGCTTTTGCGGAAAGTGTCAAAGGTAACCGATGATTTCATAGATACGCTGGAAGCTTTTGCTAAACGCACCAAAAACTTCTCCCCTGAAGGAATCGGCTTGGATCCATTGCCAGACGGTCTTACCTCAGTTGGCTCCCAGGCACTGAAAGACTTGGATGCCGTGAAAGACTATATGACCAATCAAACCCGCCATCTCGCGGACGTTGCCGCTACAGATGCTTCATCAAGCATAAGCCAGGCAACCGTCATTCTAGTGGTTGTGATTCTCATTGCCATTGCCCTCGGCATATTCCTAACCCTTTCCATAACCGCCCCTCTGACAAAGACAGTTGCCACTCTCGGCAAGATAGAGAAAGGCGATATGACAGTTCGTGTGAATTTGGAACGCGGAGACGAATTCGGTCAGCTCTCCAAATCGGTGGACAGCGTTGCCTCCAGACTTCAAGGCATAATGAAAGATTTGCGCTCGGAATCCGACAACCTCGCAAGCTCCGCCGAAGAGCTTGCCGTGATAAGCAAGCAGCTTGTGACAAACTCGGAAGAGACAGCCAGCAAGAGCAAGGCTGTTCTTGGTGTTGCCGAGGATTGCAGCAAAGGCGTTACCTCCATAGCGAGCACAGCCGAGGAAGCCTCCGCCCAGATAAACGATGTGGCAAGCTCCGTTGAGCAGATGACGGTGAACATAAACACAATGGCAAGCGGCGCAGAAGAAGCCTCCGCAAACGTGAACGATGTGGCAAACGCGGTTGAGCAAGTCGCAAGCAACATCAACGCAATGGCAAGCGCCGCCGAAGAAGCCTCCGTGAACGCCAACGAGGTGGCAGGCGCGGCAGAGCAGATGTCCGCGAACATGAACACTGTGGCAACAGCTATAGAAGAGATGAGCACAAGCATAAACGAAATATCCACCGTTGCAGGCGAAGCCCGCGCGGTTGCAGGCGAAGCCACCGTGAAGTCCAAAGAGGCAACCGAAGTGATGAACAAGCTGGGCATTGCGGCAAAGGAAATAGGTCAAGTTACCGATGTTATCAAAAAGATAGCCGACAAAACCAACCTTCTCGCTTTGAACGCTACCATTGAGGCGGCTAGTGCTGGCGAGGCAGGCAAAGGCTTTGCTGTTGTCGCGAACGAAATAAAAGAGCTTGCCAATCAGAGCGCTCAGAGCGCAGACGATATAGCCCAGCGCATAGAAGGCATACAGAGCGGCACAAGCAATGCGGTAACGGTCATAAGCGATGTATCTCAGATAATAGTCAAGATAAACAAAAGCGCTGAGGCAATATCCAACCACGCCGCGCAGCAGACAAAAGCAAGTGCCGAGATTGCAAACAACGTTGCACAAGCGAACTCTGGAGCAAAGCGCGTTGCTGGAGCCATTGGCGAGGTTGCAAAGGGCAGCAAGGACATTGCCAAAAATGCTGGGCAGGCAAGCACCAACACCAAGCACGTTGCAGATTCCATTGGCGAAGTTGCAAAAGGCAGCAAAGACATTGCACGCAATGCTGGGCAGGCAAATCTGGGCGCAAAGCGTGTTTCCGAAGCCGTTGGCGAAATTGCAAAGGGCAGCAAAGACATTGCGCACAATGCAGCTAATGCCGCAAAGGGAACCGCCGATGCAAGCAATGGTGCTGCAAGCGTGAACCAGATTGCAAACGACAGCACTAAAGGAGCGAAGCAGGTTGACAAATATGCCGGCGAGCTTGCGAAGGTGGCTGGCAGCTTGAAAGGCGTGGTTAATCAGTTTAAGGTGTAGCGGTGACATTGCTGGTTTTTGCCACAGAAATGGAAAAAGATGGTGTTTTTCCACACGGAATTCCAGAAAACTACGCTTGTTTGGTGACGGGTGTAGGTATTTTACCTACTGCTCTTAGCCTTAGCAAAGCCTTTCAAAAGCGAAGCTATGAAAATGCCATTCAAATGGGCATAGCAGGAGCTTATGTTTCTAGCGGGCTTTCGCTAGGAGATATAGTGGAAGTTAAAAGCGACTGCCTAGTTGAATTTTTGCCCTGGGAACCAAACACCTTTTTTGCCTCTGGGGCATTACCCAGCCAAAAAAATTCAAAAACGTTAAAGACCGTTAAGGGCGCAACTGTTTTGAATTGCTCTTCCACAGAAGAAATAGAAGGGGCAAGAGGAGATGTTGCTCAGGTTGAAACAATGGAAGGAGCGGCATTTTTTGCCGTTTGCAAAGAATACAACGTTAAAGGTGTGCAAATCAGGGCAATAAGCAATTTTGCCACCAAATACGAAAAAAAAGAATGGAAAACAGAAGATGCCCTCGCAAAATTGAGGGAATTTATTTTACCCATATTGGGGTAGTAGTAGGGGCGCGATTAATCGCGCCCCTACTATCCATATTGGGTTAAATTTCGTTTATTCAATTCCTCTATGCACAATAACATAAGGGGTTGCAGGGCGCTTAGTTCTAAATTTATGCGCCATTTGTTTAGTTCGTTTGCTAGTTCGGGTGAAAATACTGGGGGGGCATAGTTGCCGCCGTCTCCGGCTCCTATTATTCGGCATAAAACGTCTGCGAAGCTAACAAGGGTAACCAAGGGTTTGTTTATTTCTGCCCTTTCCAAATGGTGGTGGTATTGCATAACCTCGTTTATGGCGCGTGGGAGCCGCCAGTTTTCGGCTAGCCAAGAACCTATTTGACCGTGGTCAACGCCCAAAAGTTCTTTTTCTGCTAAATACAATTCGCAGGAGCGGGTTTTGCTTATGCTTATTGTCTGTTCAAATTCTCTGTTCATGTATTGCAAAAGGACAATTTTGCCTATATCGTGCAAAAGGCCTGCGGTGAAGGCATCGCTTGCCAAATCCGGCTCGTATTCGCTTGCCACTATGCGGGCTACTATGCCAACCGCGCTGCAATGGTCCCAGAATTTTTGCAAATCAACAGCGGAATTTTTAAGTTCAAAAGCTCTGGACATGGATATTTCAAGGCTTATGTCTTTTACCTGCTCAAAACCGAGTTTGCTTATTGCGCTGTGAATTCCAGTAACCGATTCTCCTCCGGCATTGGTTGTTTTCAAAAGCCTCGCGGCTAAAACTGGGTCGCTGGAAACTATTTGCTCCAAAGCTTTTTTTTCGCATTTTTCATCGTCAACCAATTCAAAAAGCTGTGCCACAACCGTTGGCAAGGTTGGCAGGCTTATAAGGCTTTGGGTTATTCTTTTTATGTCAGCTTGCACAATTTTTTGTTATACCTCTGAAGAATGCACGTTCCTTGAACTTATCCGCTTGCGAAAAATATAATAGCTCCAAATTTGATATGCCAAAACAATTGGAACAAAAATAAGCGCCACAATGCTCATTATTTTAAGAGTGTAGGGCGAAGAGGCAGTGTTCATTATGGTTAGGCTGTTTTCTGGAACAGAAGATACAAGCACATTTGGGTACATAAAGAAAAAGAGTCCCGCAACACAGCAAGTTGTGCAAAGCGCAACCATAATGAAGGCTGTTTTTAATCGGCGCATAAAAGTCAAAACCGTTGCTGCTAAAATAAAAATTAGCGGCGCACAGCAAATTAAGCTACGTCCTAAAGTGAAAAAAACAGCGACTGCAAATAAAGCAAGGCTCACCGTAACAGCTAATTTTGAAATTTTGCAAACCCTTATTTGCAATTCGCCCTCTATTTTCATGGTTAAATACAAAGCACCACTAGTTAAAAACAGAGAAAGCCCAAGCAAACCGCTAAACAAAACAGGCGGCTGAATCAAATCGAAAAAATGCCCCACAAAATATCCGTTTGAATCTATTGGTATGCCAACGGCAAAGTTTGCAAGGGCAACGCTTGTGAGCAAGGCAATAAAAAAACTGCTCACGGCAAGAGCAACATCGCAGGCATAGCATAATTTTTGAACATGCGAGCGGTGCCTTATTTCAAAACACATTCCCCTGACAATTAAAGCGAGCAACAAAATAACAAGGGGCAAATAAAGCACGCTGAAAAATGTTGCATACCAACCGGGAAAGGCGGCAAACATAGCTCCGCCTGCGGTTAAAAGCCAAACTTCATTTCCGCTCCAATGAGGAGTTATTGCAGATATATAGGTTCCTCTTTCTTTTTCTGTTTTTCCCAAAAAGAATTGCAAGATGCTAACTCCAAAATCAAAACCTTCCAAAAAGAAAAATCCAGTCCACAGAACCGCAATCAACACAAACCATAAAATTTCCAAATTCATAAAACCTCCATTTATGTGTTTGTAATTTTTCTGGTTATTTTTTTGCTAACGCAACCGCGCGAAATTTCTTGGCGCATAAAATAAACCATCACAGTACTTAAAAATCCATAAATAGCCAAAAAAACTAAAAGCGAAAAAATAACCTCACCGCTTGAAACCCCAACAGATACAGCTTTATCCGTTGGCATAAGACCATAAATAATCCAAGGCTGCCTACCCAACTCTGCAAGCAACCAACCTGTTAGGTTTGCCAAATGCGGGAGCGAAATTCCAAAAGTTATTAGAAGGAGCGCTTTTTTGTGCATTGCCCTTCCCAAAATCAAATTCCAAACTATTCCATAAAAAAGAATAAGAACCATTATGCCAGAACATAACACCATTACCCTGAACGAAAGGTATGTGAGCCACACAGAAGGTTTGTAGTCCCCAGGACCAAAGCGATTTTCCATAGTTTTTTGCAAATCGTCTAATCCTTTAACTTCGCCAGAGGGCTTGTGATAAACCATAATGCTGAGCAATGCGGGAATTTCAACTCCGGGCACAATGGCAAGTGGTGCTGGATTCTGTGTTTTTTCCAGATTTTCCATAGCGGCAAGTTTCATAGGTTGGTAATTTGAAAGCATTTGCGCTTGGAGATGCCCGCTCAAAAGAATGCCTATCATTCCCACAATCCCCATGAATAGCGCAAATTTAAAGGTTCTTTGAAATAAATAAGCATCTTCTGTTTGCTGCCGAATTTTCAAAGCGGATATTCCCAAAACAAAAAATGAGGCGGTACACAAACTGGCAGAGATTACGTGGGGAAATTGGTGCAAAAAATATGGGTTAGAAATCAATTCCCAAAAATGCGTCATTTGAGCGTGACCATTGCTGAATGTGTAACCAACCGGATGCTGCATAAAACTGTTTGCAATTAGTATCCACACAGAAGATATGCAAGAACCGGCAACCACAAGCCATATACAAGCTATGTGAACGCTTTTTGGCAAAATATGCCGACCAAATATCCAAAGACCTAAAAATGTGCTTTCCAAAAAAAATGCGAGTAGAGCCTCTATTGCAAGGGGTGCGCCAAAAACATCTCCAACAAAACGGCTATATTCAGACCAGTTCATTCCAAACTGAAATTCCTGCACAATGCCTGTAACCACCCCAACCGAAAAACTGAGCAAAAACAACCTGCCCCAGAACCTAGCTACCCTTTCATCTTCGGAATTGCCGCTTCTGTAAGCTGAGGTTTCCCATATCGCAATAAAAAGCGCCAAGCCTATGGTCAAGGGTACAAACAAAAAATGATATACCGTTGTTATGGCAAATTGCAATCTCGACAGGAAAATTACGTCCATAAGTGATAATATAGCTATTTAGTCTGCAACATAGCTATGATTATCTTAAGACCGTGCCTTATATCCTCTATGGTGAAGTCAAGGGGTTTAGACAATGCCCACACGGCAAAAAATGTAAAAACCAGAGCTTTGAAAAAGCTGCCCATATTCCCTCCTGATGTATATAGTAAATATAGTTAATCAGTACTTACTATATTTATGGCATGAATATTTTTAAATCTCTTGCTTTATGCCTTTTGGCTGCGGTGGCTGCTTTTGCGCAGCAAGTTCCGCAAGATTCCACAGTTTCTTTAGAAGCTGCCCCTGTTTCAAGCTCTTCTGAAATTGCTGTTATTCCTCCACCTCCGCCTATTTCGTCTTCAAGTTCGGTGGTAGAAACACCTGTTGCTGCTCCGGTGGTGGTGGCTCCCGAAGGCAAACCAATTTTTGATTCTGTGCGCGGTCATGCTTATAATCCCTATGGAACGGTGGGCGCAGCTTCTAATGTAACAGACTTGGTCACAACGCCAAGCGATATTAACGGGCAAAAATTCTTTTATGTTTCTCCAACAGACCGTTTGGGCTACACCGCTTTTCCACTTGGCGAAAATGGTTCTGCTTTGCTAGGATTGGATAATTCCCCCTTAGGCAATCCGGCAGCCTTGATTTTAGGTTATGCCAATTCGTCTTTTGGCATTGCATTGAATTATTCGGTGGCAAAAATATGGAGGGATAGCAGCAATACAAATACAAGCTCAAGAACCACACTGGCTGGCGATAACATAGGGCTTTATTTTTCCGCTCCTCTGAGTTTTGCAACTTTTTATATAAATGCAAACTGGCTAACTTATGCTTCAAGCAGTGTTCGCAATGTTGACGGCGATGAAACTAAACGGGATTATTCTGATATACAAGGCAATATTGGTTTAACTGGCAGCTCTGGGGATTTGAGTTATGATGGATATTTAAGCGCTATTCGCACAGGTGGCTCGGTGATATTACCCAATAAAAATAAATTAGTTGATAGAAACGCCTATTTAGGTTCAGCACTCAATTTCAACATAGGTTATGCCGTTTTGCAAAGTTCAGCAGCAAGGGTTATAGCTGGTTCCAATAATTATTTTTCCATAAGAATTTACGACAAAATAGGCAATCTAAGAAGCGACTATCTAATTGGATTTGTAATTTCTCCCAATATTTTGGCAGAAGTTTCTTTGTCTGATAGTTGGCTGGCTTTTGCTGGTGCCACTCATGCTATAAATTTGATAGTAGGGGATAATGATGTAAACAGCAAAACCTCTAGGCTGGAGATAATGAATAGAAATGAAACTGGAGCTTTGGCAGGACTTCGTTATCAAAAACCAAACTGGGCTGTGGAAGCGCAGGTTTCTGCTGATATGTTCAATAATCCATTTGGTGGATTTAATGGCGGCAATGTGTTAATGGGATTAGGCGGATTTATAAATTTCTAGGAGGTTAATATGAACAAAAAAATTCTCGTTCTCGCTTTTGTTTCTGCGGCATTTTTCTTTGGCTGTTCCGCAGATAATTTTATTTCTGTTGCCAATGTCCCTGAGCCTCCAGAGTGGGATGGCGTGCCTTCCCCAGAAAATCCTTCAAATGCTGGCGGTGGTTATTGCATTGCTGGTGGCATGTGCATAAAACTTAATAGCTATTTTACAGCATACGAATGCCTTGAAAATAATGCTAAGATTGTTGATATTTGCCCATAGAGATTGTTAATGCGAAAGTCCATTCGTGCTTTTACAGATGAATTAGTTCCGGTTGCTCTTGTGCAGTCTCTGGTGCTTGCGGCAAACCGCGCACCGAGCAGCAAGAATACGCAGCCGTGGAAGCTAATTTTGGTTCAAGGAAATGCTTTGGAAAATTTGCGAGCAGATTATATGGCTGCCTTCAACAGCGGCAAGGCTCCGGCTTTTGAATATAAATACAGCTTGGATCCTTTGCCAGAGGCTTTCAAAAAAAGAGCCACCGATTTGGGCAAAGCTTTTTTAACCCACAAAGGTATTGCCAGAGAAGACAAAGAAAAACGCAAAGAGCACGATGGCGAAAACTATCGCTTTTTTGGCGCAAAGCAGGTTTTCTTTTTGGCTATGAACAAAGGAGAATACGGGCAAGGCACATTTTTGGATTGCGGACTCTTTCTCCAAGCCCTTATAACCGAATTGCACAATAAGGGTCTGGGTTGCTGCCCACAATACAGTGTTATGGCTTACCCCGATTTGCTACACAAGCACATTCCAAATTCCGAGAATTTGCTATTCTTGCTAGCCTTGCCTTTTGGCTATCCAAAAGCAGATAGCGTGGTAAATGCTTTTGAATCTGAAAGAGAACCTTTGGATGTTTTCTTTAGGGTTGTGGAATGAAAAAAATCTTGTGCATAGGGGCGGGATATGTAGGGGGACCTACTATGGCTATGATTGCAAAGAAATGTCCGCAATATCAAGTTAAGATAGTGGATATAAATGCAGCCCGCATAGATGCTTGGAATAGCGATAATTTGCCTGTTTATGAACCTGGATTAAAAGAAATTGTGGAAAGCACTAGGGGCAAAAATCTGTTTTTTGGAGTGGATATAGATGAAAGCATAAAAGAGGCAGATATAATTTTTGTGAGCGTTAATACACCGACCAAAACTTTTGGATTTGGAGCTGGCAAAGCCAGCGATTTGCAATATATTGAAAAAACAGCCCGCAATATTTTAGCAGCAAGCGAGAACGGAAAAATTGTTGTTGAAAAAAGCACCCTTCCGGTGCGTACCGCAGAATCTATGGAACGCATTTTGAACGGCAGCAATAAAGGCTTTCGTTTTAATATTGTGAGCAACCCAGAATTTTTGGCAGAGGGTAGCGCAATAGCAGATTTGGAAAACCCAGACAGAGTTTTGATTGGAGGGCACCAAAGCAAAGAAGGACTCGCCGCGGTGGAAGAAATAGCAAAAATTTATGCCAACTGGGTTCCGAGAGAGAAAATCATCACAACAAATCTGTGGAGTTCCGAGCTTTCAAAATTAACCGCCAACGCATTTTTGGCTCAGAGAATATCCAGCATAAACAGCCTCAGCGCGCTTTGCGAAAAAACCGGAGCAAATATAGACGAAATTGCAAATGCCATAGGCAAAGATACACGAATTGGCTCAAAATTCCTAAAAGCCTCCATAGGTTTTGGTGGCTCTTGCTTTAAAAAAGACATTTTGAATTTGGTTTACTTGTGCGAACATTATGGACTCCCAGAAGTTGCAAGCTACTGGGAAAGTGTTGTTAAAATAAACGAATGGCAAACAAACCGCTCTGTGAAACGTGTTTTGCGCTCTATGTTCAACACAATAGCAGGAAAAAAGGTGGCTGTTTTTGGATTTGCCTTTAAAGCAAACACAAACGATACCCGCGAAAGCCCTGCCCATTTGGTTGTAAGGGAACTTTTGGAAGAACGTGCCATTCCAGTTATCACCGATTGCAAAGCCCTTCCAGATGCCAAAAGGGATTTAAACGATGCTTTGGACAAGGTTCAATTAACAGAAGACCCTTACGAGGCTGCAAGAGATGCCCACGCCATTTTGCTCTGCACTGAATGGCAGCAATACAGAGATTTAGATTGGAAAAAAATCTACAATTCAATGAGCAAGCCAGCTTTGGTTTTTGATGGACGCAATATTTTAAACGGAGAAGAGCTGAAGAAAATTGGGTTTGAATTTATCAGCATTGGCAAGGCGTGAATTATGAATTTCAGCAAAATTGCATTTATTTTATCAACAGCTATTTGTGCCCTTTTTGCTCAAGGCTTTCAAAATTTAACCATGCAAAATTGCATTGAAATAGCAAAGAAAAGCAGCCTTTCGCTTGCAAGCACAAGGTTAAATGAAAAAATCACAGAATCTGCCTTAACGCAAGCAAAAAACGCCAGACTTCCGGGACTAAGCGGCAGCGCCAGCCAAGGCGTTGTCAATGGCAGACCCTTTAACTATTTAGATGCTATTAGCGTAGGCTTAAATTCTTCTATGCCAATTTATAGGGGCGATATTTCACATTCCATAAATAAAGCAGAATATAACAAGGAAATTGCAAAGTTAAAATCCGAGGCGGCAGAAAGAATTTTGTCGGAACAAGTTATAAGAGCATATATGCAGGTTTGGTCTTTAACAGAATCGAAGGCGGCAGCGGAGGCTGCGCTTGCGCTTTCTAAAAGGATGCTCGCAAGAGATTCTGTGCTTTTCAATGCCGGCAGTTACACAGCAAGTGATTTGGCATTGGCTTTTGCACAGGTAGCAAGTGATAGCCTTAGCCTTTTGCAAGCGCAAAGCAATTTAACACAATATTTCACCGAGCTTCGCCAGCTTTTGGAAATTCCCCAAGGTACTGCATTTTCGCTTTCCCCACCGGATTCCGTTAATGTTGAAAAGGCGGAAGAATATAAAACATTGCTTTTGCAAGCACAAGAAAATTCAATAAACAAGAAAGTAGATTCGCTTTCCATTTTAATGGCAGACGAATCCATTGGCATTGCCAAAGCAGACCGCTACCCAAAAATAAATTTGAGCGGCGGTCTTTCTGCAGGGCTAGCTTGGAGAGAGCCGGAATATGGAACGCAGTTAAAAACAGGGTTTAGATATTCCGCAACTTTTGGACTGAGCGTTCCCATCATAGATTGGGGAGCCACTGAGCACAAAATATTGGTTGAACAAATGGCAAAAGAAGATAGGCAAATTGCCTCTGCGAGCACGCAAAAGCAGCTTGAAAATGCCATTGAGCAATTGCTTTTGCAAGTGGAAACATATAGGGTGCAGTGGGAGGTTTCTTCTGTGCAAATGGAAGCCCAAAAACTTTCCCTTGATAAATCTGTTCAGCAGCACGAACTTGGAATGATGGATATTTCTTCGCTGGTACAGCAGCAAACAATTTTCAATAATTCGCAAATAAAGCACAATCAGGCAAAATACAGTTATTTGCTGAGTAAGTCGCTTTTGGATTTGCAAACCGGAAATTTTTAAATGGAGAAAAAGAAAATGAAAAAAATTATTTTCTGCACTGTCTGTTTGTTTATTTGTTCTGCCTTTGGTGCTTCTGCGGATAGTTTATATTCCCAAGCTCAAAAATTGTATAGCCAAGGGAATTTTGAAGCCGCCGCCAGAACTTATGCGGGTCTTTGTTCCATGCTAGAGTCAAAAGATAAAAAAACTTGCCAAATAAACGAGGCAAAATCTTTGATTGAGGCAAATAAAATAATTTTGGCTCGCGAAGCGGAGCCAAAGTTGCTTTGGCTTATAAGCGAAACAGAACCCAACGATTCTCTGTTTTCCGAGTTAAGCGCATTAGATACAAAACTGCAAATTATGCTAGACCAACCTATGCGGGCGGTTCGTTCTTGGAAAGCGGCGCAGGCAAGCGCAAGCGTGGATTATTTTGCGCAAATTTACGTCCTTTGCCGCGACATAGTTTCTGCTTACCCCACAAGCGGATTAACCACCGAGAATTGCGAAAAAACAAAACCAGCAGACACAAGCATGCTTTCGTTGCCCAGAAAAAAAATAACTCCCCTTTCGGGTACTTCTCAGCCAACAGTTGTTCACTACACAGCACCAGCACCTTCTTCTGGTGCTAAAAAATGGTATGTGCAGCTCGGAGCCTTTAGCTTAAAAGAAAACGCAGAAAAACTTGTTGCTGATTTCAAAACCAGAGGAGTGCAGCTTTATATAGTGGAGTCAAAACACTTCACTGTTCGCGCAGGGGAATTTGCCACTAGAGAAGAAGCAGAAAATTTTGCCGCGCAAAAAATAGCCCCGGCACACAAGGATTATAAAATTTTACAGTAGTTAAGAACACAGCCATCCCACTGCTTGTTCTAGCCTAGCAAATTTTATTATTTCTATTCCCTTAATGGTTGGAATTTTACCGCTTTCGGGTACCACAATTTTTTCAAAGCCAAGGCGGTGAGCTTCTTTAATTCGTAAATCCAAGGAACTCACAGAGCGAATTTCTCCAGAAAGACCTAGCTCGCCAATAACAATGCTATGAGGCGGCAAACTTACGTTGCGTGCATTTCCAACTATTGCAAGAGCAAGAGGCAAATCTATGCCGGGGTCTTCTAATTTTAAACCGCCAACAACAGAAACAAAAACATCGGAATTGCTCACCTGAAGTTTTGCAAATCTCTCTAAGAGAGCTAGTATAATTGTGAGCTTTTTTGCCTCAACTCCAGCAGAAACTCTTTGAGGCATGGCATAGCTTGTTTTGCCAACCAAAGCCTGAATTTCAAACAGCATTGCACGGCTGCCTTCTATGGTGCAGCTAACTGCGCTACCAGGTGAAAGCTCCCCTTCTTGCAAAAATACTTTTGAGGGATTTTGCACGGGAATAAGCCCAAGAGAGGTCATTTCAAAAACGCCTATTTCATCTGTTGCGCCAAAGCGGTTTTTAACCGTTCTCAAAATTCTGTATTGCCCTTTTTTGTCGCCTTCAAAATATGCAACGGTATCCACCATGTGCTCCAAAATTCTCGGACCTGCTATTTGACCGTCTTTTGTAACATGACCAACCAACATAGTTATGGTTCCGCTATTTTTTGCATAAACCATTAACTTTAGCGCACATTCCCTAAGCTGCGAAACGCTGCCCGGCGTACCGGGCAAGTCTTCGCTGTACATCGTTTGAATGGAATCTATAACCATCACCTGCGGTTTTATTTTTTCGGCACATTCCAAAATTTTGCCAAGCGAGGTTTCGCAAAACAGCATCATATCACTGCCAGCTGTTCCAAGCCTCTCTGCTCTTAGCTTAACTTGCGCAGCACTTTCTTCGCCGCTAACATAAAGGGTTTGGCAGCCAGCTGCCGCTATTGTTGAAAGCGTTTGCAAAACAAGAGTTGATTTTCCAATGCCTGGGTCACCGCCTATCAATATAAGGGAACCTGCCGCCATGCCGCCGCCAAGAGTTCGGTCAAATTCCTGATTACCAGAGGTTAATCTCTTTGAGTGCTTAGTTGGCACCTCAGATATTGGCATAGGCTCAGATGTAGATGCCACACCTTGGGGCATGGAGGTTTTTTCCACCACAAATAAACCCGAAACTCCGCATTCTGGGCATTTTGAAACCTTATGCGGAAATATGCTCCCGCATTCCTCGCAGATATATTGAATGGTTTTTTTTGATGCCACTAGTGAAGGCAATATAGAATTTTCTATATTGCTTGAAAAATGTTTGTAGAAAAAGTGTTAGAGTATTTAATAATATTGGCAAATAAACGCCCTAAAATAAAAGTCGGAGCGCTTATAGTAATTTTGCAATTTTGCGTTTTTTTTCTGATTATCAGTTCCAAAAATCCAGAATTCTCTCACCTGAGCCTTATACCCATTATTTTATTCTCTTTTGTTTTTGGTGAATTGCCAGGAGTTTTCTTTGCAACAATGGTAACCATGTGCTTTAGCCCCTTTGGAATGGATTTAACCAGAGATGAATCTGCATTTTGGGTACTTAGAACTTTCGGCTATGCTGCTGTGGCATACTCCACTGGAATTTTGGGCAATTCCCTGATAAATTTTGCAACCTACAAAGAAAAAATATACTTCACAGACCTTTTCACGCAATTGCCAAACAGGCAAGCTCTTTGCGAAAAACTATTGCAAAATTCAAAATCGCAAAGCACCGGGCATTTTGCAATAGTTATAGTCACTGTGTCTAACAGCAAAACACTTACCGAGATATTCGGAAACAACGTGCTAAAAAGCATATTCTATCAATTCAAAGACAGATACGCAGATATTGCAGCAAGAATGTCTTCTAAAATGGAAACTTATTCGCTTGGCACAAATCAAATATCTTTCTTTTTTGAAAAAAACGAAGAAGAAACTCGTGAGTCGAAGGAAAAATTTGAAGGCAGCATTATAAATGCCTCAAAAAAGAATTTTTTGCACGATGGTTTTTTTGTGCATTGCGATTCGCATATAGGGCTTTACAGGTTTTCCGATTTTTCAGAAATAAATTCTGGAGAACTGCCAATTGATTATGCAGAAGAAGCTGTTGATACCGCTGTGAAACAGATGAAAGATTTGGCTGTGTATAACCCTTCCGGTCTTGTGCGAAAATCAAAATATTCAAAAGCAACCGACCTTTTGGGCGATATAGACCTTGCAATAAGAAGCCGATGGATGTATCTCGTTTATCAACCAAAAATAGATATAGCAACAGGCAAAATTCAATCCGTAGAAGCTCTTATAAGATGGAACCATCCTGTTAAAGGTTTTGTGCCTCCTAATATGTTTATTCCTCAGGCTGAACAAAGCACTCTGATAGAAAACATAACAGATTTTGTTATTAAGCAAGCTATTTTGCAATTAAAGCTGTGGCAGAGAAGCGGCATAGATGTGGACATTGCCGTTAATGTTTCTTCCTATAATCTGTTGCAACCAAATTTTGTGAACAAGGTTTTGAACTTGCTGCAAGAAAATAAATTAGATACCGAAAAATTGGAAATTGAAATAACCGAAGGTTCTTTGATTACAGATTTCCAACACGTTTTAAACGGGCTTAAACGCCTTCACGATGCAAGCATTAAAATTGCTTTAGACGATTTTGGCACTGGATATTCCTCGCTTCAATATCTACAAAAACTGCCTATAGATTTTTTAAAAGTGGACCAGTCTTTTGTTCGCAATTTGGAAACGAGCAAACAGTCAAAAGAAATTGTGAAAGCCATTGTGGATCTAGCGCATACAATAAATATAAAAACCATAGCCGAAGGAATAGAAACTATGGCAGACTATGATTATTTGAACAGCGTTGGCTGCGATATGGGGCAAGGATTTTATATGTCTAAGCCTCTTACATCAAATGCTTTTGTTTCTTGGTATTCAGAAAATAATGGAGTGTTTAAGAAAACTTGATAGTTGAAGAAAATTTACTTGCAAAAACAAAGGAGAAAGCATTATTTGCGGTGCTTTTGGATCCGGATTCCACGGAAGGCGATGTTTTTTTGGAAACAGGAAAAATGGCTTTTGAATCTGGCGCAGATTTAATTCTTGTTGGTGGTTCTTTGGTGGACAATGTGAATTTGCCTAGTAAAATTGCGGAATTAAAAAAGATAATCGATATTCCGGTGATTTTGTTTCCGGGTGGAGCCTCGCAAGTTGTTCAGGGTTTTGATGCTATGCTTTTCACTTGCCTTGTGAGTGGGAGAAACCCTCAATATTTAATAGAAGAACAGTTAAAAAGCGGCTTAATTGTAAAGTCTCTTGGTTTAGAAACGCTCCCCACTGCATATATACTCATAAACAGTGGACCAGCAACCGCGGTGGAATATATCTCAAACACAAGAGCAATTCCAGCAAATAAACCAAAGATAACAATGGCTCACGCAATAGCCGCAGAGTTAATGGGCATGAGATGGGTTTATTTAGAAGCGGGCAGCGGTGCAGACAAACCCGTTCCATTGGAGCATATAATCATGACGCGCAAAGCAACCAACTTGAGCGTAATAGCAGGCGGCGGCATAACCACCCCCCAAGATGCAAAAGCAAGAGTTAAGGCAGGGGCGAATATTATAGTTACTGGAACAATTTGGGAAAAAAATATGGATGCGAATTTAATGAAAGAATTTGCAGAAGCAATTCATGACAATTAAAACTCAAAAACTATCCGTTGGTTACAAAAAACCTTTGGTGGAAAATTTATCATTTGAAATTTCCAGCGGTCTAACTTGCTTAATTGGTCCAAACGGCAGTGGAAAGAGTACTCTGCTGAAAACAATGGCTGGGCTAATAAAACCGCTTTCGGGTTCAATTTTTGTTTTTGGAAAAGATCATTCAACAATAAACGCTCTGGATTTGGCAAAGCTAATAGCTTTTGTGCCAGCTAGGTTCCCTGCCGAAACCAACATAAAGGTTTTCGATTTTGTGGCTCTTGGCAGAATTCCGCACACAAATGCTTTTGGCAAGCTGGAAAAAAGTGATTTGGAAAAAGTAAATTCCGCAATGGAACAGGCAGAGGTTGCTTATTTTGCAAAACGCAGAGTGAGTAGCCTGAGTGATGGCGAAAAGCAACGTGTTGCGCTTGCCAAAGCACTTGCCCAAGACACAAAAATCCTCCTTATGGATGAACCCACCGCATTTTTAGACTATGAGCACCGCATAAAACTCTTTGAATTTTTAACCGAAATGAAAAACAAAATCCCTTTGGTATCAACTCACGAACTGGATTTGGCTACGCGATTCACAGAGAGCGTTTTACATTTACACACGCCTTGCTAGTATAAGCACCTACAATGCATAAAACCGCACAGAAAATAAATGTGAATCTCCAGCTCTGCATAAAATTTTCAAAATTCGCCGGAACTATTGGAGAGTTGCCAATGAAAAGCGAAATAGACATCATAGCTATGCCCATGCTGAACGCCTGCCCCGAAAGCCTCATGGTTCCAACGGTCGCAGATGCTTGGCTAATATGCTTTTTTTCCACGGAACCCATAATCACCTTTGTATTTGGGGCACCGAACAAACCTATCCCAAGTCCTAAAAGCAAAAGCATGGGGACTATGAAAAAAATTGAACTCTCCAATCCCGCAAAAACAAGCCCAAGCAAACCAACTGCATTTAAACTCATTCCGAACATAGATATTTTTGAGGGTTCAAATTTATCTGCAAGCCTCCCAGCAAAAAAAGCCGCTATTGACTGCACCACCGCAGACGAAACCAAAACCAGCCCAGCAGCTCTAGCATCAAAGCCGCGCACAAACTGCAAGTAAAGGCTCAACACAAAGAAAGAAGCCGTTGTTGCCGCATAACTGAAGAATGTTGCAATGGATGCCAAGGTAAAAACCTTGTTGCCGCCAAACAAGCGCACGTGGAATACAGGTTCTTCTTTGTACTTTTCGTAATTGTAAAAAAATACAAATAGCAAAATTCCAACAAGCACAAAAATAAAGGCATAAATATCGGGGAATTCAGAAAACCCAAAAATAAAGCAAAACACGGCAAGCCCGTAAATTAAGGAACCTCTTTTGTCAAAATGCTTGCTGCTGTCTTCTTTCCACTCACGTTTAATAAAAAAAGGCACGCTAATTGCTTGAGCAACGAGAATTGTCCCAGGTATGTAAAACACGCTTTCCCAGCCAAAATAATGCGTTAAAATTCCACCCAAAAAAGGTCCAACTGCAAGAGCCATATAAACAACCGCAGTTAAGATTCCCATTGCCTTGCCTCGCTCGCTCGCTTCATAAGTAGAAGACAATATTGCCAAATTGGTACCAAAAATCATCGCACTGCCAAGCCCAGAAAATACCCTGAACACAATCAGCGAAGTAAAATCCCAAGCAACCGCACAAGCAACCGAAGATGCTCCAAAAAGCGCAACCCCAAGCAAAAACACTTTTTTTCTGCCAAACAAATCTGCAATTTTCGCAAAAGGAACCTGAAAAACCGCCGTAGCTATTAAAAAAGCAGAAGTCACCCAACCCAGTTGTTTTGCATCCAAGCCAAAAGCCTGCGCAAGTTCCGGAAGCGCCAAATTAAGCGATGAACCCATGTAGGGAACCAAAAAAGAGGTTATGCTCAGGGTGATTAGGACTGCGAATTTATTGTTGGGCATAGTGGGAATTTAGATAAAATTATTAAAACCTTCTTTTTCTAAATTCCTTTTATGCGCAAATTACATCAAAATCAAATTTTGGACTTGCTTAAAACTCTGGACAAGGTTACAGATGAAATAAAGCGCTTTTTAAAGAATAATCAAATTCCAACAGCAATCAATCTTTTGGCAGATTGTCAAGATAGTGCCATTAATGCTTGTGGATTTATAAGAGAAATGCACAGCGAAGGCACCAAAACCGAAGGTTTGCTCATAGAATTTTCTGAAATACTTTACAAGGCAAGCACAGAAATAAACAACGAGAAAAACCCAAACAAATTTGCGGATAAATTCAAAGACAAACTGCGTATTATTAGAAACAGCGTGAATAATGAATTAAAACCTAATAAAATTGAGATAGCATTCTTTCCTTACAAAGCCTCTATGTGGGATTGTCTTGAAAGCATTTACCTCGCCGCAAAAGACGACCCTGCTTGCGATGCTTATGTTGTACCCATCCCATATTACGACCGTTTGCCGGGTGGTGCATTTGGTCAAATGCACTATGAAGGCAAAGAATATCCAAAAAATATTCCCGTTGTAGATTGGCAGGCCTACAATGTGGAGGAACGCAAACCCGATATTATTTTCGTACATAATCCTTATGACGATAAAAATTATGTAACGAGCGTTCATCCGAATTTTTATTGCAAACGGCTGAAAAATTTAACTGATTGCTTGGTATATGTGCCGTATTTTGTGTGTGCAGGAGACGAAGTTGAGGAGCATTTTTGCGCAATGCCGGGCACTTTATATGCGCACAAAGTGATTGTGCAGTCGGAGAGCATAAGGCAAAGTTATATTAAACATTTCAGGAAATTCGAGAAAAATAATAATTGCCGAGCGGTCTTTGGCAAGCCAGAAGATAAATTCGTGGCACTTGGCTCTCCAAAATTTGACAAGGCTATAAATTCCAAACCAGAAGATTTTGAAATGCCGCCGGAATGGCAACGATTGATTATGAAACCGGACGGCACAAAAAAGAAGGTATTTTTTTACAACACAACCATAGGTGCAATTTTGCAAGGCGATGAAAAGTATTTGCAAAAAGTTCGCCATGTTATGAGCGTATTTCGTGATGCTAAAGATGTGGTTTTATTGTGGCGTCCGCATCCACTGAATGAGGCAACCTTTCAATCCATGCGCCCTAAGTTGCTCAATGAATATGAACGTATAATAGCGGATTACAAGCGTGATGGTTGGGGCATTTTTGATGATAGCTCTGATTTGCACCGAGCCATTGCGTGGAGCGATGTATATTACGGGGATGTAAGCTCGGTGATGGCGATGTTTGATGCGGTGGGGAAACCGGTGGTGTTGCAGAATGTGGGGGTGAGGGAGAGTTTTGGGGATAGGGCGGTTTTTTATAATTTTTTCTTTGTAGATTATGAAATTTGGTTTTGTGAAGCTCGTTTTAATGCGTTATTTAAAATGAATAAAGAAACTTTGGAACCAGAGTACATCGGCAGTTTCCCATCTTTATCTGAACCAATATTTCACGTAGGAGCTTTGCATAACGGAAATTTATATTGTGCTTTGTCTAATATAGGTAAATTTACAGAATACAATATTCAGAAAAATGCCATGTCTTTAATAAAGTATGAACGTATAAAATGTAATAAAAATGATGCTTATGATTTTTGGATGACTATAAATCACGATAAATATATATATTTTTTACCGCATTCTTATAAAGCAATTATGCGATTTGATACAGAATCTAAAGAAATAGATTTTGTTGATGATTGGGTTGAACCTTTAAGTCGATTAACTTCAGATGAAAAGCTACCTTTTTTTCATATACCTCTCAGAATAACTGAAAATACCATTATGCTCTTCTCCTATAGAGCAAATGCTGTGATAGAATTCAATATGGAAACTCTTAAATCTAAGATTTATGAAGTTGGACAAAAAGGATATCAGTATAATGGTATGTGTTTTGACGGGAAAGACTATTGGCTTTCTTTATGGAATAGAAATTCCGTTATAAAATGGAATCCCGAGATTGGCGTTATAAAAGAATTCACAAATATCGCAGAAGGAAATTTTTATGAAAATCGTCGTTGTTTTTGCTCTATTATATTTTGTGAAGGATATGTTTGGTTGGTTCCTAATTATTCAAAACAAATGCTTAAGATAAATGTTAAAACTGATGAAATCTCTAAGGTAAAAGAATTTGAACCAAATTTTATTGATGGCGAATTCCGGCTACATCCAACCGCATACGTCAATGCACAAAATATTGGAAGCGTGATTTATGCTTATGCTGGTAAGGATGGAACTTTCATAGAATATGACTGCAAAACGCAGAATAAGCAAGAAAAGATAATAAAATATTCACAGTCTGTAATGGAAAAAACAAAGCCACTCCGTCAGAAGGCTTTTCTTTATAAGGATACGGCAAAATGTCAAAAGGTAACGGATTGTTATTATTACGAGCGACTTTGGTTTGTACTGTCTGATTATATTAGCTGTGAAATAAATGATTGTAATTCTACTAAAAAGCAGCTTTTTAGCACTATGAATAGCAATGCAGATGGCACGGCGGGGAAGAAAATTTTCAATACAGTTAAAACAATTGTTTTATTGTAATTAATATAATGGAATCAATCTTTCTCTCTCAAAATCAATATCGTCATAATGGTTATAAAGAATCTCAGGTTGTTCACAATTTTTACACATAGACATATTATTATATGTGCTTTTTAGGTGATTTAAACGAAATTTTTTAAGCTTTTCACTATTCCATATTTCAAATACAGTGTTTTCATTTATATTTCCTAACGATAAACCGTACTCTCCAAAGGTGCAACACGGATAAATTGTACCATCTGCAAGAACACAAAGCGTATAAAATGGTTGTGGGCAAACCACAACCGATTTGGTCTTTCCTCCATACATAGATTTTGAATTATCAATTTGCATATTAGAATAATCAACTTTAGAATTTTTAAAAAACCGTTGAATAGTCATAGTCATTAAATAGTCACATTTATCTTTAAACAGTTCATAATATTTTTCTTTTTTATCTTCGGAATCTAATATGATATCCGGCATCTTTACCCAAATTTTCGTATTAGTTTTATTTTTATAAAAATACTCCAAATGCTCCAAAAAATTTTGGATATTTATGTTAAAATCGCAATTCTTTTTATAGTCTTCAGCACTCAATCCTTGCAAAGAAATTCTAATAGTGTCCAATTGAGCTTCAATTAGCTTATTGATTATAGTTTTTGTCAGTAATGAACCGTTAGTGATTAATATTGTCTCTTTTGCAATTTCTTTGCTCATAGATATAAATTTTGGTGTATCTTTATTTAATAATGGTTCACCAAGACCTGAAAACGATATAGATTTTATTTTTTCATTAAAATTACATCCGTCTATAAATTTTTGAAACATTTCCATAGTTAATGGATATCTTCTTTTATTCTCTTCTCTTCTTGTAGAATAAGTACAATATATACATTTAAAATTACAAGCGTGAATAGGTTCGATTTTTATATTCAACGGTATGCTCAAAGGCAAAACATCTTTAAGCAATGTTCTTTTTTCAAGCCAATTAATATTATTCATCTAATAATAATCCTCCAATCATCCTCCAATATACAATTTATTGCTTGTTCCAAACTATATTTCGGTACAAAACCAACTTCCAAAGTAAGGCGCGTTTTATCTCCAACTATAACAGAAGGCTGCCCTGCTGTATTTTCAGCAAATTCAAGTAGATGCTCTTTTTTTAGTTTATTGGCAATCATTGATGTAATTGAAGCAATTGAAACCGCTTCGCCGCTACATATATCCACAATGTCTTCTGCTTTAGAAGCTAAAAATTTGACAAAAGCCGTTGCAATATCTTTGCTATACATATAGTCTCTTAATAGCGACCCACCTTTAATCACAGCTTTTTGCTCGTTTTTCAGAGAGTTTGCAATATACGGCAAAAGTCTTGTTTCTCTTTCTCCGTGTCCAAAAACATAGTATATCCGTCCCCAGCCAAAAAATATTTCATTGTGTGAACAAAAATCCATAGCCTGCTCTCTGAGTTCATTTTTACATTTTGCATAAAGCGTTTCTGCTCCCCAGGTTTCAAAACAAGTTCCTGCAAATACCGCTCTTTTGCCACCATTCTCCGCAAAAATTTTTAGTAATTCTAAACTATAATCTTTTAACGAGATATTTATTTCGTCGTTTAAGTAGTTTTCTCCCGTGAACCAAGCAAAATGCAAAAGATACTCAGGTTTTTGTTTCTCCATAAATTTACGTACAGAATTTAAATCTAAAATATTCATTTCACTTTTTGTTGGAGCAAAAACATTAAATCCCATTTCCTGTAAAGGCAAAATGGCTTCTTTGCCTATTAAACCGCCGGAGCCTGTTAGAAGAACAGAATTCATAAAACTTCTATTACCTAAATAATAGCATAAGAAACATACGAATCAAAATTAAATCGTTCTATTTTTAAGTTACTTAATCCTATAACCTCTTGCACAGCTTCTGTTTCTCCAGGAAAAATTTTTGCGTTAAGCTCATCAAATACAATAATAGAACCTTTTGGCATTCTGGGTAAAAAAGCTTTTAGTGCTTCTTTTGTAGGCTCATATAAATCAACATCTAAATATAGCAAACTAACAACCAAATGAGGATTTTCTGTAAGATATTTTGAAGCAATTTGACATATATCGCCTTTTATAATTTCAACTTTGGGTATGTGAGATATAGGTCTATTTAAATCAAATACTTTTATAGCTTCTATAACACTTTCATAGGAACTACCCTTTAACCCGCCTTTTGTCAGATGATTTGAAATACCAGTATTTGTATCTTTTGAAGATAAACTAGGAAAGCCTTCGAAAGTATCAAAACCAATGATTTTTCTTGTGTGGTTTGAAGGCTCAAATAAACTACTCAATTTTGCCCATGTAAGTAATCCTGCTCCATACAATACCCCACATTCTATTATTGAACCATTAACATTTAAAATTTTTTTAAACAATTCATATTTTGTAAGAAATTTTCCCATACATTGCCTGCTTATGTATTTCGGGAAAGCCTCTATTTTTTCTATCAGAGGAATAGGTTCATTGGTAAATAAACCCTCTAAAGCTCTGAATTGTTCCAAATCATTTTGTGATTGATTTGTTTTATCTCTACTATCCATTTTTCATTCCTCCTTCTTTTTGAAAATCACTTGAAATAAGGGAGTCCATGTCTTGCCCTCCAGAATGATGAAGACATTTAGTATTTCCCAAAATTTCATAAACGTTTCTTTTTCTTCTTTCTTTTTCTTCTTCTGATAAATAGTCAAATTTACATTTTTCCATTGCAGTACCTTTTTTAAATTCAAATTTATAAATTGCAACTTCATCAAAATATTTATTGGCAAACTCAACGCTTTCCAATAATTCGTCCATTGTCTCAGTAGGAAACCCAACAAGAAGATCTGTACGCAAAAAAATATTTTCATTGTCTTTTCTTAATTCTTCTATAAATTCTGAGACTTGATTTTTTGTATATTTTCTATTCATAATATTTAATAACCTATTGGAAGAAGTTTGAATAGGCATTTGAAATTCTTCAACTCTGTTGTCTTTGCAAAGTTTCAATAATGTTTCATATTTGTCATTCAAACCTTCTGGGTTAAATTGAGCAATTCTAATTTTTATATTCTTTTGCATTTTGTCCAATTCTGCCATTATAGCTTCCAATAAATCTGCGAATTCAATTCCCAAATCTTTTCCATAAGCAGCAGTATCGGTACCAGTTAAAATAATTTTTTCGACATCCTCATTTTTCAGCTGATTTATTTGCTCTAATATTGAATCAAGTTTTCTTGATTTTAAATTGCCACTCCCTAATTTGTGAGGACAATATACGCAATCAAATGAACATCCTGTTGAAATCCCTATAAATTTTTTCTTTTTATCATATACTCTATAATCTTCTTTAAGCCTAAAATTAGATGGCCACATACTTTCATATGGATAAAAATCATCGTTATTTATACATAATTCATTCAAGATTTTATCTATTTCCCATAAATAAACATATTTTATTTCGTGATATTTTTTTAATATATCTTCCCTTACTTTAGAAAAACAACCATATACAATTATCTTCTTACCCCCCCCCAACGCAAAGCACATATTCTCTTCTATAATTTTTATAGAACGAGCCTCGTCTGCTTCAAATGCAGCACATAATCCTAATATAATAATATCCGCTTGTGCAGGATTATAAACAATATCTACCCCTTTATCAGTCAAATAGGTAACTAAAAAATTTAATTGCAATTTATAAATTGTACAAAAATTGTCTCTGAAATATATTTTCATAATCCCGAATAAATATAGAAAATTCATAATATCTCCAAATCGCAATCAATATTCATTTGACATAGCATATTTTTAATCTCTGAATAATAATTTTCATTTAATAATAATATAGTACATTTATTCAGTTCTTGTGCTAAGTTAGCAGGTGCGATAACTGGATGTCCTGTTTTTGCAATGAATTTTCCTTGTTTGCTGGGGTTAATATCAACAATGCCCTTTATATATTTCTTTTGATGGTCAAATATATTTACGAAAGTTACTCCTTTAGCCCCAGCTCCCCAAATAAAAGTATGTTTGCCATTTAAAGCTCGAATTTTATCTTTAATTGCAAAAATGGTTTTTTCTCTATTTTCCGCATATTGTTTACATAAATTTTTAATTTCAAAGGTATCATTTGGCGTTTCTCTTTTATTTTTATCATTTGCCTTGGCTAAAAACCACATATATTGCTCGCCAAATTCTTTTTTTATCTCAATAGGTTCAAAACCAGATTCTGAAAGTATATTTGCCAGCGAATTCTCTGTAAAATAGGAACAATGCTCATAAAAAAAATCATATATAACATTATTCTTCAAAATCCATTCTGTGTCGGGGGTTTCTAAAAATAACATTGCCCCATTTTGCATTGTTTTACGAATGGATTTTAAAAAGGCAGATGGTTTGCTTATATGTTCTATAACATGGCGAGATATAACAAAATTTGGTTTTATGTTTGCATAGTTTTCATTGTAATATTCCTTATAAAAACGCAAGTTCGTTTGCTTAGATTGTTCTCCAGAATAACTTGAATCAAATCCGTAAATTTGGCAATCAGTCCTTTTATTTGCTATATTTTCTGCATAAAAACCTTTTCCGCAACCAACTTCTACTACAATAGATTTTTGTGGAATATAAGGCAAGAGCCATTCAATTTGAGAATTGATATAATCGGAAAACATAGGTGAATTGTATTGGCAATTATCATAGTTTTGTCCGTAAAAAACTTTACTATCGTCAAAAGCTGCATTGTAAATTAATCCTTGTTCATTTATGTGCATATCCAAATCGCCAACTAAAGCAAGCCTTGCCTGCTCTTCCGTATCGTAAAGCAGATTTTGATTCGTAGGAACAGATTTTTGCAAGAAAAGATGCATATTATATAAAAACAAAACTAGGCGCAAAGTTCCATCCAAATTTATCGTACAATTTAATTATTTCTATTGTCTGTTCATATTTTTTTACACTTTCATATATTTCATCCTGAAATTTTTGGCTGGAAATAATCAAAATATCTAATTTTTGTTCAGGTATTTTTTCTGGGGACAATACTTTATGATCATAAAAGCCACTCTCCCATTTGGTTTTATCATTATCAAAGAGGATAATATCAATATCTTTTGTTTTAAAATATGTGTACAAACCTAAAAATTGCTCCGTATATTTGCCTGTTGCAAAAATACCTATTTTGTCATATTTATTTAACCATTCAAAATTACTTTTGCTTTTATTCCAATTTCTCTCAAATTGATTTAAATAAGCATCAATGTATTCTTTACTGTAGAGAAGTTTTTCTGCAAAAAGCGTAACATCGTATATATTGTCTATACCAAACAAACTTGCATCAAATTGCAAAACTCCATTTTCAACCTTTGGGATACGGGCATCAATTGGTTCGTAAAACTCGTAATCATCAATATTAAGACCTTTACCTGAAAAATTTGCCTTATATTCTGGGGTATTTTCTATAACATTCTGTATAATATCAAGTTCTTTTAGAAATATGTCTTTACCTATGTTCCCAAGATACATATTCGCAGTATAACGTTCATAAAGTATGCTTTTAAGAAGATTGTCAATATCTACATCTATATTCGAAAATGCATTTAAATTTTTTTTTGCACAATTAAAATCATCTATTACTATACCCTCGTAAGTAGTAATTATTCCAGCAGCAAAAAATTTACCCTTTAGCGTCTTATTGCGTGTACGTGTAGCTTGTAATTTCACAAATTCATCTATGATAGGTGAAGACTTTCCAACTTTTAAAGATTCCCCATTACTTTTATCTGATACACCCCCTACGCAAATACAAATTTGTAGCCAAATATATTGATTAATCAGAGCTGAAAGAGCAAATCCAGAATAATAATCAGGATATACTGAATCAAATACCATTCCTGTTCGATTTATTAATTCATGTATTAAATTTCTATGAACTACACAAGAACCATATAAATTGGGCAAGTGCCCAGAAGAACTACACACAATTTTTTTTACATTATTCTTAGCATCTAATATTGCACTTGTACTATTCATTCTTGTATTAAATATATTTCTTTTATGGGAACTGACGCAATCCGACCACCAATAATTACTATTATAACCAGCTATAATTTTCTCTCCCGTTATTTCAATTATGCGGTTGAGCAAATATAATCCGTGCGTATGAATAGCGTCGTCTGAACCTATAAACAATACATATTCACCTATCGTTTTTGATATAGCAAAATTAAAATTATCAGTCATGGCAAGAACACAGTCAGTTTTAAAGTATTTGATTTTTTCAGAATTTAAATCCTTAATCATTTCTGTAGTATTATCTTCGCTACAATTGTCAGAAACTACAATTTCATAATCGTCAAAACCATACTGATTAAGACACGTTTTTAAGGTGTAATACAGAGTATAAGCTCTATTCCGCGTAGGTATCACAATGCTGAATCTTGGCACATTTTCCTCAATTTCTCAAGTTGCTACAATAATATAGTTATTTATATACCTTTAAAATCATTATCCAAAAACGCAACTGCCAAATCCTTTTGCGATAGCACCGCTGGTGGCAACTTCCATTCAATGTTCACAAGTGGTTCATCAAAACGAATGGAACCTTCTGACTCTTTGTGATAGCTTGCAGTCATAAAATAGAACATTTCAACATTATTTTCCAAAGTCTGAAAGCCATGCGCAAAACCTTCTGGCACAAGGAGCATTTTACCGTTTTGTTCGCTCAAAATTTCGCTATGCCATTTTAAAAAAGTTGGAGAATCTTTTCTTAAATCAACAGCTACGTCAAAAATAGAACCTTTTGTACAACGAACGATCTTAATTTCTGAATGTGGCGGTTTTTGAAAATGCATTCCCCTTATAGAGCCTTTTATTTTTGTAGAACTGTGATTTATCTGTTCAATGTTTTTGCCATTTAATACCTCTGCTAATTCACGAATACAAAAAATTCTTGCAAAAGAACCGCGTTCATCGACAAAAGGCTCGGAAGTTATGATTTTTACAGCAGAAATCTCTGTGGAATTTTCAATTTGCATTTACCACACCTCCAATTTCGGTACGGCAACTATAAATTTTGTCCCCCATTTTCGTGCATAAGATAGTTGTTTTGAAATTTCTTCTTTTAAATTCCAAGGAAGAATTAGTATATATTTGGGTTTTACTTTTCTTATTGCTTTTTCTGCAACAATTGGAATGTGGCTTTGAGGCAAAAATAAACCCTGCTTGTGAGGGCTTAAATCCACGACAAAATCTATTATATCTGCTCTTATTCCGCAATAGTTGAGAAGGGTATTGCCTTTGGCAGCAGCTCCATAAGCACTTGGGGGGGGCCCCCCCCCCCCCCCCACCACCAGAAATACAAACCCAGTGGGTGATGTTTGTTGATATTGTTGATCAAATTGAGTAAAGAAGAATCAGA
>JAITFP010000019.1 GCA_031281275.1 Candidatus Fibrimonadaceae bacterium
ATAATTTCCGCTTTGGAGCGAGAACCATCGCCAGAACCCATATCTATATCTCTTGCGCTCGGAGCCTTTAAAGAGCCTTTGGCTTTTGTGCCAAGACCGCCTGCGCTACCGCCCATCAAACCGCCAAGCATATCGCCAATACCGCCAGAACCACCTTCTGCATAGCCATCGTTAAAACCACCAGTAGCAGAACCGCGTCTGCCGCCAAGTTCTGTTTTACCACTGGTTTGAAGACCTGCAACATTTTTCAAAACTTTGTCTATGTCTTTGGCAAAGTTTTTATCTTTCATAAGGTTATAGGCGCTGAAATTGGATTTAGAGGATTTTGCGGTGAGCATTTTCAAAACGCCACGGCTTTGAGGAGCATTTGGCTGACCCTTGCCGCGAGGTTTTCCACCTGCGCCTTGCTTTTTGCGAGGCTTTTCGGTTTTCTTTTGCTCTTTCTTTTTATCCTCTTTCTTTTCGTCAATCTTCATAGAAGCAGACAAATCTTCGGATTCTATGTTTTCAAACAGAATTTCATCAACCGCTGCCTCATACATAGATGCCCAAAAACCAAGAACCAAAGCAAAAATCGCAAAAGAACCCATAAAACTGGCGGTACGCTTATCGCTTTCTGGAAGCATAGATGCCACAAAGGGATCTAATTCCGGCTTTTTGCCTTTTTTAACTGGAGCCATTCCTAATTCAGCCATTTTTATTCCTCCCCTTTCATAGTAACCGCAAAAGCAACGTTAGTAAAACCAGATGCTCCGCAAGTTGCCATTACTTTAAACATAATATCATAAGCCGTATTTTTATCCAACTGAACTATTATATTTCCGCCGCCTTCATCGCTTTCACCTTTTGCAAGGAGTGCTGCTTTTTCGTTTTCGCGCTTTTCTCTAAGCACTGCATCCAAAGCAGCAACCATCAAGGAATCTTGCTCAGAAACAACGCTTGTTTCCACGACTTGCTGACCATCAACCAAAACCCAGTTATGATCCACTATCAAGCCCAAAGAAACCTCTTTTGGCACCTTTGTGGACGTTGAAACTGGCAAAACAAGATTTTCTGCAGCCGTAACCAACTGACCTTCGGTATCCACCTGTTTTATTAGGAACACCAAAATGATAGTCATAACGTCCATCATAGATGTTAAGGAAAGATCCGATGGTTCGCCATATTGTCTAGACTTTCTCGCCATTTTAGCCTCCTGCCAGCTTGCTTAGGTTAATTTTAAAGAACCCGGCATCACGTGCTCTATCCATAATGTTGATAATTTTATCGAAAGCCGTGTCGTCGTCGGCAAGCACTATAATATTATCCGCATCCGGGCTGTCTATAAAACGGTTGTGAATCATAATTAGTGATTTTGCAAGCTCATCGTAGGCACTGCGAGGTCTCAAAGTAATAGCGAGTTTTCCATCGCTGCATATATCTTCCACACCGACAGCCGATTGCCCACACGCCAACCTTCTGGACGAACTCTCAGAAAGGGTTGCCACAGTTGAACCGGGTTGAGCAGCCGATTTCTCCGTTATGAATTCATTGTTGCCATCCAAATAAGCGGAATCGCTTCTGCTGTAAACAGACATCTCTATTTTGCCAGGGTCCTCTTCGCTTTCTTTATGTAAAGTCCACAAATGTATGGTTTCTATAGAGTATTTGAACTTTTCAGCATCCAACACGGTACCGTCTTGGCATTTTGGAGGGTTGCTGGCGCCTATTGTGCTTGGGTCATAGGTTATTGTGTCGTTATCGCTTTTGCAGCGAAAAGTCCACATTTCTTTGAAAAACACCTTAGGCAAAGAACCACCACGTGCCCAAATTTCCACATAGCCGCTGGAAAGCGCCACGGTTAAATTGAGTGCGTTATCATCTGGAGGAGGCGGCTCGCTTTCAAATGCAATCTCGCTTCTCTCCGGCAAATTGATTTCCACAATAGCCAATTTCTGGAAAGCAGTCATTGTCAAAAGAACTGGAATTAGCACGGTCATAAGACTCATAACCGGCAACATGTCCATTTCTTTTTGCTTTGGTGCTTTTTTAAGTTGTTTTGCCATATCTATCTCCTACGTTATAATTTAGAATAAAAATTTGAAAATTATGCAAACGAGTTGATAACTTTCAAGCTTTTCTCTTCCATTTCTTGAATAACGCGCTCAGAGAACAAACTTAAAAAACCCTGCACTACTAGCAAGGGAATTGCAACAAACAAACCCAGCAATGTTGTACCCATAGCTACGGATATACCATTAGCAAGAGCAGCAGGGCGTTCTGCAGCAGGTTTGTTAGCCACAGCATCAAAGGTTATTATCAGACCAAATATTGTACCCGACAGACCAAGCAATGTTGCAATGGAAGCTATAAGGGCTATAATAGATAAATAACGATTAACACGGGGTGCTTCTGTTAAGAAGGCAGCATCACTAGCTGCAATAATTGCTTCTTTTCCTTTATCGTGAACAGAAACAACGGCGCCTAGAACTGCCGCTATGGGAAGCAATGAGCTTCTGCATAAGTGAATAGCATCTTCGTATTTTTTATCCGCTACATATCTGCCAAAATCCAGAAGGAATCTGTCGCGTCCCTTTGAGGAACGCACGTAAATGTAGAGGATTCTTTCCACGGCAATGCCAACGCCGGCAAGACCTACGAACAAGATAACCCACATGAATTGCCAACCCGCCTGAGATGGGTTAAACGAGGCAAGCGTGTTTTTTATGACGACATCCATTTTTTATACTCCTATGGTTAAGTGGATGAAAAAGTTTTTCCTGTATAAATATAGATTATTTTTCTTAAGAAAAACAATCTATATCAAATTTTTTTATTCCCCGACCTCCGTACCAGAGGAAGGAGACGATCCTGTCCTCCATTTAGACCTTAAATTTGCCAATTCTTCCTTCAATTTGGCATTTTTGGCCTTTGCTTCCGAAGCTATTTCCTTGTAAGTCTTAATTTGTTCCTGAGGGGTAAGGTCTTGAGACTTCTCAATTTGAGTTAAACGTGCCTTTGTTTTGTTGTAATTATCGTCCCTAAACAAAGTTGTTGGGTCAAATTCCTTTATTGTGGTTGCCAAAAGCTCGTTTTCCGCATCAATTTTCCTTACTAAGGTGAACAAGCTGTCTGTCCATTTGTTCTTTATGCCATAGTGGGCAGATGCTTTTATTCCGCTGGCGCAACGGGGCAAGGCTCCCTGCTTGGCTGCCTGGCTCTTATTCTTCAATTCCTCGCGGTAAGCTTCCAAATCTTCGTGGACTGCAAAAATAGCATCTTCTTTTGCCATGCCTTGGTCAGCCATAAATTCCTTCATCATAGCAACGCTATCTGGCAGTGGAGCCTCGGCAAATGCATTACCTACCTCGTCAAAGTTCTGGCAGTCGCGGTAATACATTTCAATATAACCATCTTGGGCAGCCACCACATCAGGGTTGTAATAACCTTGTTCACGCGCAAGGTCAATGTTTGCTTGGAACAAGGGTCTTGCTTGCTCGTAATAAGAGGGCAATTGCTGAACCACTTGTATTCTTTCCACAAAAAGTTTTTCCTTATCAACTTTGCCTTTTTTGTCCCTAACATCAAGTTCCTGCCCACGCACTTTTGCGGCAACCACCACAAATAGTTCTGCTATGCGGTTCTTGGCACGGAAGGTCCATTTTTCAGAAGCATATTCGGCAGATTTTGCATAATGCTTTGTTGCGCCCTGCAAAATTCCCATAAGCTTTTTGATCATATCTAGCTTTGCCTTATCGTTGCCTTTTATAGTCAATGGGTTCATAGTTGCCTTTTCAAATTCGCCAAGCATAAAGGAAGCTTCTGCCGCAAATGCAGGATCTGAATTTTTAAGCTGAACGCCAAATTTATCGTAGGTGGTAATGGTGTTCTTAAAGGCATTGGTGGCTTTTGCCGTGTCTTTGGCTTCAAGATAAGCCCTAGCAGTTTTGGTATAAGCGTTAATCAACTTTTCTTTATCCGACTGATAGTTCTTAATAAAGTTTTCGTATTCTATAATGGCGTTTTTCCAGTCTTTGGCGTTTTCGTAAGCCACAGGAATGCTATATGCAGCATCCAGCGCATAAGAGCTTTTTGGATATTCGCGCACTAAATCTCTGTTGCAACGGATTGCATCTTTGGTTTCCCTGGCATCGTCCCAAGCAAGGCAAGCGTTATAAAGCAAGGCTGGTGTTTTTTCGTGCTTGGGGAATTTCCTGAATGCAATTTCGTATGTTTGGGCAGCAAGCTTTTTGTTAGCCCTTATAGCAACAGAATCTTTTGCAGGAATTGAATCATAAGTTCCACCAGCCGCAAAAATTGCATTTATAGCCATAGAATCTTGCGGGTAGTTGTCTGTTATGAAAAGATAAGTTTTTGCAGCATCGGCGTATCTGTTGTCTTTTTTATAGGCAACAGCAGCACGGACAATACTCCTTACAGCCAAAGGAGACTTGCTGTATTCTTTTGGAATACGCATCCAAGCTTCGGCTGCCTTGGAATTTTGCCCTGCGTTTTCGTAAGCAACGCCTGCTTCAAACAAAGCCTTGTCGCTGAAATCCGCTCTGGGGAATCTCTTAACTAGTGCTACATATATATCTGCGCCAGCCAAATGATCGCCTTTTTTAACAGCTTTTTCTGCGCGCTGGTAAAGCACAGCGGCAATAGATGTTTCAATTTCCTTAGCCACAGTTACAGCATTGGAATCCCTAACCCCCATGCCATTCTTGTCTGTATATTGCTTGAAAAGCCACTCAAACCTCTCTTGAGCTTCGTCCAACTGATCGTCTTCCAACAAAGCTTGGGCTGTCATGCGGTTTATGAGCAATGTGTATTTATGCTTCGGGAAGTCCACCATCAGCTTGCGCAATTCGTTTATGGCGGTTTTGTATTGTTTTGCGTTGTAATGAACTATGGCAGCGTTATAGGCTATTTCTGGCGCAGCAGTATCTTTGCCGAATTTTGCCATATATCTTTCAACTTGTTTAAAATAATCTTTGGTTTCTGGCAAGCCATAAGCCTTAGCCGTATCTCCGCCTGCTTTTTTCTTTATTGCATCTTCGCGAGCACTATTCATAGCGAGCACTGCGTTATAACCTGCATCGTTTTTAGATAACACAACACCTAGGTTTTGCGGACGGCGACCATAACGGGTGGTATCTGCGTCAACGATCCAGTTATATTGTTCCGCTTGTTTTTTGTGCTGGTCTAGTTCTTGATAAACAAGAGCCATATTCATGTGAACCTGATATTCACGCCAATCTGGTTCGTTTTTATAGCGAGCAATAAAATTCTCGTAGTGTTGAATTGCTTCTGCATATTTCTTTTTGGCACCCTCGGTATCGCCTTTTTTCTTCATTTCGGCAGCCTGAGCGTGCATATAGGTGGGAATTTCAAGCATTGATCTGCGCATTGCATCGTCTGCGGATTTAACGCTCTCAGGATACATGCTGTTCTTTTTATACCAAGCGGAACCACGGTCGTAGCGTTTTGCAACTTTAAATCTCTGTTCCTGTGCTTTATCTGGTTTTTGCTGCAAGAGGTAAATATCAACCATAGCCAAATCCGCAAGAGGCGCATCTATATAGGTTGGATTTGTTTCTATGAGAAAGTCGAAAGCCTTTATCGCTTGGTCGTGACGGTCGTGGTCTTTTGCCTTTTGACCTATGCGGTAATAAAGAGAATCTTTATACGGAACCTTTTTTGATCTTATGAACTTGTCTGCCACGTGAACACCATCATCCAAATCGGAGAATGCGGTTGCCATATAATCCATAGCTTCAACGCGCATATCTTTTATGTATTTGCCCTTATCTGCTCCGTCTATATATGACCAGAATTCTTGAGCGGCTTTTTCGTAATCTGCCTGATTGTAATAGGATTCCGCCAAATGGTATTGAGCATAAGCGGCTTCCTTCTTTTCTCTGGGATTGTTCGTTTTGATATCCGTGATTTTTTCGTAGGCTTTTATGGCATCTGCCCATTTTGAAGTGTTATAATAATATTCACCTATACGAAGCCATGCGCCAGAAGCCAAAGTGTGATTGGGATATTTTGAAACCAAAGTTTTGCGGAGGTCAAGAGCTTGTTTTAACTCGCCCTTGGCTTCCAAAATGAATGATGCCTGAAACAACATATTAGGTGCGGTATTGCCATCTGGAAAATATTTTACATAGTCAAGGAAAATAGGCAAGGAACCATCGTGGTTAATTTTTGGCGGAGTGCTGGTTTTGGAGCATTGCGGATACTTTTTTACGTTGTTATCACGGTCCGCGCACCATTGCACAAGTTCATCAAATTTAGTCTGCTCTTCAGTAGCGTTGTATTCTTCCAGTTTAAAAAGTTCTTGCCCCCACTGCTGCAATATTGTGGCGCAGTTGGCATCTCTCTTTTGCCCACCTGAACGGCAATTACGAGAATTAGATTGGTCTTCCCATTTTTTAACGGCAGTTTCAAGGTCACTACCGCTAGAAACACTGCCTGCGCGACAAGCTTGCTCGGCTTTGGCTTTTTGAGCTTTGTAATCAGCGGCACATTGCTGATAACCGCTAGCTTTTTTACCCATTTTTGTGCATTTATCAAAAAGAGTTTTTGCCTTGGCTGTTTCTCCATCGCACCCACCCTTAGGGGCAGCATTAGCAACAGCCACTAATACCAACGTTCCAAAAAAGATAGCTTTTACGTTCATAATCCTCATTTCCCTTTTCCTGTTTATTCATCCAAATCGTCTAAATCATCCAAATCGCCAAGGCCGCCAGCACCACCGCCACCGCCCGAACCAGCAGGCATTTGAGCGATTTTTGTAGAAACAACAGCACTCGTTAAACCAGCATCGCTTAAAACTCTTTGCCTGCTTGCTTCAAAACGGTCGCTTTGAATAACTCTCTGCTGGAAATCTGCAAAGTTTTCAATTTCACGATTTGCCTTTTCAAAATCTGGACGGAGTGCAGCACGTTTTTGCTCAACTCTGGGAGTTGGAAGCTGCCTTGCCAAATCCAAAGCACGAACCTGAACGCTGTCAAAGTGCTCTTTCATATTATCGTAAGCAGACTTTGCGCTGTCTCTTTGTTCTTTTGTAATGGTTGGATTCTTTGTGAGCGCAATGGCTTTATTCAAGTTTTTATCTGCTGCCCTTAGAGCGCCTTCCAAATAATCGCAATAACCTTCAACAAGGTAGGCTTCCGAAACCAAGTATGAATTTGGACGATTCTTTATTATCCACGTGGGAAAGGGTCTCGCATTTTTAGTGTCGCGAACCTTTAAGAAGCTCCATGCAAGCGCAAGAGCAGCTTCTTCGTAGAACGGAGAATTGATGTTGGTAACTTGACCATAAAGTTTGGCAGCTTCGGGAAGTCCATCTTTTTCTGCAAAATAAATGTGCCCCAGTTTTATTTTTGCTGCATCTTGCAAATCTTTTTCAGACTGATTAGAAGGCTGCTGGCTCAAAATATCGCTGAATGACCCCTTTGCCTCTTCCCATTGCTCCAAACGGCTATATGCTATGCCCATTGTGTAGCGAGCGTAGAAATAGTTGGCGTTTCCGGGCAAAATTGAAGCGAGCAACTGAACGGCATCTTTATACTGACCCTGCTCAAACTTTATTTGACCAGCAATATAATCAGCATCTGGCTTAACGTCTGACTTGGGGAAGGTTTGGATTATGTACTGATACTTTACCATTGCTTCGCCATAACGACCTTCCTTATACTCTATGTTCATAAGCTGGAAGTGATATTTTGGAACTTGGTCAGAATGAGGGTATTTTTTAATAGCCTCATTATAAACTTTTTGAGCTGCCAAATGCATACGCATATTTTCAAAGGATTTGCCTTTGTAGAATGCAGCTTGGTCAACCAAGTGGAATGTTGGGTATTTGGTTTGCACTTTGCCAAACGCATAAGAAGCAGCAATAAAGTCGCGGTTTAGGTACAAGCGCATAGCAGCACGGTAATCGTTTTCTGGCTCTATCTTCAAGCGACGGTATCTTGCTTCGCCAATGCTCTCTTCGCGGGTGTTGCCAAAACGGGCACTAGCGCGAACATTCCACAAAAATCCACGGTTCTTTTTCTCAATTAAATCATCGTGAGACATTTCAAGGTCTAATGCGAGATAGCGGAAGAGATTCACGTCTTTTACGTTTATAGTTGCGCCAATCACGGGATAACCTTCTTTTGTTAAGCGAGCCTTAACTCCAAGATTATGCGTCATATAATAGGTTGCGCTAACACCGAATTCCACTATATTGCCCTGACCGCCTTCATTATCTTCGTGGAAAATGTCTATAATGCTAACTTCGCCCTTTATTTCTAAAATGCGGTTTAACCCGCGATAAAATAAAGACAAGTTGAGGTTAGACGGAATTGCATAACCCTCCAAAGTTTCATCACCTTTCCCAACAATCGGTCCAACAAACCCATAATCACCTTCTGGATTGTCTGCGTTTGTATTGGCGATAACTGGTCGCAATATATTTTGAACAGCAAGACCTATTTGCAAATGACCCAATTTGGAATCGCTTATTGGGTTCCAGCTTAGACCAATGTCTGAGCCTAGTGTTATTTGACTGTTGTAGCCAAACTGATTTACCTGCAAAATCGATAAGTCAATGCCAAGCGCCAAACAATGCATAGCGCGCCAAGCATAACCCAACATATAAGCATTTTCTGTGTAATCACCTTTGCTATTGTTTTCCACCGTAGCTCCGTTTTCAAAGAACGTGAAACCAAAGGTATGATTATAGTCGTAAGGCAACACAACGGCACCATACTCCTGCATAGCCGCACCGCTTATGGTGCTGAAAAAACCGCCAGTAACTTCTAACTGGTCGTTTTCTGCTATGCCAGCAGGGTTGACATACATGGAGGTTGTTCCGCCATATTCGCCAAACCAGTCGTTTTGCTGGTATTTGTTTGGTGAGTAAGACGGTGATGCAAGCAAATAGCTTGCAGAGCAAAATACTAACGCAATGGAGAGCAATATATGTTTCACTTTAAATTCTCCTTAGTTATCCGTGCGTTGGAATTCTATGCGGCGGTTTTTCGCTCTTCCCGCTGCGGTACTGTTTGATGCAACAGGCTGATCGGGTCCTTTGCCTTCAAAATCAAGGCGAGAACCGTTTATGCCACGAGTGATTAAAAAATCTACCACAGCCTTTGCACGAGCTTCTGAAAGTTTTTGGTTCGCATCTCTTTTACCAACGTCATCTGTGTGACCCACCACCTTAAATGTAACTTCTGGATAGGCACGCATTGTTTCTACCACAACCATAAGGTTGGCAAAAGAATCTTCTGTTATATCGGCTTTGCCCACCAAGAAATTAACTCCTTCTACCACAAACACTTTCTTTGGTGGCGGTGGCGGAGGTGCTGGTGCTTCTGGTTCTGGCTCTGATTCTATATCTTGGTATTTTATTTCTTCCATAGTAAATTCTGGATCGCTTTCTTGCATCACTGGCTGAGGATCTTCGCCTTCCACTCTTTTTGGCCTAACTACAGAAATATCTTTTATCAGTCCTATATCTAAGCGGGCATATCCTTGTTTTACCATTGGAGATTTTGGTTGAACAAAGAAATCTGGGCTAAAAATAGATGGATTTCTGAATTGCGGGTCTAAAGATTTATTGGTGCGATTTATTTTTATGAAGCGATTAAAGGGATAGTAGTTCTTATATATGTTATTATAATCCATACGGGTTTGACCAGATGCTGGATCTGCGAAAACGCCGTAGTAATGGTTTTCCATAAAGATATTGTTGACCGCCACAACGTTAGAAGGACCTTTGAGTGCAAGCCCTGAGAAACCGTTGCGAAGCACCACGTTTTGCTCTATTTTGGAATCCAAAGACTTAGCACCCCAAGCAAGAATGCCACTCCACCGATTTCCATAAACAACGTTGTTCGCTATTTCAGGCAAAGAAATAAATGCCGCTATGCCTGTGGCGTGGTTGTCTAGAACATAGTTGTCGTGAACGTAAAGTCCGCCGGTGTTTTCGCACAGAACACCTTCCAAACCATTGCGAATGGTGAAATGAGAAATTTCCGATTCGGTAACTCCCATTACGGTTGGTCCCCTGCGACCGCCATCTATTATGGTGGTTAGCGGATCTTCGCCTTTTAACACAACGCCCATTACAAGGGTTACGTTTTCGTTATATACGCCGCGCTTCACTAAAATAGTGTCACCGGAATCTGCATTTCCAAGTGCATCGGATATGGTTTTATAACTTCCCGGAACCCGAATAACCTTGGCAAACGCCGCGCCAAAGAACACGGAAGCGGCTAGAACTGCAAAAGAAAGATGTTTCAACATATTAAACCATTGTCTCCGATTAGGTGCTTTCTTCTTCTTTTTTTGAACCTTGTATTAAATTCCGCAACTCTTGAGCTGCTTTTTTAATGTTTTGCAAATGTTTGCGTGCTCTGGTACCTGCAATTCTGGTACCCCGCCCAAATTTGGCATATTCTGCCTTAAACAGTTCCATTTCACTTTCCAAATTCTGCAACCAATCCATAAAATACTCCAATAGGTATTCAAAAAATACATTTTTTTTTGACGAATAGCACATTTTTTTAAAAAAAAGTCATTTTTTTTGCTTTTTTAGCCTTTTTCAAGCCTTAACAGGGTGAATATACATATATATATATTATGTAATCGAATATTTGCCATCTATAGCCTCTCCTTTAAATTATGCTCGGAATTTCTGACCAAAGGTATTTCAAGCAGGGCTTCTTGCCGTTTTTCGCGTTCTTGCTGGGCAATAAACCTCTGCCTTTGCTGTTTATAATAGTTAACCTGCTGATTGTAACGCAAAATTATCTCTTTTGAAATTATGAATTGCATTCTTTTGAGGTGATTTTCCATATTGCCTAGCGAATGCATAATTATTATCACGGCTATAAACAGCACTATGGCAAAAGCTGCTGCAAAAAGTATAGCGAGTCTAATTTCTGGTGCTGGAATGCTCATATTTTTGGTACCTGAATGCAAAATATAGTAAAAATGCAAGATTCAGGCAATCAGTCTCGCAAGCAACGAATGCTGAGCAAATATGACTTGTCGTCTTTCCACGAGTAGGCACCCTCATAGGCATCGTAGATGTAGCGGCTATAGGCGTTGTCGCTATCGTATTCGCTCGCACTCCACCAAGCACCATATTCGCTAACACCCATGAAATTGCCATCGGAAGTGCCGCCGCCGCCTAACAGAGCCGCAAAAGATTGTGATTTTAGATCCTCGCCTGCCGTTTCGCTATCATAAGGGCTTTCCGTGCCACTTGTGCCATCTACGGAGCGATACAATTTGTCCCACTCTGCATTGTTTGGGACATGCCAGCCTTTGGGGCAAGCTCTCATAGCCGTTGCATAGTTATAAAGCCTGCCGTATTTTTCGCAGTTGGCAGGGTCATCGCCATAGCATTTGCTACCAGTAATATTGCAATTCAAATTTTTTGCAGCCCAAGTTTGAGTACCAATTATAACAGTTTTTCCTATATCGCAAGAGCCAGAACTGCTGGAACTTTTTTTGGATGAAGAACTAGCTCCACTTATAATAGGTATTTCGCTTACTCCGCAAGCTGCCACCACATCTCTAATAGGCTTGTCAAAGTCTAAATTGTTTTTGCTGCAAGAACCAAAGTTATTTGAAATTTGAGACAATACTTCGCCTCTAGTTGCATCGCAAGCTGCCGCCACATCGTCAAGCGTGTTGGCTTTCACTCCAAGCTCTGTTCTTATGCAGCCGTTCTTTGAAATGCCTGAACCTTCCGGGAAGCAAGAATATGTAAATACCAAAACAAGCCCAAGCCCTGCCAAGAGTGCAATTTTTCCATTCATGCGGCTAATTTAGAAAAATCTCGCTATATTTTACTATATTTACTTTCCAGTTATGCGCGTAATTTCTCTTGAACATAGATGGGGCTGCACTGCCTCGGTTTCAACAGGAGCCTCTGTTGATATTACCGAAAATCTCATAACTGTGGATTTTGCAGTTAGAGAAGTTCCGAGCTGTTTTTGCCAAAAAAAGGAGCAAGACGGCGAGGCAGTTTGGGAAGATTCTTGCGTGGAGGTATTTTTGAAAGTACCTTGGGGTGAGGAGTACCTAAACTTTGAATTCAACTCAAAAGGCGTATGCTATGCGGCAAGAGGCAAAGGCAGGGAAAACAGAACAGAGATTTCAAAAAGCGAATATGCGAAAGTAATAAGAAAACCCAGCGGCATTATAGAAGACGGTAAGTTTTACAGATGGATGCTTTCCGTGGAAATTCCAAGTATCTTGCTAGGGAATATCAAAGATTTGCGAATTGTTGAAGTAGAAGGCAATTTATACAAATGCGCAGACCTTGCACAAGAGCCTCACTGGCTCACTGCCTTCCCAATAAACTCGCATAAGCCAGACTTCCACAGACCGGAGTCTTTTTTACCATTTATTCCTTTTGTGGATAAATAAAAAACCAAGCGTGACAAGTATCACTAAAGTCATAACAACCCAAAATGCCCAGTCAGATTCCATATAAAGGGGGTATTTCAAGTTCATGGAAAATGAGCTAACCACAAATGTTGGCACCATTATCCCTATGGTCAATACGGTGAGCGTTTTCATCATAGTATTCAAATTATTGCTAACAATGCTGGCTCGCGCATCCATCATGCTGGAAAGAATATTGGAGAGATTTTCCGTTTGTTGCAAGCACTGCGAAGTTTCAATGTAAATATCGTCTAGCAAATCTTTTTCCGGTTCGGTAAAAACCAAGTTGCGGCTATTTTGCAATTTGCGCAGCACGGTTTGGTTGGAACTTATTGCATCCAAATAATAAACCATGGATTTGCACAAACCAAACATATAAAGCAAATATTTATTATCCACAGAGCTAACCAGTTTTGCTTCTAGCTCATCGTTCACTCGGCTTATTATGCGAAGGTGTTCGCTGAAATGGTAAGAGGAATAGTTCAGCAATTTGAGCACAAGCATATTCAGCGATGTTATGCGGAAAAAACGTTTTTCATCCACCAGAGGCAATACGGCATCACTTAAAATTATTATTTTATCTGCATGCAAAAAAATACCAAAAGAACTTATACGAAACATAAATTGGTCTTCTGCATTATAGCTTTTGGGTTTCTTAAAAATAATGGCGGTATAATCGTCTTCGTACTCCAAGCGGGCAAGTTCTTCTACGTCAAAAGCAGAAGAAATTGTGTGCTCATCTATCCCAATAACTTTTACAAGGGAATTTATTTCCTCTTGGTCTGGGCTAACTAGCATTGTGACTTGTGCCTCGTGCTTTTCAGCAACAACAATTCTTCCTGCCTGCAATTTGTAATACTTAACCATTTTGGGAAGATAGAAAATTCTACATTTAGGTTCTGATGTTTTTAAAGTTCTTTTTGCCCCTTGTTCTTGTGCTTTTTGCCTGCGCGCCGCTACGCCCACTTGGACCTGTAGAAGAAACTCCAAGCACCGTACCCGAACAAAAAAAAGAGGAGCCACCACCACCAACGCCAGAACCCGTGGAACCAGATACAGCAAAAAAGCAAATAATAGAAAAAACAATAGATGTTGGAGTTGGTTTTGAAAAGAGGTTTGCAGTGATAGAATGTCCTGAAAAAAAATGGGAATTCAAAGCCGGAAAAAACAGCAGAACAGAAATTGAAACAAAAGGAAATTGCACTTATGCCGGAAAAACATACAGAGGTACTTGGATTGTACTTTCCGCAGACACAGGTGTAACCATAATAAATCACCTAGACACCGAAGATTATTTGAAGGGCGTTGTTCCGCACGAAATAGGCAAGCTGAACGCAGAAGGCTTTGAAGCTCTAAAGGCTCAAGCTGTTGCCGCAAGAACTTATGCCTACATACATTTAGGTTCCAGAAAAACCCAGGGCTTTGATGTTTACGCAGATACCCGCGACCAAGTTTACAACGCCAAAAATGATGAAGACTCCCTTGTGAACGAAGCTATTTTGGCAACGAGCAATGTGGTTATTAAATACAACGGCAATTTGATAGAGGCGTATTACCATTCAACCTGCGGCGGCAAAACCGAATCTTCCGAAGTGTGGGAAAAAGAGAGCAAGCCATATTTGGCAGCTGTTTTGGATTCCACAGAAGGCGGTGTGTTTTGCGAGCTTTCAAGATACAAAAGGTGGGAAGAAAAATTCAGCAAAACAGAACTCATAAAACTCTTTCAAAAAAATGCAACAAATGCAAAAGCAGACAAAATTTTTCCTTTCAGCAAAATAGAGAGGATTTTAATAACCGAAAAATTCCCAAGCGGCAGGGTGAAAAGGCTTGTTGTTTTCACGGACAAAGGTTCCTTTGAAGTTTTTGGAGACAAAGCGAGATGGCTTTTTCAAAGAGCTGGAAAAATTTTGCCAAGCGCATTGTTTAGTATTTCTCAAAACGGCAACGATTATATAATCAGCGGTTCCGGTTTTGGGCACGGCATTGGTATGTGCCAGTTTGGAGTTATTGCAAGAGCAAGAGCTGGCCAGAAATTTGACGATATTTTGAAAGCGTATTATACGGGTGTTAGCGTGGAAGGGTATTAGTCTTTCACGCAACGAACGCTGAAAAGGTAGTTCTTCTGACTTTCTTCGTAATATACCCTATCGTTGCCACAGCTCATATATCTATGGTTAGCGTTGCTGGTGTTTCTGGGCTGGCTGGCACTCCACCAGCGACCATAGATTCCGACTTCGTTGAAACCGTTACCATAGGAGTAACCGCCAGGCAAGGCAGAAAAACCATATTTGTCTATAGCAGTATAGCCGCAATTCCAACCGCTAGTAGCCTTTAAATCATAACCCCCGTTAGGGCTAAGGTAAAGGCTTGACGTGCCAGTTTTGCCATCAACAAAACGCAACAACTTGTCCCAATCCGCATCACTAGGAATATGCCAACCTTCTGGGCATATTCCTCTATGCTTCGTGGATAACTGCGATTCGCAATCAAGAACACTGCAATTAGAAGGCAATGACATTGCTGTTACCCAGCTATACAGCCTGCCGTAGGTATCGCAAGTTGGGGTATCTTCATCGCTTAGAGCGCTACCATTGCCACATTTGCTACCTTGAACCGCATAATTTAAATTTTCTGCCATCCAAACTTGCTCGCCAATTGGAACAGTTCTATAATTCGCAATGTCGTTGCCCTTGCCACCACTCGCTACACTCCCAACAGAACTGCTGCTGGGCACAATAGAGGAACTGCTAGGCGGTATGCTTGATGAACTTGAAACAAGGCTAGAAGAACTGCTAGGTTTTGAGCTTGATGAGCTTGAAACAAGGCTAGAAGAACTATTTGGTTTTGAACTTGACGAGCTTGAAACAAGGCTAGAAGAACTATCCGGTTTTGAGCTTGACGAACTTGGCTGTATGCTTGATGAACTAGGTGGTGCATTAGAGGAACTGGAACTATAAGGGCAGGCATTACTCAACACGGCAGTCGGAGGGCAAGCGGATTCAGTGGTTTGCAGACAAATTTTTTCCGCTTCAAAAACGCAATATCCAAATTCCTGTGTGGCACTGCTGCTGCTATTGCCACTACTATTGCTACTATCGCTGCTGTTGCTGCTACTGCTCTGCTTGCTTTCGCTAGAATTGATGGTGGCATCATCGCTGGAACTACTCGGCATATCACTGGAACTTGAAAAAGGGCAGTATTCGCTCAATATCCCGCCACTTGGGCAATCATAGTGGGAACCTACCAAGCACAAACTATATTCTGGATAAAGGCAATAGCCGTATTCCTTTGCGGCATCACTGCTGCTTTGGTGTACGCTTGACGAACTTGGAACAAGGTTAGAGGAACTGGAATCACTCTGTGACAAGGGATTATTGCCGTCTGAACCGCAAGACAACAACACGGCAACGAATGCCACGCAAAAAATCAATTTAATGCGCATAAACTTCCCCAGTATAAATAAACTTCATTATATAATTTAGTAATTAGCGAAGGAGCCACAATTATTGGCTAAAATCCAAAAAAATGCACATTTTTGTCAACACTTGTTTGCAAAATGACGATTTTAGGATTTTTTTTCCGTTTTTTTACGTCTAACAAGTAACAAGAAAAAAATGGAGGTTCAATATGACCGAGGCTAAAACAAATCGCAATCACAAAGATAGCGTTTTCACAAGGCTTTTTAGCGAAAAAAGCAATCTTTTGGAGCTATATAGTGCAATTAGCGGAAAAAGCTACCCTGAAAGCACAAAAATAGAGATAGTCACTCTCTCGGATGTGCTTTATATGAATCAAATCAACGATATAGCGTTTGTGCTGGAAGGTAGGCTCATAGTGCTCATTGAGCACCAGTCATCAATTAATAACAATATGCCGCTGAGGATGCTTCATTATTTGTCGGCGGAATACGATATGATAGTTGACAGAAAAAGTCTTTACAAGCAGAAAAGGATCATTATACCTGCTCCCGAATTCATAGTTCTATATAACGGAGATAAAAAATTTCCAGATTACAAGGAACTTAAATTATCCGATTCCTATAACTTTAAAACCCCAGATTTATATTTGGAGCTTGTGGTAAGAGTGTACAATATAAATAAGGGTCGTAATGCGGAGATGGCAGGCAGAAGCCCTGTTCTGAGCGGCTACGAGGAGTTCATATCTGAGATAAAAGAGAATTTAAAGTCTATGGAACTTCGCGAAGCCCTCAAATTGGCGGTAAAGACTTGCATTAGTAAAAATATTTTAGTATCTTTTCTTTATATGTGGAAAAATAGGGGTTTATTCATTATATACGCATAAAATACACATAGACTATAAACCCTTTTTAACGCTCCAAAGCGAAAAAATCTTTAAAGACCTCAAACACTCCAAACCCCAACAAAAGGGCAAAAAACGGCTCAAACACCCCTAAAATCTTAAAAATAAGCCACTTTTGCGGCTCAAACACTCAAACCACCCCAAAGGGCAAAAAGAAGCGGTCACGCTGTTTTATTTTTGATGTAGATTAAAGCTCCAAACAAGCAAACCCACCAAGCGGCAAAGGTTTAAAAGCTGTTTCGCTTAGAACTCCAAAGCCACCACACAAAGCAAACCCACAAAGTAAAATCTATTGCACTTGCAAACAGGGCAAAGCGGCAAATAAATGATAAAGAAGCGGTCACGCTTGGAACTGGCAAAGGCACACACCAAGCAAACACACAAAGGGAAATCTATTGCACTCCAAACAAGGTAAAGCGGCAAAGGTTTAAAAGCTGTTTCGCTTAGAACTATAAAGCCACCACACACCAAGCAAACCTACAAAGGAAATCTATTGCACACCAAACAGGGCAAAGGCTCAAAGATAAAGAAGCGGTCACGCTGTTTTATTTTTGATGTAGATTAAAGCTCCAAACAAGCAAACCCACAAAGCGGCAAAGGTTTAAATGCTGTTTCGCTTAGAACTGCAAACCCACACACCAAACAGGCAAAGGCACAAAGATAAAAAAGCGGTCACGCTGTTTCGTTGGAACTGGCAAACCACACAAACCCACAAAGGAAATCTATTGCATTTGCAAAGCTCCAAGTAAAACGGCAAAGGTTTAAAAAGCCGTTTCGCTTGGAACTACAAAGGGAAATTTATTGCACACCAAACAGGGCAAAGCCTCAAAGAGTAAAGAAGCGGTCACTCTGTTTTTGATGTAGATTAAAACTCCAAACAAGTAAAGGCACAAAAGGAAATTTATTGCAAACCAAACAGGGCAAAGGCTCAAAGGATAAAAAGCGGTCACGCTGTTTCGTTTTTGATGTAGATTAAAGCTCCAAACAAGCAAACCCACAAAACGGTAAAGGTTTAAAAAGCTGTTTCACTTGGAACTATAAAGCCACCACCAAGCAAAAGCACAAAGGAAATCTATTGCACTTGCAAAACTCCAAGCAAAGCGGCAAAGGTTTAAAAAGTGTTTCGCTTGGAACTGGCAAAGGTACACACCAAGCAAAGGCACAAAGTAAAATCTATTGCATTTGCAAACAGGGCAAAACGGCAAAGATAAAGAAGCGGTCACGCTGTTTTATTTTTGATGTAGATTAAAGCTCCAAACAAGCAAAGCCACCAAGCGGCAAAGGTTTAAAAAGCTGTTTCGCTTAGAACTCCAAAGCCACCACACAAAGCAAACCCACAAAGTAAAATCTATTGCACACCAAACAGGCAAAGGCACAAAGATAAAGAAGCGGTCACGCTGTTTCGTTGGAACTGGCAAACCACACAAACCCACAAAGGAAATCTATTGCATTTGCAAAGCACCAAGTAAAACGGCAAAGGTTTAAAAAGCCGTTTCGCTTGGAACTACAAAGGGAAATTTATTACACACCAAACAGGACAAAGCCACACACAAAGCAAACCCACAAAGTAAAATCTATCGCACTTGCAAAGCTCCAAGCAAAACGGCAAAGATAAAGAAGCGGTCACTCTGTTTTATTTTTGATGTAGATTAAAGCTCCAAACAAGCAAACCCTCAAAGGGAAATCTATTACACTCCAAACAGGCAAAGGCTCAAAGATAAAAAAGCGGTCACGCTGTTTTAGATGTAGATTAAAATTCCAAACAAGCAAACCCACAAAGCGGCAAAGGTTTAAAAGCTGTTTCGCTTGGAACTGCAAAGCCACACACCAAGCAAACCCACAAAGGAAATCTATTGCACTTGCAAAACCATCACACACACCAAGCGGCAAAGGTTTAAAAGCTGTTTCACTTAGAACTACAAAGCCACCACCAAGCAAAGGCACAAAGGAAATCTATTGCACTTGCAAAACCATCACACACACCAAGCGGCAAAGGTTTAAAAGCCGTTTCGCTTGGAACTACAAAGGCACACACCAAGCAAACCCACAAAGAAAAATCTATTGCACTCCAAACAGGGCAAAGGCTCAAAGGATAAAGAAGCGGTCACGCTTGGAACTGCAAACACACCACCAAGCAAAAGCACAAAAGGAAATCTATTGCACACAAAATAGGCAAACCCTCAAAGCATTAAGAAGCGGTCACGCTGTTTCGTTTTTGATGTAGATTAAAACTCCAAACAAGCAAACCCACAAAGCGGCAAAGGTTTAAAAAGCTGTTTCACTTGGAACTACAAAGCCACTACCAAGCA
>JAITFP010000034.1 GCA_031281275.1 Candidatus Fibrimonadaceae bacterium
TTTCCCTTCAACAAAGAGGTTCACTATGAAAACCAACCGTTTTCTATCGGCGGCTATATTCGCATTAGCCTTGGCATTCACCATTTCTTGCGGAGGCTCAAAACCTCCCGTTGCGCCCACAGGTTTTACCGATGTGAGCAACCCAGCGGACGATTACACGAAGATGTGCCGCACGGAGCTTAAAGACTACCTATGCGGGGTAGGGGAAAACACAAGCACAAACTCCCAGATAGCAAGGGACATAGCCACGGCAAATGCACGCAACGAATTGGCGACCAAAATCCAGGTCTCCATAGAATCCGCTCTGAAACGAGTCACGAGCAATACTTTGGGTGAACAAGGGAACGAAACAACCTTTTCAAGACTCGCTCAGGAAGTCTCCGGCGAATTCAGCAACATAGACATCTATGAAACGAAAACACAGCACAACCAAGCCGAGAACAAATACAAAATCTACGCATTGGTTGTGATCAAAAAAGACGATATAAAAAATGCGGCAAACAACAAAGCTTCCAACGCCCAGATTCTATCCGATGCAGCCGCTTCAAAGGTGTTCATGGACATGATAGACGAAGAACTTAACAAGAGAAAGTAGAATGCCTATCCTGATTCTGCTTTTCGCCGCTTCCCTTTTCGCTCAGGGCTTGGTTCCTGAGTGGGTGGATGAGTCTTGGCGGCTTAGCCATTATCCCAAATCCGAATGGTACACGGGTTTCGCAACGGATAGGATAATGAAAGGTCAGCCCGATTCAAAGGCATATCAGGCGGTGGAAAAAAATGCGCAGAGCAAACTGTCGGAGAGCATAGTGGTCACAGTCCAAGGCTCTTCGGCAGTCCAGATTTCCAGCAGGCAAACGCAGAAAGGCGAGACCATAAACACGAACTACGACCAGAACATCAGAACGGCAAGCAATGCGGTATTGGCAAAAGTGGAAACCCGTTCTTATTTTGACAAGAAAAGCGGATATATATACGGCTTTGCCGCTGTCAAGAAAAAAGATTTGGCAAATTTTTACAGATCTGGCATAAACTCCCTGTTTTCCTTTGCCGAGAAAGAATTTGCCTTGGCGGAGCAGCAGGCAGAGCAAGGCCGAAAGAAATCGGCATTGGACAAAATACAGGCAATAGAGGATTCCCTGAAAAGCGTTGGCTACTGGGGTTCCCTTTTGCAGACTGTGGAGAGCGACAATTCATACACCAAGCGCGAGCAGGATTTTTGGCAGAGGGCAGGCGATATGAAAATGCAGCTCCAAAACGGAACATCTGTGTACCTTGACATTTCCGGTGACAGCGGCTTGGAGGCATTAGGTGCCGAAATGCAAGAGAAGGGTTGCAACTGCTCCATAGCGGAAACAAAAGAAGACGCTGATTATTCGGTCACGATAAAAAACAAACTTGGTGATTGCAACGAAGCAGGCAACGGCTTGGTTTTTTGCTATGCAAACGCCACTGTCGCAGTCAATAGCCTAAAATTCAACAAGCCAATAAGTGTTAAAATACCGGAAGCCAAAGGCGGCAGTCCAAACAACAACAGGGACAAAGCCACGTCAGAAACATTCAAGAAATTGACAAGTTCTTTGGCAGAAAAAATCAACCAAACCATCAACCAATGAGGAACAGCATGAAATCACTTTCAATACTACAAGCAATCGCCCTGACAGGCGTTTTGGCAATATCACACGCCTCCGAGAACTGGACAGGAGACGGAGGCAAAGGAACGAGCATCACCATTGATGCCCCTAAAGCGAGCGGCCTCGCGGAAAACCAAGGTCATCTGCCAACGGTGGTGCAAGCCGAGCTCGTAAGCAATTTCTCAAGCTATTCCGCCATTTCCGTGCTGGACTGGGAGCATCTTGGGGAAATATACGCCAAACTTGGCTCAGGCGTTTTCGGTGGCGACAGCACGGAAGCGGCTATGCAGGATTTGGGGCAGCTCGCGACAACGACATATTTTATGACTGGAAGCATAGCCAAAGCAGGAACGAGTTATCATCTCCAAGTGAATATTATAAAAACCGCCGACAAAATGACGGCAGCATCATATTCGGGAACGTTCTCCTACTGGGACTTGGACAATAGGACAGGCATACGCAAGGCTTCGCTTGAGTTGCTGAAAAAAATGGGCGTGACGCTCACGGCAAAAGCGCAGGGAGAACTTGCCGGAGCGGCGACTGCGAGCCAGATAAGCGGTCAGACCGCTTTCGCAAAAGGTATCACGGCACAGAGGCGGGGAAACGAGGTGGAGGCACTCAGCTATTATTTCCAAGCAGCAACCTTTGACCCCTCATTGAAAGAAGCGGTGAGCCGTTCCTCAACATTAAACGCTAATATTGCAAGCGGGAGCATGGGCAATAATGTACGCAACGACATACAATGGCGAAAGCAATGGGTGGATAGGCTTACTGAAACCGAGCAGTTTTTTGACAACTTCCACAAAATGGAATCCATGCCTTACACATTGTTTTACTCAAAGGATATCAATCAGGGGAAAATCAACTACCAGAACGAAACAGTTGAACTCAGCATAGAGACTTATCTGTATGGCAGCGAGATTTGGACAGTTTCCATAGAGCGTGCTTTGCAAGCGGTGTATGATGGCTTGAACGCAACGAAGAGAAAAGAAGACTGGGGGCTGGATAGGTGGCCACAGAGGGGCGTTACAGATCTGAACGCTTTTGAGAGGAGGAGCAATAATTTCTCCGTGGTTTTTGAATTGGTCAATAACCAGAACAAGGTGATAGGCAGCCAGGCTCTGCAGGCGGGCGGCTCTTGGGGGCTGAACTGGAGCGGAAGACCTAGGGTTGAGATGTCCAGAGCGGATAGGAAAACATTGAATTTCCAGAATGTGAATGCCAATGATATAACCGACAACATGACAATAAGGGTTGCGAGCGTTAATGATGTGGATGCGGAGACTGCGGCTATAGACGGAGTTCTGCAAATAAAGGCTATCACTAAAAGCGAGGCTAATTGGTATGACTTTTTCAGGTTTTCAAGGGGTGAGGTACAAGGATTTGCGAATAGGCATGCTGGAAAAATGAAAAAATTGGTTATTCCCAACACCATTTGGGGCGATCCAGTTACTTCCATAGGCAAAGAGGCGTTTGATAACGCATTGATTGAAGTAGTAATCCCCAACAGCGTTAGTTACATAGGCGAAAAGGCGTTTTCCGAACATAGCAATAAGAGTCAGTATAGCTTCGATTTATCCAGAATTACCATAGGGGCAAATGTGGATATGGCGGCGAATTCATTTCGACGTTCTTGGAGATATCCCTATGAAAGTGGTGGCTTTGCCGAAGGATCAGAGGATTCATTTCAGAGTTTTTATAGCAAAAATGGCAAGAAGGCAGGGATATACATTGACAAGCGTGGATGGAATTATTTGGAAAATCAAGAGGAGAAAGAGAAATGGGATGAGGAAACTATACGGACTGCTTGGATGTTTGGATTTGGCGGAATGCTTGCTGCTGGCGTGGTTTTTGATATGAAAAATATTAGTCCCTACCTTAACTCAACTCAAGGTCTATGGCCGGCGATGGATTTTGAATTCTATAAGCGAAATCTCAAATTTTTCCGCTTTGGGTTTAATTTTGGCATCGGCTCGGTCGGCATTGACGAAGATGCAGTCAAAAAAGATAACCCAAATGTCAAATTAGACAGTACGTCTTTCGCGAGTTTTCATGTAAATGCATTTGCAAGATTGTACCCAGTGGATTTCCTATACCTATCGGGAGGTGTTGGCTGGTACTCGTCAGGTTCAAGGTACGAAAAAACAAATAACAATAGGGAAGTGGGAGTTTCAACGGCAGTATTTCCGGTAGGTGGGGGAATATGTTTAGGCTCTTTTAGAAATGACGAGTTCATGGGAATTTTTATTGAAGGACTATATAACATAGTGCCGTCAAAAGGAGGATATATATCCATCAAAATTGGAACGAAAATGAATTTTAGAATAACAAAGACTAAGGAGGAGGAGGAAGCGGAGGAAGCGGAGAGGATGAGAATGAGGAGAAGGTAATGGATATTAGAGGAATAGTGAGAAAAAATTTGCACCACCAATGGTACAAAACCTTGCCAAAACCGTGTTCCCAAGTTTTGGCGGGGTAAACAAAAACGGGAAAAGGAGATAGAAAAATGAAAAAGATAATAACAGTTGTGCTTTTGCTTTGCATTGCCGCTTTCGCTCAACAGAAAGGTTCTTTTACCGATTCAAGGGATAAGAAAACCTACAAAACTGTCAAAATAGGCGAACAAACTTGGATGGCGGAAAATTTGAATTACAATGCAAGTGGTTCAAAGTGTTACGACAACCAACCAACCAACTGTGACAAGTACGGAAGATTGTATGATTGGAACACGGCTAAATCGGCTTGCCCAGGCGGTTGGCATTTGCCGAGCGATGGCGATTGGAATGTTTTGATGAAATTTGTCAATCCGAGCTGCCTTGGCAATGAAAAATTTTGTGCTAATGCTGGAGCCAAGTTGAAGGCTACGAATGATTTTGGCTTTGCGGCTCTGCCGGGCGGTCTCGGCAATCACAAGGGCGATTTCGGCGATATCGGCATCAGCACCATTTGGTGGAGTAGCTCGGAGATGATCAATACCAACAACGTCTACGTCCGGACAATATCGTCCTCCAACAGAGATGATGTCCGTAGGGGCAATCTCAACAAGACTAACTTGTTCAGTGTTCGTTGCGTGCTGGACTAAATTTGCACCGTAGTAGTGCGAGCCTCGCCAAAACCGTGTTCTCAAGTTTTGGCGAGATGTTTTTCTATATTAACTACTATGGAAAGAAAACTTTCAAAACAGAAAATAGCCTTGAACTATTTCATAAAGCACCAAAAGGAGCTTTGCAAGCGTTTCTTTGGCAAAGAATTGTTGCTCTCTGGCAGGAAAATAATAGATGCTTTTGATTCGCTAGGAGAGGCAGTCGAAATTGGCGAGCAAAAATTTGGAGCTGGAAACTATTCTGTTTACAAATGCTTGCCAGACGATTCCGCATATAGCATAAACATTCCTTATTCCCTGCGTTTGGATAATTTGCAATGGATATTATTGTTTATTCGCACGGCGAATTTGAATATTTAGATAAAAAAGAAAGCGATTTTATTAAAGAAATCAAAAGTACAGGCGTTGAGATTTATGCCAACAAAAGAAGATACTCAAAGCTACCTAGATTTTGCTAAAAAAGTAGCAAGTATTATTAAAGAAGAAATTAAATAACTTTCAAATTACCCCAAAGCGTATATATCCAGCAATCGGGCAAATAAGTCTTAACAGACACTTGGTAAAGCATTTATAGATTGGCGTTCTTATGTTTTTGCAGGCAAAATCCCCAACCCCCCTATGGCATAAAGCGGAACAATCTTAACTTTTGGCAATTCATCGTCTATTTTCCTGTTTATATAGCGATTTGCCATTTTTCCAAACCTAAAAAATTATCTACTTACCGCTTAAAGCGGAAAAAATCCACAAAAACCGCAACCCCCACAGAAACCGTGCAAGAAATAAGCGGGTTCCAGGGCCAGGAGAATACTATAATTTTTGTGAACGGCGGCACATAATCTGGGATAAATGGAATATTGTTGAATAAAAGCAAACTTAACATTCCGCAGATAACTCCTGTTAAAACAGAAGAGGAACGCAAACGCGGAGCGAAAAAAGATAGCAAAAATAATGCTAACAAGGGACCTGTGAAAAGACCTGTGAAAAATAAGGCGTTTTTCAAAAGCGAGCCTGCCTGCGAAGCAGCGATAAAAGCGGCAAGGGTTCCGCTGATGCCCCAAAGCACAATACATATCTTTGTCCTCGCAATGGATTCTTGCCCAGAGGCTTTGCACAGAATATCCTTTTCCGTTGTGTTTCCGAGTGCGTGAATCGCGCTGGAAATGCTGCTCATTGCCGCAGCGTAAATTGCGGCAACCAAAAGACCCGTTAAACCTGTTGGCAAACCGTTCACAATAAAATAGGGAAACACATCGTTTACGCCCAAATTATCCGGCAAGGGTGCAACATTTTTAACCTTGTAATAAACAAAGAGCGCGGCTCCAAGCCAATAAAACAAAAGCGAAACAACAAGCCCCAAAACCATAGATAAAATACTAGACCTATTTGCCGCCTTAACATCTTTGCAACTCAAATATCTTTGCACAAATTGCTGGTCGCAGCCTCTAATCGCAATTTCCAAAACCGCATACACAATGCCCGCAGAAAGCAATGTTCTGGCATTTGAGGGGTCTAGCGAGCCGTTGAACCAGTTGCTCTTTTTGCTCTCCGCAGCAAGGGTTGCTAATTCTCCAAAGCCGCCTATTCCTTTTGCCAAAGCGAAAAGCGCAAAAACACCACCGCCAAAAAACACCAAAAATTGCATAACATCTGTCCAAACAACAGCCTTGAACCCACCATACCAAGTGTAAAGAATGGCAGCGAACGAAGATATTAAAATTGCCGCCCAAACTGGAATTTGCAAAATTGAAGCAAGCACAATTGAAGGAGCAAACAGCAAAATGCCCGTTCTCAAAACCAAGTGCATAGCGTAAAACACAGCGGCAACCCTGCGAACCGAGCGCGAAAAAGTTTTTTCCAAAAGTTCATAAGCACTTTGAATTCCATATTTTCTAAAACGCGGAATGAACAAAAAACCAACAACCAAAATGCTCAAAAAACTCCCCACATTGGTCATAATCAAGCTCATATCCACATCAAAAACATCTGCCGGAACTCCGAGCAAAGTTGTTGCGCTAACAGAAGTTGCAATTAAACTTATGCCAACCGGAATCCAAGGCATTGATCCGCCGCCCAGCATATAATCTTTAAAAGAGCGGTTGCCCCTAGCCGCATAAAGCCCTATGAAAATGGAAAAGCCCCAATAAGCCGCAAGCACAATCCAATCTATTATGCCAAACACCTAATTTGTCCCATTCATTTCTAGGAATTTGTTCATGACGGAATATGTAAATAAAATATTGTAGCTTTTCTTGTGTTCCTGTTCCATTTCTGCCATTTTGTATCTGTTTAGCCAAATAGAATGGCTTTTCACAGATAGAGAATGTTCTGCAAGCATATTTTCTGCATTTGTTATTATTTGAGCTGCTGCCATTTCAAAAATATCTTCTTTCAAATTGCTCCTTATGGAAAACACAAATTCGCCGTTCCCAAGCATTGCCAAATGTTTGCCATTCCAAGCTTTTTTCAATTCTCTGAGCGCAGATAGGAACTTGTCAAAATCATTTACCTTGTTTTCCCTTTTTGTATTTACGCATTTCAAAAATAAAATTCCAAGGCTATCTTCGCTGTATCTTAGATCGCTGAATTCTGCGTGGTAAAAACTCAAAAGCTCACCCAAACCGTTTGAATCTATTCCGGCAAAGCTTTCATTTCTTTTTTGTAGCGAAGCGTCTCGCGATTGTATATCGGCGAGTTTAAGAGCTGCGCAAGCCGTGATGCAAGTTAGCAAAGTCTCGTCCATTCTGGAAACAGCTCTGTTGTTTGTGCTTTCAATAACAATGGCAATCGGCTGAGAATTATTTTGCGCAGGCGGCATAAGGGCAAAAAGCGAGCGCAGTTCCAAATTTTCCGGTTCGTTTTCGTAGAGTCTGCGTTGATACGGGTCTGTTGAAATATTTACTTCATTTACTTTGGAAACTTTGCCGCACAAAAGTTCGTGGAGCAGGCATTTTTCGTGAACGCTAAAAACAACTTTTTTGAATTTTTCGCTCTGCTCGCCCACGGCTTCTGATATCAGCCATTTATCCTTTTCCCTTTCGGCGGGGATAATTATCATCATTCTGTTGGATTTAAAATTATCTCTCAAAATTTTAGATAGGTTGGCAATTAAATTTCCTTTTGAAACGGAAGAAAATAAATTTGAAATATCCTTTAGCATCCCATAAAACAGATTATTTTCTCTGTTCAGTTTGTAATTCATATCCAAATTTCTGAGTATTTCTTCTGCCACATTGGCAAGTTCGCGGAGTTCTATGCAAATTTCATTATCAAAAGCATTTTCGTTTGCACTATCTATGGTTATGTAGCCGTGGAATTTGCCTTCGCCAGAAACTGCGGAGCCAGCTATTGAACGTGTTATTTGCTCTTCGGAGTGAAAAACATCTATGGGTGCCTCGTCTATTCCGTTCCAAATAAAATCTCTTCTAGAAAAATATTTATTGTCTTTGGGAACAAATAAATTTTCACGGAGACGTCTGGTGCTGTTGGAAAGCCTCAGGGCAAAACCCTCGCCGTTAAACACCCAGTAGCATATTGAGAGTATTTTGTCGTTTTCTTTTTCCAAGCGACTGCGAAAAAGCATAAGCAATTTTTTTACAAAAGCATCTCTATTTGCAAAATCCGTTTCGGACAAAGTTTTTTCTTGTTCCAGCCTTTTTAATGCAGAGTTGTTATGTTCTTCTGTAATAAGCGGAATCGGAGCGCTAAGGGTATCTGTTATTTTTTGCGGCTCGCCTTCTGGCTCTTTGTGCAATTTGCCATAATTGTATATCCAAGCAAAAACATAACCCAGCGCAAGAGCAAAGCCAAGGCAAAAAAGAAAGGCAAATATGGATATATGCACAGGAAGAATGTAGAAAAATAAAAAAATCTGAACCCCGATTTCCCCGATTCACAGGATTTTCCAGATTTCGCATTTATTTTCAATATGGGCAGACCTTGCTCCTATGGGTTGAGGCTGGATAAATTTTTCTAATTTAATAGTGGTTAAGTTAATGACGGTTAAATTATGTTGTTTTTTGACAGAAAAACAGAATTAGGCATTTTGAGCAGAATCGCCAAGCAGTCAAAGAGAGCTGCGTGTTTTACGATGCTTGTGGGTAGACGGCGTATTGGCAAGACTATGTTGTTGTTAAAATATACAGAGAAACAGAAATTTCTGTACCTATTTGTATCGAGAAACAGCGAATCTGTTTTATGCAGGCAATTTCAGCAACAAGCTGCTGCAATAGGCATAAACATATTTGGTGAAATAACGAATTTCAGGAATTTATTCGAGCAATTTTTGCTGTTTGCAAAAACAACAAACTATACCTTGGTAATAGATGAATTTCAGGAGTTTGAAAATATAAACAAGGCTATTTTCAGCCAAATACAGGAATTGTGGGATAAATATAAAAACGACATAAAACTGAATTTTATAGCTTGTGGTTCAATTTATTCTTTAATGACAAATATTTTTGAAAACAAAAAGGAACCCCTATTCGGAAGACTCACCGCAAAAATAATCATTAAGCCTTTTGCTATCTCGGTTCAAAAACAAGTGCTAAAAAAATATAATCCCAAATACACAAAAGAAGACCTGTTGTTCTTTTATTCCATAACAGGCGGCGTTCCGCAATATATGTCTCTGTTAATGGATGCCAAAGCCACAACAAAAGATAAAATGCTGGATTTTATAGTTCGCCCAGAATCTCCTTTTTTAAACGATGGAAAAGATTTGCTGGTATCTGAATTTGGCAAGGATTATGGCGTTTATTTTTCCATTTTGCAGTTAATTGCGGCTGGAAAAAATTCTCAAAGCGAAATTGATTCCATTATAGGCAAAAACACAGGTGCTTATTTGGTGAATCTGGAAAAGGAATATTCCATAATAGAAAAAAACAAACCGATGTTTTCAAAACCGGAAAGCCGGGGTGCCAAATTTCGCATTCAGGATAATTTTTTAAGATTTTGGTTTAGGTTTATTTATCCTAACCAGGCATTGATAGAGATGGGAAAGCATAAAATGCTGAGAATGCAAATTTCAAAGAATTATGAGCAATACAGCGGTTTGCTACTGGAAAAATATTTTAGTGAAAAATTTGCCGAAGAGGAGAATTTTTCTAAAATCGGCAGTTATTGGGATGGCAAAGGAGAAAATGAAATAGATTTAATCGCGATAAACGATTTAAATAAAACCGCAGTAGTTGCAGAAATTAAGCGGAATAAGAATAAATTAAAGAAAGAAGAGCTGGAACATAAAATTTCTTCTTTGCAAAAGCATTTAGTTGGTTATAAGGTGGCGTTGAGGATGCTGGATATGGGGGAGATGTAGGATTTTCATAGGTACGAGAGCTTCGGGGAGGGGCTTAAACGAGATTTTTTTCAGAATCGTCATTTAATTCTTGCTTTTTCTCTGAAATTTTTGTATATTTATTAGTGGGAACCTAATGTTCCAAAGCCTTGATTTTATATTCTCTAGCAATCGCGATGGGTGATTGGGAGAATGTAAATTTGATAAGGGTTGGAAAATTTTTCTATATTAGCCCCAATTATGTCTTTATACGGCAAAACAATTTTGGGCAGGGCTTGCTGTGCAGGCTCTGAAAGCGTTTTTTTGAATTTGCTTTTTAATGCCCAAAATATGCAAAATAAGCCCTTCTATTTTCAGGGGTCAAAAAACGTCCCCCAAGTCGCTCATCGCCAACCTTGGGCCTCCAGCGTGCGGGTCAACGGCCCTCGGGGGGGGGGGCGGGGCGGGCGCGGCGCGCGGGCGCGCGGCGGACGGGCGCGGG
>JAITFP010000039.1 GCA_031281275.1 Candidatus Fibrimonadaceae bacterium
AAGGGCAGTCCCGCTACTGTAACGGCAAAAGCCGAAGCCAGAAAACTTGCTTGGGGGCAAAGCTCCATAAGGCGTTTTGCAACAATGTTCCGAGGTAGAATATGATAATACCACAAAAAGTGGATTTGCGTTTTGGCGTAATAGCCACAATGATTCTCTTGGCGGCACTCAGCCGTCTTATCCCGCACCCACATAATTTTTCGCCCATAGGCGGAATGGCTCTTTTTGGAGCGGCTTATTTCACCGGGCGACAATGGGCATTCATTGTGCCCTTAGTATCTATGTGGATAAGCGACCTCGCTCTGAACAATATATTGCATGGGGAATATTTTAAGCATTTTGTTTGGTTTTACAGCGGCTCTCTGTTCACTTACAGCGCTTTTGCGTTAATAGTATTGCTAGGAATGTTCGCTTTGAAAAAGGTACATATCTATAACTTAGTACTTTCGGCTCTTGGGGCTTCGGTAATATTTTTTATAGTGTCTAATTTTGGCGTGTGGCTTTCTGGAATTATGTACCCAAAAGATTTGAGTGGGCTTGCGGCTTGCTATGTTGCGGGAATACCATTTTTCCAAAATACCGTTTTTGGCGATTTGTTCTATAGCACGGTGTTGTTTGGAACTTTTGAGTTGAGTGTTAGAAGAATGCCAAAGATTGCATGTTAAACCATCATTGCGTTGAAACAGAAGTAAAAGAATTGATACATCGCTATCGTGATGCGGAAAAGTTTATATTTTATAACAAATTTTGCAAAAAAACGCCAAAAATGACGAAAAAATTTTTTTTTAATCCTTTTCCGCTCCTCAGCAGGCAATTTTGACCCCATTCGGAACAAAAGTAGCCTTTTTGATATGATTTCTTCCATTCTATATTGAGATACTAGCTGTTTTTGGAGGCTGTTATGCCCTAAATGCTCGGAAAATAGATTTTCTAGCATTTTGTCTGTAATCAAGGTTTCAAATGACTTGACTGATATTTTCTTTGTGATGGAAGCGCCGTGCTGCCTATAATGGTAAATTACATCCTCAAAAGCAACGGTTTTTGCTTTTATCAACATTTCTCTGGTATCATATTCATCTACATTCATAAGGTTTATTTCGGTATTGAAGGTTGAAATCGCAGTCCATAGTTCCTTTTTAACAATGCCGTTTGCTCCTATTATCCATTTTGGAATGGTGAGCATAACGGCTTCTTTTCCGGTCAATACCCTTTTCATATCAAAATTTTCAGCGGGAATAAGGCTGAAATTCTCAGGATTTTCTTCGTCAAAGAGTTTCATTCTCAAATATACAATATCGGCTTTTGTTTCAATAGCTCTTGCATAAAGTTTTTCCAAGACATCGTTGTCTATAAAATCATCGGCATCTATGCCCATAACCAACTTTGCTTTTGCATAAGATATTGCCCTGTCTCTTGGAATTTTTGCCGAACCGCTGTTTGGAATTGAATAACACGAAAAACGCTCATCTTTGGCTACAAAATTTTCAATTATCGCAAGCGTATTATCTGTGGAACCGTCATTTATAATTATACATTCCCAATCTTGGAATGTTTGATTTAAAATGCTGTTCAGACATTCCTCAATGTATTTTTCCGCATTATATGCTGGAATAGCAATTGATATCAGCGGAACATTCATTTGTTTGTAATTTAGTAAATTCTAACATATATGGTCTCTATTCTAATGCCAAGCTATAATCACGCTCCTTTTGTGGAAGCGGCTGTGCGTTCTGTTATGGAGCAGAAGGGGGCAGATTTTGAGTTATTGGCAATAGATGATGGCAGCACGGATGAAAGCCCTAAAATTTTGCAAAGGCTTTCTGAAGAACTCGGTTTTTATTTTCTATCAAGGAAAAACAAGGGATTGGTTCCAACTTTGAATGAACTAGCTGGCGTGGCAAAGGGAAAATATATTTGCACTCTTGCAAGCGATGATATTATGCCGTGCGGCAGGCTGGAAATGCAAGTTCGCTATATGGAGGAACATCCTGAGGTTCCTGTGTGTTTTGGGCAGGTAAAGAGAATTTTCCCAAATGGAGAATTAGAAGAAAAACCCTGGGATAGATATACCAGAAATATTCTAAGCGTTTCGTTTGAAGATTTATTTCTGTTTAAAAAAGAAATTCACGGCTGTTCAGAATTTATTCGCCGAAGTGCTTTTGACAGCGTTGGCGGATATTCGCAAAAATTCAAAATTGAAGATTATCCGCTTTGGCTCGCACTTTCTTCCAAATATGGTGATTTACCAATTATCCAAAACGTGGTTTGCCATTATCGCATTCATGCCGATGAAAAAAATATGCACAAGCAAATTGAATTTATCCATAATCAATTTTTGGAAATAATAGCTGAATATAAATCGCATAAATTGTACCGCAAATCTCTGCAATGTTTAAAATCGGGGTGGTTTTCCTGTTTGGCATACAACAACAAAAAAGAGGCGTTTTTGCGGCTGCCAGATTTTTTTTCTTTTTCTTGGGTATTTTTCCGCAGATTCCCAAAATTATTTATACCAAAATGTTTTTTAAAATATTAAGAAAATTCTCTGCCGTTTTATCCCAGTTATATTTTTTCAATATGCTCTGTTTTATTTCTTCAAAAGGATAATTTTCATCCGCAATAATTTCTACTAATTTCTGTTCCAGTTCATCTGGTTTGTTGGGATTAAACTGATGCTTGAAGAAATCAAAATTTGTCATTGCGGTTTGATTTGAACATAAAACCTTGCAGCCATTTATTCCAGCTTCCAATGGCGGTATTCCAAAGCCTTCGGCATAAGATGGATAAACAAAGCACGATGATTGTTGGTAAAAAGCATTGAGTTCGGCATTGCTTACATCTTGGAAAAAATGTATATGCTGCGAAAACTGTTTTGGCATAGCTTTCAAAAGCTCTTCGTAGCATTTCCTTTCGCTTTTATCTTTTATTCGCCCTATAAAAACCAAATCGTAATTTTCATATAATTTCAGTTTGAGATAAGCCTTTAATAGTGAAATATGATTTTTTCTCTTTTCAAAGCGACTTACAAAATGGATATAGTTGCGAAGAGAATGCTTTTTTTTCACGTCAATATCCATTAAAGGGCTCTCCATTACCGCATTTGGAGTTATGCCTATTTTATTTTCTGCTACAGAAAATTCTTTTGAAATGTGGTTTTTTGAATATGTCGAAACGGTCAATATAACATCAGATTTTTTTGCCGAATATTTAAATAAAAATTTGTAAAGCAACCTTTGAAATGGGGGAAAATATTTTTTGAAATAGATGAATAGAATATCGTGTATTGTAACTATATAGCGACATTTTTTTATGGGAGGTACGTAATACTGAAAATGCGCAAAATCATAATTTCCATTTTTAATTTGCAAAGTATAGCCTAAAAGCATTTGCAGCATACGAGATTTGAATATCGGCTTTATAAAGCGAACATTGCTTTGAGGAAAATAGATACGTAATTCTTTATGTCCAGAAGCACAAAACGTAACATTCACATTTCCGCTATTTATTAAGGCTGTGTATAAACCATATATATATGTGGAAATGCCTTGAAAACCACAATTAAAAACATAAGCATCTACAAGAATATTCTGCATAATCATTTCCTGAAATAATATCTTTTTAAACATTCATAAAGCATAAGCATTCTATATATAAATATATATATATATGAATGGAAACTTCTTTCTGTGTGGCTAACCGCAAAAGAGTGCCTCCTATATAAAACCAGTTGTTCAGGAATATATACGGAACTGAATTTTAATTCAGATAACAAACTTGTCCAATAATCGTGAGTTAACGCATTTTTTGGAATAGGCAAAACAAAATCTTTTATGTTTTTAGTAAAAGCACAAACACATCCTTGCGGGGCTCCTCCTCTTATGCAAATATTTGCCAAAAATCCTTTTTTATATACTCTGTATTTGCTGAGTTTGTCTATTCTCTCTAAATTAGAATCTACAATCCAAGCATCGCTTATCACAAGTTTATCTTCTTTTAAATAAGGAAGAATTTTTTTTACTTTATCTGGCATCCATACATCATCCTGGTCACTCAAAAAAATGTAATCACCCTCAGCTTTTGTCAGGGCGTCTTCAAAATTTCTTGCCATAAAATAAAACTTATTCGCAATTTTTGAACTTAATAAAAACGGAACTTTAACACTTTTTTTGTCATGATAATAGATTTTAATTTTTTTGTCGTTAAAAGATTCTAAAATTTTTATGGTATTATCTGTAGAGCCATCATCGGAAACAATAAGTTCATCTCCATCTCCAAGCTGCGGCAAGATTGATTTAACTTGTTCTGCTAAATATTTCTCACCATTATATGTTGCCATGCAAACCGAAATCATTTCAATATCTCCGCATGACCTATTTTTCTAGCATCCAAAAAACCGCGCAAAGCCATTTTTAATTTAGCGAATTTACTTTTCTCGTAAAGCAAAATTTTTATGATAGTGAATAATAAAGATTTTCTATACATTTTACACGGACCAGGATATCTATTCTTATAAAGATTTATAGTTATAATTTGATTTCTAAATACGTAGTAAATTCTTTCTGGACTATATTCTTGTATGTGAATATATTTTTTATAGAATGGAAAATATTTTTTTGTCATGGCTCCAAATTTATGATTCAGCATAGAATCATCTGCTATCTTTATCTTCCACCCGTGGCTTATCAATCTCAAACAATATTCACTGTCAAGAGCATCTATAAAAAAATATTCAAGGTAGTAGCCGCATTCTTTTTGAGCTTTCATTCTAAGCAAAGTACCTGAGGTTATTGCAAAAAAGTTTGAATTAATTTTTTTTAAAGTTGGGGCTATAATAGCCACATCGCTCTCGCTTTTTTGAGTATAAGAGAGTAAATTAAGCAAATCCTTTTCCGATTTAAAAGTAGAATCTTGATCTAGAGTGAGAAGCCATTCCAAATTCAATTCCGCAGCTTTTTCGCAATATATATTCAGAGCTTTTGCCAGCCCCCCGCGATTTGCGTTATATTTATAAAATTCAACGCCAGCGAGAATGGAATTTTTCTGCTGGGCATCAGAATTATCCACTATCCATACTCTTAATTTTAAATTAGTCAAAAAAGAAATATGGCTCCACACGGTTTCCGGTGGGTTGTAAAGAGTAATTCCTACGGCTATGTTTTCAAACATATTATTAGCGTGGTTAATATAGAAAATTCATTTTTATAAGCATCCAAAAAACCGCGTAGCGCCATTTTTAACTTTGCATATCTATTATTTTCATAAATCAGAATTTTTATAAGAGTATTGCGCAAAAATTTTTTTAGCTCTTTGCAATCTACCGGAAATTTACTTTTGTAATGGTTTATAGTAATTATATGATTTCTTATTATGTAATATAATCTTTCAGGGCTGTATTCAAATATATAAAAATGCTTTTTAATAAAGGGAATATATTTATGTTTCATCGCTCCCAGTTTATGGTCAAGCAAAGAATCACAAACGGTCATTATTTTCCATCCATTACTCTGCAATCGAAGGCAGTATTCCGTATCCAAGGAGTCTATGAAAAAATATTCACAATACTTTCCACATTCTTTCCATGCTTGCATCCTTAGCAAAGTACCTGAAGTCATAACATAGGAATTCAAGCCCGTTTTTCTGGTTTGAAGTATCTTTGGTGCCAGAATGCCTATATCACTTTCTGCTTTTTTTGTTTGCTCCAATAAATTCAACAAATCTTGTTCTGATTTAAAAGCAGAATCTTGGTCTAAGGTGAGAAGCCATTCCAAATTCAGCTCCACAGCTTTTTCGCACAATATATTCAAAGCTTTTGCCACCCCACCGCAATTTGCGTTATGTTCGTAAAATTCAACGCTGGCGAGGATGGAATTTTTCTGCTGGGCGGCAGAATTATCCACTATCCATACTCTTAATTTTAAATTAGTCAAAAAAGAAATATGGCTCCACACAGTTTCTGGTGGATTGTAAAGAGTAATTCCTATAGCTATGTTTTCAAACATATTATTGACGGGGTTAATATAGAAATATTTTTTGTGCTACAATTATATAATCATGTTTTTTTTCTTCCATTAAGATTGGCGTTAATTTAAAATAACGGCACATTTCCTCTAATACTTTTAAATCAAAAACATGATGATGCAAACACCTATTTTCATAGTTTTTCAAACTCCGTTCCTTGAATTGCTCAAATGTTCCCGCGGGTGGATCCATAGATAAATCGTGCAATTTTAATATTTCATCCAAATGCGTAAGATCATGTTCATCAATGGCATTTTTATAATCTTCAATTAAATGCGTAAAACTTACTATTTCTCTTTTGTGGTCAAAATTTACTTCTTTTCTCGGAGCAACTATAACTAAAATACCATTTTCTTTTAATTTCAATATCCATTGTTCCATTGCCTTCATTGGATTTGCAATATGCTCTATGTTGTTGCTTGAAAGTATAAAATCATAAGCGTTATCTTTTATTTGCGATAATTCTGTGGCATCGGCTATATACATTTTCCCAACATTTTTACCATTAATAACAAATCCTTTGCTTTCTTCTATATTCCCAGTCCAAATTGTAGAATATGAAAAATTTATTCCATCAAGTGATTTCATTATTTTATACACTGGCATATATCCGTTATTCTTAAACGCTCCGCTGGGACCACCAATTTCCAAACCCGTTTTATCTTGGAAATATTTTTTTATGCGTGTAAATTCTTTTATTCGGTTAATTTTTAGCTTTAGTATTAGCGTTAGCATACTTCTTTTGATACCCATAATATACTCCTATCTAAGAATGGTTGCCTATTGTGGCTCCAAAGAAGGAAATATAGAAAATAGCTATGGGTTATGGAGGTGATTTTCTAAATTGCATTTATGATTAACGAGAAAAGTGAATTTGTCTATTTTCAATCTGCAAGAACAGATATGCTTGAGTTTTTGCCGAGCGAATACTCTAAGGTTCTTGATGTTGGTTGCTGTACTGGAAATTTTAAGCAACTTTTAAACAAACCTTCTGAATATTGGGGAGTTGAACCTTTTGAAAAATCTGCCGAAATAGCAAAAACAAAAATAGATAAAGTTCTTATAGGTCTTTATGATGAAGTTGCATGTGAAATACCGGATAACTATTTTGATTTGATTATCGCTTTTGATGTTATTGAGCACATGGAACAACCTTGGAATTTTTTGCAATCAATAAAAAAGAAAATGACAAAAAATGCATCCATTATGCTTTCCATTCCAAATGTTCGGTGGATTGATAATCTAAAAGAACTTTTGTATAAAAAAGATTGGAAATACAAAGATGAAGGTATTCTTGACATAACGCATTTGAGGTTTTTCACAGAAAAAAGCACAGTCCGTTTATTGAACGAAAATGGATTTGAAATAGAAAAAATGAAAGGAATAAATCCTGCAAAAGTGAGAAAATGGAAATTGCCTTTATATTATCTGCTTAAATTTATTTTTGGTTCGGATATAGGATTTTTACATTTCGGAGTGAGGGCAAAATTAAATTTAAAATCATAGTTCTTTCGTTTTTATTGAGTCCAAGAAAAATAGAACTGAATAAAAACAGCAAAACAAAACATCCGCTAGTTGCAAACAACGCTGTCCAATTTTCCGCATGAAAACTTATAAACATTGGCAAGGGAATGGAAATCAAAACCGTGATGAGCAACCTTAGGAATACTTTGTTAAAATACTCCGCAATTGATAAATTTATCATTTTTTTTACAAAAAATAAATATACAACACAACGCAATATATTTACGGATATGTAAATGTATGGTATTGAAATTGGAGAATGTTTTTGGCTTAAAAATATGTAAGATAATATAAAATTCATAGAAATAAATATGCTATCTATTATCATAAAATATTTTATTTTCCCAGTTGCAGCAATGGCAAAAGAAAGCGGCAGTACAAGCATCCACATTGTCCAATCCACAAGCCTGATTTTGCAAAAACCAACTGCATATTCCGGCACGGTTTTAAGCCATAAATGCAAAACAAAATCCATATTCAAAACGAGAGGAATCGTTAAGAAAAAAGAAATTAAAAAAGAGAATTTAACTGAATGAAACAGCAAACTGTGCAAATAGTTTATATCTCCTTTTGCGTAACTCTTGGTTATTTGCGGTTCAACAGCAACAAGAAAATTATTGGCAAACAAGTTCATCGCAGTGCTAACCTGCGTCATAATGCCATAAGCTGCATTTACTATAACTCCGCAAAACATATTTAAAAGCATATTCACGCCTTGGACGGCACTTATACTCGTTATTTCACTTAATATACTCCACCATCCAAAAGTCATTCTATCCAAAAGCATTTCTTTGTTCCAAAACCATTTAAAATGTGTTTCTTTAAAATTTCTATGGCAATAAGTTACGTAAAAAACAAACATAACAAGGTTAACTGAAAAAAGCAATATGGAATAAAATTTTAGTTTATCAATGGGGGCAAATCCAAGAGCAAGCACTGCGGCAAGTTTAAGCACTGCATCTAAAAGACCGGCATAAGCAAAAACTTTCATTCTTTCGTGGGCTATAATCGCAATTATATAAGGAGCTTGCAAAATAGATATGCAAATTGAAATTATAGAAAACTGGTATATAAAATTGGCGGCTTCCATTCGCTCGATTGGAATATTGAGGTACGAATTCAAAAAATAAAATCCAAGGGTTTCTCCTAAAATTAAAATAATCAATGCGGTGAAGATATGCAAAATAATGCTCAAACGGAATGTTTTTTCTAATTGCTCAAAATCACCTTTTCCTAGGTCAAAAGTGAAAAAACGAGTTGTTACACTTCCCATGGAATGTAATATAAACGAAAACAAAACAATAACGCTGGAGACAATATTATAAATGCCAAAATCGCTAATGCCAAGTTGAGCCAGTACTTCTCGGCTTGTATAAAGTGCTACAGCTAGGGTTAAAATTCCGCGAAAATATAAAAAAAGAGTGTTCTTCGCTATTCGCTTGCTATTTTCAGAGTGCATCCTTAATACTCTTTTTTGTTTGACAAAGTTCTGTTATTACAAATATCGCTAGAATTAAGAAACCAAGCATAAAAGACATTTTATACCATATAGTGAACCACCAGAAACCTACCATAATAATAGCAAAAGAGTAAAGCAACAGAAATCTCATTTGTAAATTTATTTTCAAACGCATATATAGCCAGGTTATCAAAACTCCCCAAAAAAACGGGATAAATGCCACTCCTATTCCACCAAAATCTTTATATACATCCCAAAGGTAATTCACCGTATTAACTCCTCGGAGTTTGACTATGCTTTTGTTGAACATATCATCCCAACCAAAAGCCTCGCGTATAGAACGACCAAAAAAAGGTATTGGGGCAACGAAATGGTCTAAGCCATAAGTTGGCGGGTGCCTGGCAAATGGGACTTGTGGATTCAAGGCGTAATCCAAGTTCCAATAATTGTTGGCAATGTAAGTATATGGTAATTGTATAATGTTGTCAAGTGCTAAATTTTGAATTGAGTTAGAGCCATATTGGTCTCTGACCTGAGCTACTGCGATAAAAGCTCCGATTAAAACAATTATGCCAAGCAATAATATTTTAGCAGATATTTTTTTTTTGAAATAATTCCATATCACAACCAAAGAGGCTATGGATATAAAAATAGGACCTCTTCCAGGATAAAATAGTATTAAAGCAACAATTTGCAAAACAACCATAAATCTTGAAAAATAACGCAAATATCTGTTAGAATTCACGGAACTGAAAGAAGCTGCTCCAAATAATGCAACTGTCAAAGGAATCAGTGCTATAGGATATGAAAAATGTCCCACAATTGAAGAAAACTTATCGCTCAAAATTTCTGATATTTTTGGAGAAAGCACTGGAATACCTCCAGCATAATCAAAAATTTTTTTCGCGGGTAAAAGAAATGTTAAAAACATAATGAAAGCAAAAAAAATATGTCTATTCCATCGGTAATTTTCAAAATATGCAAATTTGTTATTTGAAACCGAAGGTTTAATATTGAAAATAAGTTTCACAGCATAGCATCCCATAACAAACGATAACATTCCGCCCAGAAAAACCGCCCAAGTTAAAATATGAAAATCTGTCATGGCTGGATTCAGTTTTAAATACGCCACTCCTAACGTTAAGGATTGCGTAAATATATATACACGAGCTGGGCTAAAAAAATCTTTTTTAAATATACTTGCCTCAAATAAGCATAAAAAAGCAATAGTAAGTGCAATGCCAGAAACCATCACCGCCCTCTGAGTTCTGCGAAAAAACTCCGCAACAATCGAGAACTATTGCTATCTCCTTTATGCCATTCCGCAAAAACGCATAAAAATACGGACAAAACTCCAAATACACCAATAAATACCAGCATTAAAACGGTACGTGGCGGTGAAGTTTTTTGGGGATTGTCCCAAGCAGAGGATATTCTTAAAATGGCATCCGTGCGATCCATCTCCTCAAATTTTATGGATTCGCAGATTTGCAATAAATTGATATAACGCAAAAATTGATTTTTTAATTCCAATTCCAACTGGGTATGTTGAACTGCCAGTTCTGGTGCTTTATCCAATTCCAATAAAGGTACGGTATTATTTCTGTAGTCTTTTGATTTTTGCAGTTGATTGTCTATATTGCTCAAATGCAATCTTAGTTTTTCGTGCTGCGCACTTTGCCCTTTGTGTCCAAGTTCATCATCAACTGCGATTTTGGCTAGGCTGCGAGTTGTTAAAAACTCCATAGTTGCGGTAAGTTGCGAATAAAAATCGTAAAAACGATTGTCATTTTGAAATTTTATGAATTTTTCTTCAATTGCAATTAGGTCTTTTGTTGCGGAATCCAACTGCAATTCAAAAAACTTGCGTTTTTTATTTATGGAATGGGTTCCAAGCACGGCATAGGTTGAATCCAATAAATAAACTATATGGTCGTTTATGGCACGTGCCATTTTAAAATCCTTGTCTGTTACCGATAATTCCAGCATATCATCTTTATTCCAATCCAAATTAATGTTCCTGCTAATCATTTTATATAAATCCGCTTTGTATTTGGTTTTTACTTTGTAATGTTTTTCCAAATCAAATTTTTTTGCGAGATTATCATAAAATTCCCAAGATTTGGAATAGGCAACCAGCAATTCCTCTTTATTGTCTTGTGAAAGAAAAGAACTTAAAATTTTTGAACCACCACCACCGCCCCCCCCCATACCGGGCATTTTCAAGAATTCCGATATCGCTGACATTCCAAGATTTGCAACGCCACTTGTTGTTGGTGTTGTTGTGAAAACAGCAGTAGCTTTGTATTTTGGCTCCAAAACAAACCATATCACAAAAGCCGCTAAAAGGCAAGGTAGCGTAAAAGACATAACAAAAAGTCCTTTGCGTTTTACGCAGCATATTGCTATTTTCAGGAAAGTTTCAAATAAACTAGGTTCCATATCAATTCCATTTAAAAACCACAGGTATTGTATCTATAACAGGAAGCGCGTGCAAAAATGACCTGAATGCGTATTCAGTTGCCGTGCGAGCTTGCTTAATTATATCTATGTTAGCTCTCACATTGAGTTCGGTTTCTGCTTTTTGCCTTGCCTCTATTGCAAAATGGTCAGTTGCCCTGTATTTATTGAACATTCCATTCTTTTGGTCATATACTTCTGCCGTTTCTGGATGCAATTCGTGGGCTAGAATTTTTATCGGCGGAAATTTTATGAAAAGAGTGTCTGTGCGGGTTGTGTCTATTTTCATATCTTTGCAGTTAATGCCGAGCTTTATGGTTCCATCTATAACGGCAAGCATTTTTTTCTCGGTACCGGGAAGAGGAATGCCAAACATTTCCTTGCTGTTCACATCTTTAATCACAGATGTATATCTGTAAACAAGGGAAATGAATTCCGCCGCCGGAAAAACCTCACGCACGGTTACGTGAATGCTCGTTTCCTGTTTGGGAGTTACAATGCCCCCGCCTATGCCACTCGGACGACCGATTAAAAAGCCTATAACAGCTGCAGCACACGCAAGCAGCACACACAAAAGTAAGGTTAGTCTAAACATTTCAGTTCCCCATTATAATAAAAGCTGTTGCAAGAATACTCATAAGAGATGTCACAAATATTGTAACATCTTTTACCTGTTCATAAACTGTGCGAGGGATTTCAATAAAATCACCGGGCAAAATTTCGCCATTTGCCCAATCCACAGAAATTCTTTTTCCATTTCTCATAACAGAAACTCTAGAAAAATCTCCGGTTACTATTGAAACTCCGCTTGCAGCCACATAATCCGCTGCGTGCATTGATGGAACATAAGGCGCTCTTCCAACCGTTGCCGTAGCACCACCGACATATACATAAGGTGTTTGAGAATGGAACTCAATGTCACACGAAGGTTCCGGCGAAAAACTGTCTATTTGATTTATCCCAATCCATTTCACATAATTGGTTTCTAAAAACTTAATACTCACTGAGCCATAACCTCTTTCAATATTTATACCTGCATCTTTGGCATATTCCCTTATTGTACGGTTAAAAACGTACGGAACTGTTGTTGCTTTGCCAGCATAAACTAAATTAATTGCTTGCTGCCATTCTTTGTAGGGGATTTCTATTATGTCTCCAGATTGCAAAAGAATATCTTCCGTTGTGGCTATGGTATCGCCTTTGCGGTATATGTAAAGGCTATCTCTGTTTGCTGTTGGTTTAATGCCGCCTGCTGTATAAATTGCCACTCTTGCCCTTGCCTGCCCGCTAACCGCAACTTGTCCAGGGTTCAGCACAGCTCCGTGAACGTTCACTAGAAATTTGCGAAGCTGAACCAAATGCACATCCACATATTTTCGTGAGCCGCTGTTTTTCAGTTTTTCCAGAATTTTTCGCTTTGCTTCATGGAGTTTTAGCCCATTCAAATCAACAATCCCGTATCCATAAATTGCAAGAGTTCCTTCCGGGGAAACTTGAATGCTCTCCTGCCCATCTGGAAAAAGTATTTCAAAAAAATCACCAGCACTAATTATATAATTTGAATCCACGGCATTTTCCAAGCTCACCGGAGTTTGCAGAGCCTCGTCTTTCGGTTTCATAGAAGCGCGTTGCTCCGTAGATATAATGTTAGTTGCAAGGTTTGCTTGCGCAAAGGAAAATGCAACAAATGACAATATTATTACAAAAAAACTTTTCATTTCACTAACTCATAATATACAAAACTGTGGTTTGGCAAAATTTCTGGGTGGAAAATAAATATAAGATCTGCCAAAACTAAATCTGGATATGCCACTGCGGATTCGTAAAAATCTCTGCTTCCATTTTTGCCCGTGCGTTTTGAGCTTTGATAGATTTTGTTGTTTTGCCAAGAAGGAAGTATTTGCATCCTTGGTTCGTTTTGCATAACCTCCGCCTTGCTCGCCCAAAGGCTTGGATGCAGCCAGAACTCTGCTTGCGCTCCGCTTTGCAAGGCAGCTTCTATGTTGAATGTTAAAATTCCAGTTTGCGGAGTATTTTCCCAAACATATTTTGCTCCGGCATCTCGCAAAAATTTTGCAAAGTAGCTGTTCCCCCCACCTGCAAGCCATTCGGAGCCTTGGGGGTAGCCTGTGATAACAGAGGGCTTTTCGGCAGAATTCAGAGCTTGTTCTGCAAGCAAATTATATTTGTGAACCGTTTCTTTGAAAATTGAATCCGACTCTTTTTCCTTTCCAAATAAAATGCCAAAAAACTTGAGCCATTCAAAACGGGCAAGTGGGTGGCTTTCCATCCACTCTGCGGTTAAAATAGCTGGAATTCCTGCGGTTTTCAGGCGTGGATAGTCATCGTAAATGGTGGAGCCGGTACCAAAGGTTAAAACTATGTCGGGGCGTAAAATCAATATGGTTTCCAAATCAAGCGCGTTTCCGCTTCCAACCTGTTTTAAAGAAAGAGAATCTATTAGGTTTTGCATTTTCTCGCTGTAAATCAAATTTCTGTTTTCAACTGCAATCACGCTTTCCAGCAAGCCCATTTTTTCCATAAAAGCTATAGCCACCGTAGAAAGCACCACGGCTCTTTTAATTGGGATTTTAATTATTGGCAAATTTTTCAAACTATCTGGAATTCTGTTTTCGTTTGAGTCCAAAAGCAACCAACGGTGGTTCTCATTATCTCCATTCCAAGCCTCTTTTATGCTCAAAATTTTATAGCCATCGCTATAATTTATGCTAAAATGCTCCGCTTGTTCGCTGTTTTTTTGGGGTATGGACTCTTCTGCGCAAGAGGCAAAAAGAACCAAAAGGAATAGTACGGGTAAATTTTTCATTCAAACATAAATCCAAATGATTTTGGCACAACCAATTCTCTGTAAGAACTCATCAAAAAATCATCTGTCATTCCAGACAAATAATCTGCCGCTATGCGTGCTGGTCCATTTGCCTTAAAATATTCCTCACTTTGGTCTTTTTCCCATTTTTGATATTGATCTTTAATATTGCCTTGCAGTTTCTTTTCTATAAGAGATTCCATCACAACATTAAACATATTCTGTATTTTGGAATCTTCAGACATTTTCTTTGGAGCATCGTAAATATTTTTGTAATTCCACGTTTTCAAGTTATTCAAGGCATTAAAAACATCTTTTGAAAAAGATATGGCATTTTCGCCATAACTATTGTTTATTATATCCAAAACAAGGGAATTAACTATGAGTTTATTGGTATTACCAAGAATCTCAGCAACATCTGCCGGAATATCCTCTCTTTTTATCAAATTCACAGCAATGGCATCTTCTATATCCCTGCCTATATATGCAATAACATCGGAAACACGCACAATGCAGCCTTCCATTGTCATAGGTCGCAGCTTTTTTGTTGCGCTTTCATCAACAAGGCATTTTTGATATTCCTCATAAAGATTTTCCTTTGTTTTGCTCTTATTGTTTTTATATTCTGCGTCAATCCATTCTCCGTTGTGGCAAAGTATGCCATCCAAGGTTTGAATACATAAGTTCACATAATGCTTTCCTTCGGTTTTTTCAATTTCGTGCAACTGCCTAAAGCTCTGCGCATTGTGGCAAAAACAGCCCTCTTTTTTGCTTTTCAAAAAAGCGGAGAGAAACCTTTCTCCGGTATGCCCAAAGGGGGTATGCCCAACATCGTGCCCAAGGGCAATTGCCTCTATTAAATCTTCATTGTATTTCAAAACCCTCCCAAGAGTCCTGGCTATTTTTGCCACAAGCTGAACGTGCAGCACCCTGTGCGTTAAGTGGTCGTTTTCGCACAGATAAAAAACCTGGGTTTTATCTATGTAGCGTGTATAAGTCTGGGAGTGTATAATGCGGTCTGTATCGTGGAAAAAAGGTGGGCGAATTTCGCTTTCGTGATTTTCGGGGAAATATCTCACCGCATCCGCATTTCTTGCCGCATCTTTGGAAAGCAATTCATCTGCGGCATGATTCCCGTGCAACTCGGCGAGGATTTCTGGTTTTACATCTTTTATTGGCATAATGGGTAAGTTAGCAATTTTACTGCGCTCCTTTTCCGGCTAAAACCACGTAAATTGTTCTAATTAAAATTTGAATATCCAACAAAATTGAGGCATTTGACAAATAGTAAATATCATAACCCAGTTTTATTTTCACGTCTTCAATATCGTTGTCGTAATGGTGGCGAACTTGAGCCCAGCCAGTTAAGCCGGGTTTCATTTTTAAACGGCTTGCGTAAAATGGAATGGTTTTGCGGAGTTCTTCTATAAATACAGAGCGTTCTGGGCGTGGACCCACCATGCTCATATCGCCTTTTAAAACGCAAATCAACTGCGGAATTTCGTCTATGCGGTATTTGCGAATGAATTTCCCAACTTTTGTTATGCGATTATCATTTTTTCTCGCCCACTGAGGACCATCTTTTTCGGCATCTTGCCGCATAGAGCGAAATTTATAGATGGTAAATGCCCTTGAATACAAGCCAACCCTCTGCTGCTTGTAAAAAACAGGACCTTTGGAATCCAATTTAATTGCAATGGCGGTTATCAAGAGCAGGGGAAATGTTAGCAAAAGCAATAGCAAGGCTATTGCAATATCCATAATTCTTTTCACAGTGGCTTGCCAGGGGAGCAAATTCAGCACAAAAAGCTCTTGCAACTCTTTGGAACGCACAAGCGTTGGCTGGCTGGATGTTTTGAAATTCTTTGCACATTCCCACAAACTTGGCACCAAATACACTTTTACGGGCAAGTAAGCCACCCAATATAAAATTTCATTGATTTTTTTCTCCGAATTGCTGCGATGAGCTATGATAATTGCCTGCACATTGTTTCTTTTTATTAAGTTTGGCAAATCGGAATAAGTTCCCAAAATTTCCAAGCCTTCAAAAGTTTTTTCTGGTCCGTGAGTTTCTTCCACAATGCCTATCACCTTTTTCCCAAGCTGCGGATTATCTTTAAACAACTGCGAATATTCCCGCGCTTCATTTGTGCAACCGAGCAAAAGAATGCAATCTGCGCCCCAGCCTTTGCTCAAAAAATGCCGCAAAATTTTGCAAATAAAAAGCCTGAAAATGCTAACAGAAATCCAAACCGAAAAAAAGTATTTTGAAGCGAGATAAATATCTTTAAGGAATTTGTCTATGTCAAAAGCGTCTTTGCCAAACAAGGCGGCTACGGTCAAGCAATATGCAATCCCAACGATTTTTAGCATATACAAAACATGAGCCGTGCGAGACTCCAAAAGCCACCTACGATATGCGCCTGCACATAAAAATATCAAAAACCAAAACAAAATGCCAAGAGCTATGTGTTCGGTGTATTTTGGCAAAAATATAAGAAAACACAGGCTGCTTGCTACGCAGTCAAAAATGATGAGCAATAATTTTTCAAGGGTCGTTGCCCGCATATATCAATAGAATATAAGAAAGAATTTGCGAAAAATGGGAAATTTTCGCAAAAAAAATAATTTTTTACAAAAGAAATACATATTAAATACACACTTAAAATACAATGGTGACGTTTCTATAACTTTTCTTTTTCTAAATTCGTTTTTATGCAGATTTCAATATCTTCTTTAATGGAAAGCAGCGGTGTGGTTTTTGGAACAAGTGGGGCGCGTGGACTTGTAAGCGATATGACAGGTGAAGTATGCTATGCCTATACCCTTGGTTTTTTGCAGCACACCTTGGCAAACAAAAACGCAAAAAAGAAGGTAGCAATAGGCGGCGATTTGCGCCCAAGCACCCCTCGCATAATGGCAGCTTGCATGGCGGCAGCAAAAAACGCAGGTTTTGAATGTGACTATCAAGGTTTTTTGCCAAGCCCAGCCCTTGCCCTTTACAGCATAAAAAAAGGAATTCCCAGCATAATGGTAACCGGAAGCCACATACCAGACAACAGAAATGGCATAAAATTTTGCGATTATTATGGAGAAATAACAAAAGCAGATGAACAAAATATCCGCAAACAAACGGTGGATGTAGGGGCAGCTCCCCGTGGCTGCCCCTGTGAATTGCCAAATCCAAACAACGATGCGTTGAAAATTTATAAGGATTATATTTTAACCCTGTTCCCCAAAAATTCCCTGCAAGGCGTAAATATCGCATTTTTCCAACATTCCGCGGTTGGTAGAGATATTGCGGTGGAAATTTTAACCGAACTGGGGGCAAATGTAAAAGCGGTTGGGCGAAGCGAAAAATTTGTGCCTGTGGATACAGAGGCAATTCGCAAAGAAGACGTGGCTTTTGCAAAACAACTTTGTGCGAGCGGTGATTTTTTTTGCGTGGCGAGCACAGACGGAGATTCCGACAGACCGCTTTTGTCTGATGAAAACGGGGTTTGGCTTAAAGGCGATTCGCTTGGGATTTTGGCGGGCAAGGCACTTGGGATAGAGGCGGTGGCAATTCCTGTTAGTTGCAACACAGCTGCCGAGAAAAGCGGATTTTTCAAGGAAGTTTTGAGAACGAGAATAGGAAGCCCCTTTGTTATTGAAGGGATAAAAAAGTTGCAAGGCAAATACAAAAGCGTTGCGGGTTTTGAAGCAAACGGTGGTTTTTTAACCGAAAGTTTAACAACAAGGGATGCGCTAACACCCATTATCGCAACCATTATAGAGAGCAAAAAACAGGGATTAAAAATATCGGAGCTTCTCGCAAAATTGCCGGCAAGGTATGCAGGGAGCGGTTTAACCAGAGGCTTTTCGGTGGATGCCACAGATGGCTACAGAATAGAGTTTGAAAACGGAGATATTATCCATTTGCGCAAAAGTGGAAATGCCCCCGAATTTCGTTGCTACACGGAAAGCAAAACACCGGAACAGGCAGAACTTTTGAGCGATAAGTGCATAAAGACTTTTGAACTTTGGAAAATTATGGGTTCAAAGCTATACGATGAATTAAAGGAATTGACAAAAAAAGAAGTAAAACACATAGAAGAAAACATTAGTCCAATGAACTTTGAAATGCTCCGAGATAACCCAAAATACAATGAATTTGAAAAAAAAGGCAGGGAAATTATAGAACGAGGAAAAGTAGCGGCTTATTTAATTGCAGGCGGTCAGGGTTCCAGACTTGGTTTTGATGGACCAAAAGGAATATTTAGGTTGGAATCACTTGGCAAATCCATTTTCCAAATACACGCAGAAAATATATTGAAGTTAGGAAAAAACATTCCGTTGGTTATAATGACAAGCCCGCTCAACAATAGGGAAACCATTCAACATTTTGAGCAAAATGATTATTTCGGTTTGGACAAGAATAAAATTAAATTCATTGAACAAGGCACCATTTTTGCAATGTCTCCGAATAGAGAACTTATATTTGAAAACAACGGCGATTTATTTTTAGCCCCCGATGGCAATGGTGGCTGTTTTAGGGCACTTTGCGAGACAGGTGCTTTGAAATGGCTAGAAGAACAGGATATAGAAATTGTTTTTCTGTACGGAGTTGATAACATTCTCGCAAAACCTTGTGACCCACCCTTTATAGGAGCCTTTTTAGACTCAAAAATGGCTGCGGCTTCCAAGGTTGTGAAAAAGAAATACCCCGAAGAAAAAATGGGCGTATTTGCCTTCAAAAACGGCTTGCCAGGGGTTATTGAATATAGCGAAATTTCCCCCGAACTGGCAAAAAAACTGGATGGCGGCAATATTCTAGCTCATTTATTCACAATGGAATCTCTAAAGAAACTTGAAAAGGAATCTTTGCCCTGGCATTTGGCTGTTAAACGTGTTTGCGGAGTGGAAAAAGCGTTTAAGTTTGAACAGCTCTTGTTTGATGCCTTCCCAAAGCTCGGAAATATGTATTTGACAGGGGTTTTGCGAGAAGAGGAATTTGCCCCAATCAAGAACGCAAGCGGTGATGATTCGCCAGAAAGCGCGGTGGAGATGTTTAAGAAAGCTGGGCGTTGATTTTTACTATATTACCATTCCACACAAAAAACGAGGTAGGCTATGTTAGACCAAAAAGTTTATTTAGACGATATTTACGAAAGCGAAAAATGCGGCGGGTCGCCGTTTAAAGCTGTGGTTATGATGTCCAAGGAATCTAGGTTCATAAATAACCAGGCACATCAAGGTTTTATTCAGTTAGAAGAAAAACCCACAACCATTGCTATGAACAAGTTCAAACAGAACAAGCTATCCGTAGTGGTTCACGAAAAAGAATGAAACTCTCAAATTTCTTTTACGCAACGCTTCGCGAAATACCAAGCGATGCGCAACTGCCAAGCCATATATTTTTAATGCGAGGTGGCTACATAAAGCCATTATCCACAGGTATATACAGCATATTGCCCTTGGGGCTTAGGGTTATTCGCAAAATTGAAAATATAATAAGGGAAGAGATGAATGCCGTTGGTGGAATGGAAGTGGATTTGCCTGTGGTGCAAACCGCCGAGCTTTGGAGCGAGGCTGGCCGCTATCAGGCGATAGGAGACGAACTGCTCCGTTTCAAAGACCGCAACAGCCACAATATGGTGCTTGCAATGACCCACGAAGAAGCAATTACCGATATGGCACGTTACGTGCTCTCCAGCTACAAGCAGCTACCCTTTATGCTCTACCAATTCAAAACAAAATACAGAGACGAAGCGCGTGCACGAGGCGGTTTGATTAGGGTACGCGAATTTGAAATGAAAGATGCTTACAGCTTCCACGCCACACCAGAAGATTTAGACAAACACTACGAACTTGAATACAAAGCCTACCAAAAAATTTTCAACAGAGTTGGAATAGAACCCGTGATAGTTCAATCCGACACAGGAATTATGGGTGGCAAAATTGCCCACGAATTTATGCTAGACACGCCGAGCGGCGAGGATTATTTAATTATTTGCAAACATTGCGGCTACCAAGCGAACAGGGAAATAGCCGAATTCAAAAGGCAGCCTGTTGATGGAAATTTGAGTCTTGAAAAAGTAGCAACGCCAAGCAAACAAACTATTGACGAGGTTTGCACTTTTTTGAAAGCAAACAAAAAAAATGCTGGCAAATGCGTATTCTTTGATGTTGACGGCAAACTGATAGTAGCTTTGGTTCAGGGTTATTTAGAGGTGAGCGAAACAAAACTGAGAAATTTTTTGAAAGTAAAAACCTTAATCCCAGCCTCCGAAGAATTGATAAAAGCAAGCGGAATGATTCCAGGTTACGCAAGCCCAATAAATGCAAAAAATTGCAGAATAATACTAGACACCGGAGTTGCTGAAAGCAAAGACCTAATCGTTGGTGCAAACGAAGAAGGCTATCACTTTGTACACTGCATTCCAAAAAGAGATTTTGCCAGTTTTGAAACGGTGGATATTGCAGAAGCGGCAGCGGATTGCCTTTGCCCAAAATGCGAAAAGGAATTGACCGAAACAAGGGGCATTGAACTTGGCAATATATTCAAGCTGGGCACAAAATTCAGCGAGAATATGAATTGCACTTTCACAGATGCAGCAGGCGAGGTTAAACCAGCTATAATGGGTTGCTATGGCATTGGAGTTGGTCGCTTAATGGCAAGCGTTGTTGAAAACAGTCACGACGATTTTGGTCCTATATGGCCCCTTTCCATTGCTCCCTTCCAAGTTCTCATTGTGCAAATAGCAAAAGACGATGCAATTTTGCAGGTATCTGAGCAACTGGAAAAAGAACTTGAATCCCAAGGCATTGAAGTTCTGGTTGACGACCGTGATGAACGCCCTGGTGTTAAGTTCAAAGACGGCGATTTATGGGGAATACCCATTCGCATTTCCATAGGCAAAAAAGGTCTTGCAGAGAACAAAGTTGAGTGGAAACTTCGCTCTCAGAAGGAGATGGAGATGGTACCTATTGCAGAGGTTGTGGAGAAGGCTTTGAAAATGTTGTCTGCCATAATTTTGTAGCCAGCGGCGTTGGGGTGAATTTCGTAAATATCATCCGCATACATAAGTTCGCTATTTCCCCAAATCCCGTCCCACATATTTTCAATAAGGGAAACCTTCTTGTATTTATTTTTCAAACTGGAAAACATAGCTTCGTATTGGTCGTAGATATACATATCTTGCTCGCTGAGATATTTCGTAATAATTTCTCTGGCAACTTCTTCGTTGTAGAATTTTATCAGATAAATTTGCCTGTCTCCGTCGGCAAGTTTGTCCAAAATTGTTTCAAAATTTTTCTTTGCTTTGTCCACAAAATTCGGATCTATGTCTCCTCCAAGCCAAGAACCAATTACTTGATCGATTAAATCATTTGCTCCAAATTCTATAAATACCACCGTAGGGTCGTGCGATAACACATCGTCTATTCTCTCTACCGTATCGGCAGTTGTTTCGCCATTTATACCCAAATTTATTACAGGAACCTTTACTTTTTCAGCTAAATAATGCGGATAAGATTTGCTCGTATCTATTGGAGGAAACCCCGTTCCAGCTCCATACCCCTCAGTTAAACTATTCCCAAAACACACAATTTTTGCTTGTTTTTTAGGTCCATCATCAGTCGAGCTACAACCAAAGAGAAAAAGAACTGCTGCCGCTACAATTAGATATTTTTTGAATTTCATATTAAAATTTCCTGTAAAAACACTTAAATATACAATTTTTTCCCGTTTACGGCTATTTTTGAGTGGAAACTTCGTGGGCGATATGGAGATGGTGCCTATTGCAGGGGATTTCCATCTCTGAGGTAGGAATTTCTCAATGCTGTCAACTTAATATTATCCTCTTATAAAGCACTTTTTGGTTTTCCTCGATTTCTTCTTACAGGATCTAGCCTTCGCTTGAATTGCCTGCCTTTAACTATGGATACACGATAGCAAGGCATTTGCGATATCAGTTTGTTTAAGAGAACGCTTCTTTTTTCAGCGTCATCATTTAGCATAAGCAGAATCAGCTTGTCTTTGAGCTTTCCAATCAAAATATTTTCGTTGGCGACATATTCATGCTTCAATGTTTTCCCATTATTTTCCTTGCGTATGATTTCATTGGCTTCGGATTTGATTGTGGTCGCTATGTTTGAAAGAAACAGCGTGGCATAAAAATCCTGCAAAACAGAGACAAGCGTTTTGCCGCTGAAATTTTCCATATCCAGCTTGCTCTTGATAGAATTGTATTTTGTCTCCACCGCCCAGCGAAGGCGGTAAAGCTCTTTGAATTCGGATGTTTTGAATTCTTGCCGGCCAAGATTCGTGACGAGAGTTTCCGTTTCGCCGCTTGGCAATGCCAATTTCACAACTCTCACTTTGCAGCCATGCATTTCCAAGGAAAAATCTCGCTTGTCCGCGTTGTCAATTTCGGGATTGAAGCCTTTCTGGGTGCGCATGAGATATTTGAAGCTGTTGTCGCTCAAATGCTTGAGCAATGCCTTGGACGGATAGCCGCGGTCAAAAATGATTAAATCTTTGCTTCCCTTGAAAGTCGCAAGATAATTGAGATGCTCCATTGCCAAATCCCGCTCGCCTACCTCAATGGTTCCTACAGCCGCATGGGCGGTGAATCCCGAAACAACCTCGCAAAGTATGCTCGCGCGGGCATGGGGGCATGGATTGGTCTTTTTGCAGCGCTTGAATACACCCAGAATATCCTTGCTCGGCGGAAGACGCAAATTCGTGCTGTCTATCGCGAAAACTCGATAGCCCTTGTATCTGTCGAAAGCATCAATGTCAAACACCGTGCTGCAAGTCATTTCAAAAAGCTCCCTGAAGGCATCAGGCGATATATTATGCCTGGCTTTGGAAAACGCCTGCTTGGTAATCGGCCTCTCTATTTCCGGATCGGTCAGCTCCATGTATTGGCCGATTTCTATCTGCAATGACTTCCTGAGAAAATTCAGGCAAAGGCCCATGACGTCTACGAAGCCCATGCGACGATGCCTCGTAAAACTATTCGGGGAGAACTTGTGATCCTCGCGAAATCTCTTGGAAAGAATAAGCTCATTTGCGTTGCCAACCAACATAAATGTACATTTTTTCATATGGCTCCTAAGCAAAAAACACACGCTAATATATACTATTTGGCTTATGCAAATGACTTCTTAGAAAAAATGATAATTCTTAAGTTGACAGCATTGAGGAATTTCTCCCTTTGGGGTAGGAGTCCGCACTAACCTGCCTGCCCAGCTCCGCAAGGCAGCTCGCCTCCTTGCACACCTTCACGGTGTTCTCCATTGAGCCGAGAAAAGCAACTATACTTTCGGTAGTCATCCCCGAATCGTTCACTAGGCAAAACATTAACTGCCGTCTCTCGGAGCCTATCAGTTAAGTAAGTCAGCTCAGAAAACCCAATTGAATCGCGGTCATCCAAAGTGTTGATGATTGCAACTCGTTCCTGCACCTGCCCGTAGGCAGCGAGGGCAAGCAACAGCAACGTTAAAAATAGCTTGTTCATAGCCGAATAAATTATAAATTTTTCAGCGGAAAAATCCTCAAAAAGCCACTAAATGCGGTTATCGTAGGGGCGTATTGCATCGCCCAAAATTTGCCACGCCGTAAATGCGAACCTCGTGCGTTTGTGTGTGGTTGTATGTGTTTCCCAAACGGTGCAAACATAAATGCAATATCATTTCGCATTTAGGGCGTAAGTCTTACGGCAGAACGCGGTATAATATAAATATACATTTTTTTTGCAAACAATACGCCCCTACACATTTACACGCATATCATTTTCACATTTGAGGGCAAACCGACAACCACCAAAAAGGGCAACCGCGAGGGTTGCCCCTACTCCAACTCCTTACCCCTCGCTTCCTCTTTACTGAACAAAAGTGGGGAGCCTTGGCGGTAAGAATAACAGCCGTATTATACATTGAAAACCTCAGCTATTTGAATTTCAGCCTTAGCAATTTTCGCTACGCTCTGTGCAAATTCCAAAAACATTTTGGCTTTTTCCACGCTCGGCAAGACTTCACTATCCAATAAGGCATTGAACTATTTTAGATATTACATCAGCGGATAGGGACATATTGCAAAATATAGTAAATTTGCCACCAAATCTATTTCGCCATTTTATTTGGGCACGTAGGGGGTAGCTGAAAATTCCAAAAATTCTGGTTCAGACAATAATAGAAAGAACACTCCGCTCTAAAACCTCAAAATCAAAATCCCATTTATTCTTTTCATCTTTGAAATGAGTTTCACAGCTAACTCTGCGGAATTCTTTTTCAAATTCTGGCATAAAAGCGTTGCCTTCGAAGGTTCCGTGTACCCTTGTTATGTATAGTTTTTGGCAAAAAGGGAGGGCTTCTTTGTAAATTTCTGAGCCTCCTATAACAAAACATTCGTTTGTAGCGGTTTTTTCTGCGATTTCAAAAGCTGCTTTTAGCTCGTGAACTTTTATGCAGCCTTCTGGGATTTTGAAATCTTTATTTCGGGTTAGAATTATATTGGTTCGTTCCGGCAAGGCTCTGCCTATGCTTTCAAAGTTTTTGCGACCCATTATTATGGGGTGGTTAATAGTTGTTTTTTTGAAAAATTGCAAATCAGCAGGCAAATGCCAAGGCAGTTTATTGTCTTTTCCTATAACGCCATTATCGGCAACGGCTGCTATCAAAGAGATTAGCACAGGCTAAAACTTCACGGAAGAACTTATTCCAAATCCAGGATTATCCCTTGCGTGCATCACTATTGAATAACCTATCCAAAACGATAAATCCACGCCTGCGGTTGGGTAAAGATAACCTGTGGGTGCAATTAAAAACCAACTGTCGGTATCTGGTTTGTGCCATTCAAAACCTAAGCCCATACTGAATTTCTTATTGAAAGAATATGAGGGTTCTATATAAATTAGCCTTTCGTCTGAGGTGTAAGTTTGGTCTATTGTAAGCGGTTTTGAGCTTTCTGTGGAATCGGAAAGCAATGCCCAATAGCAAGTGCTTGCTAAGTTAAAATTCTTGTAGTTGAAACTTGGTTCAAGAGTGAATGTGTTTATATAGCTTCCGCTACTTGGGTGCAAACCCCAAATACCGCGAATGGCATAATTCAAATCTGTGTAGCTGCGAGAATAATTGGCATCTGCACCAATGGTGTAATTGTGGGAACGACCGCCGCCCTTTATAAAGTCAACCATAGGAGCTATTGTGAATTTATTGTTCACCTGATTTATGCCCGGAACAGCAATAGCATAACTTGCGGCAATTCTGCCAGATTTATTGTTTGAATCTCCTGCGCCAATATAAACATATCCTTCTTTCCCAAATCTAACACCAAGTCCCCTCATACCCTGAGTCTCTAGCACTGCTGCGTAGTAATCGGGATTGCGCCAGTAATAATAGTTGAAATCTCCAAAGGAATAGAACATATCTCCAAAAATAAATGTTAAATCCCTGCGCACCGTCCATTCCAAAGAAAATCCGTCAAATGAAAAGGGGCTAAAACGAAGATCCGAGCCTATGGGAGTAGCTTCTTCCCTATGGCGAATTCTCGAATACTGATAAGAACTATCCGAAAGTCTAAAATACTGGCTTTTAGATGCAGCTCCAACAACAGCACGCACGTTTTCGTCTAAATCTATGTTCATTTTTAATCGCAAATCCTGATTTGCGGCATTATTTACCTTAAAATTCTTTTCTAAATAGTTTCCATAGTCCACATCCAAAGTTCCTTCAAAAGAAACATCTGCGGCAAAAGCCGCGCAAGCAAGCAGTACAACAATGGGTAAAAAATACATAGGAATGTAAATGTAGAAAATTTTACGCCCAAGCATTCAGGAAATTATATCCTTTGTATTCCGTGAGTAATTCCTTATAAGGATTGGAAGTTTTTGAGCCTGCTGGAATTTGCCCGTTTTCGGTTTCATATTCTTTTATGGTATTGTTGAAAATATCATAAAATTTAGCGGACCTAGTTAATTCGTCTGGCGTGAACTTCGTAAACCACGATCCGTTGGCATATACCATCATATCTTGGTAGGAATTATTCTCATAAGCCGCTTTGCGGTCTGGCGAAACGATAGATAGGTATTTTGTCATTAGTTTCGCTTCTTCGTGCCTATAAGCCAATCTCCCTTCTCCTGCATTGCCAAGAGCTGCCCCCTTTTCAGCAACCTTCAAAGCCAACTCTTTAATAGCCTTCTCAAATTCTTCTTCCGACATAGCGGAGTCTTTGCTAGGAATGCTATAATCCCAATCCGGTTTAGGCGCCATAGCTTTATTAATAGCTGGCGAATTTGGCTCAACAAATTCGTTCATTATGTTGCTTTTATTACTGTATTTGTTGGTTTTTTGCCACAAATCGTCCATTAAAAGCAAAGCAGTACGGTCCATTGAATTATCGGATACTCTCATATATATAGTATACGCAAAATTCGTGCCAAGTTATGTGGGTATTTGGTACGATAGAGCAACGTTTAAACATTCACGCCATAATTTTTCTAGATTTGCACCTTACGCATTAGCCCGCATAGCTCAGCCTGGATAGAGCAACTGCCTTCTAAGCAGTGGGTCGCAAGTTCAAATCTTGCTGTGGGTATTATGAAAGTTGTGTTTTTTGCAGCACTTATCGCTTTGGCTTTGGCTGTGCTGGGGTTTGCAAAATCACCGGATTTACCGGAAATTAAAGAGGCTAGTGCTTTTGTGCCTCGCACCGAGGCAGCCAAATGGATGTCGCTTGGCTATAACTCCGCTGCTGCCAGCTTGTTTTGGATAGGCGGCATAATAGCTTATAGCGAAACAATGTTTGATGGCAAAACATTTCAGTGGCTTTCTCACTTGGCAGATGCCTCCACTAGGTTAGATAGCTTGTTCAAAACGCCATATACATTCGTGAGCGCAATAACGGCAAATAACGAACAAGATACCACAGATTACGTACTTTTGCGCCGTGGAGTGGAGGCTTTTCCTGACGATTGGCGGCTGGCTGTTAGCTCTGCTTTTAGATTTGCCAATGGTCCTAGCCAAAATTACGCTTATGCGGCAAAAATAATGAAACCTTTTGAAAAAGATACAACCGCGCCGGAGCATATTCGCAGAATAGCCAGAACATTTGAGCTTAAAGCTATGCCTATAGACCTAGCCTTAACCCAAATTATGGACGATTATTTGAACCCAGATTACAGAACATTTCAAAGAGGGTTAGCCATTAAAGCAGCCAGAGTACTTAACAACAATGCAGAAATAGACAAAATTGAATCTATTTTAAACGATATGGCAAAACAGAAAATTAGTTTGCAAAATGCTTTTGCTGCTCTTATGAGCATGAATCTCACTCTTCCCAATAACCCGTAACCTGAAGCTCTGGTGTTGCATTTGGAAAATTTTCGCAAATAAAAGAAACAATTTTACGAATGCTTTTAAGAGAGTTTTTTGGTTTCTCCAACTCCACAACAGATAAACTTACCTTCACAGCCGGAGTGTTTCCGCCTTCTTTAAGGTTTTCAAAATCGCTCACATCCAATTTCACATCTTTGAATTCCGCCTTGAATTCCTTTTGCAGCTCTGGTTTTAGTTTTAGCTTCAAGTTTTTTTTGTCTGGGTTCCACACATAAAATGTCCATTTTTTTTGTTTACCATTTTTGTAAAATCCGAGATCCAAATATCTTTCGCTAAACACAATGGGATTTTCAACCTTGCCCTTGACTGTTGCTATATAAGGAGCGCCGCTTGTATCGACCAATATTATATTGTGCACAAAATCGCCTTCCATATATGCCGTGTTCAATGTGAAATTGATTTTAAAATTTTGCCCCGGACTTATTTTTTGTGGATATATAAAATTTTCGCCGCCCGTCATTTGGTCAAAAACGCTTTCAAGCTCTATCAACTGCGAAGAGGTGTTTTTACCCTTTATTTCAACATCCTTTTTTATGCCCTGTTGCAAAACACCCAAATCCACGGGTTCAAATGCAAATGGATTAGCTACTTTCCCAGCATTTGGCATAGCAAAAGCGGAAGAAACAAAAAGAAGCAGAAGAGAAAAAAATTGCCTAAACATAATCATTAAAAATTGTTTACTGTGAGACAAACAAAAAATGTAAGCAAATAACTATACCATATAATGGTAAATGGATAATTCAAAAACCTTTTCAAGGCTGATTTTTCAGTCCTGTTTTTGATGTCTATTACTTTCAGATTTTTCAGAAAATACCAGCCGCTCAAAAAAAAGCCTGCAAGGGAAATTAAAATTAGCAAAAAAATCATACATCCTCCTCAAGTTGGCAAAATAACATAACGCGCTGCAAAAAACGCTGCTATGAAATAGGTTCCAATATTTATTTTTTTCAAATTCCTAGAAATGCTATTTATTAAAACATAACTCAAAACGCCAAAAGAAATTCCCTCTACAATGGAATGTGAAAATGGCATAACAATCATTGTGATGAATGCGGGAACAGATTCTGAATAGTCTTTAAAATCCATGTTTTTAAAGGATTGACTCATAAACATATTGTAGCCTGCAAATATAAGCATAGCAGACACAGCAGCAGACGGAACGGCGCGAAGCATAGGGAAACTGAATAAAGCTATAACAAAGCAAAGAGCTGTAACTATGCTTGTGATGCCGGTTCTGCCTCCAACGGAAACGCCGGTTGAGCTTTCTATATAGGTTGTGGTTGTGTTTGTTCCAGCTATTGCTCCAAACACAGTTGCAAGACTATCTGCCACAAAGGCTTTTTTAATATTTTTTGGAGAGCCATTTTTATCAACCATGCCTTCAGTAGCATTTGAAACTCCGAGCAAAGTTCCCATTGTGTCAAAAATATCAACGCTTAACAACAAAAGAACTAAGCAAATAAAATCGTAAGACAATATTTCTGAAAAATCAAACTTAAACAGAGTGCCAGAAACAGAGGGCGGCAAAGAAAAGAAAGAATCTATTTGCGTTAATCCAAAAGACAAACTGATAATTGTAATCAATATAATTCCAACGACCATTCCAGCATAAATCTTTTTTACGTAAAAAACTCCAATCACCAAAATGCCAAGGCAAGCAAGCAATACACTAGGATCTGTTATGTTGCCAAATCTTATGCTGTTTTCGTGCATTTCAATAATCCTAGCTTGCTGCAATCCTATGGAAGCGATAAAAAGACCAATGCCAGGACAAAATGCCACTTGCAAACTTTTTGGAATTAAATTAACCACGAGTCTTCTCAAATCAAAAATAGAAAGCATAAAGAAAATAATGCCTTCCACAAAAACAGCTCCCAAAGCAAAACTCCAGCTATGCCCCAGAGTTAGGCATATAGTATATGCAAAAAAGGTATTCAACCCCATGCCGGGTGCAAGTGCAAAGGGTAGCTTTGCATATATACCCATAACAAGAGTTCCAAAAATGGCAGCCAATGCAGTTGCGGTGAATTGAGCCGATTTATCCATGCCAGCTTCGGCTAAAATAGTTGGGTTAACAAATAGAATATAAGACATCGCAAAAAAAGTGGTGATTCCAGCCACCAATTCTTTATATATGGTAGAACCATTTTTGGCTATTCCAAAATAATTTTCCAAAAAGTTCATTTGGGTGTAATATAGTAAATTGTCTTAAAAATCACTCCCCTTTGCTAACCAACAAATAAGCAGCAGGAACAATCAACAAACTGAACACCATAGAAACCAATATACCACCTATAACCGCAACACCCATAGGAACTCTGGATTCCGCACCCGCGCCAAGCGCGAGCGCTATGGGCATAAATCCGCAAACAGTTGCGAGAGAAGTCATTAAAATTGGGCGAAGCCTCGCGCCCGCTGCATCTGCAACCGCTTCTTTTAGCGACAAGCCAACGGCGTGACGTTGATTTGCAAATTCAACAATTAAAATTCCATTTTTGGTCACAAGACCAACAAGCATAACAAGACCTATCTGACTGAAAATGTTTATGGTATGCCCACCGATGAAAAGTGCAACGAGAGCGCCAAAAAGAGCGAGCGGCACGGTTAGCATAATGGTAAAGGGATGGCGGAAACTCTCAAACTGGGCGGCTAAAAGCATATATACAATCAATAGAGCAAGACCAAAAACCATTGCCAAGCTGCCGCTTGCCTCCATAAAATCACGTGAGGTTCCTGCAAGTTCTGTTTTGAAATTATCGCCCAATTCTTTTTTTATTATGCCGTGCATCTCTGTAATAGCATCGCCAAGGGCAATGCCCTCTGCGGGACTTGCAGAAATAGTCGCAGAAACATAGCGATTGTATCTGTAAATTTGCGGAGGAACGGCTTGCTCTTTTAGCGTTACCATTTGGTCTAGGGAAACTAAATTATCGGTTGAATTTTTTATGTAAAGAGCTTGGAGGCTGGCGGGTTCATTTTTGTTGCGCGCATCTATTTCGCCTATAATTTGATATTGCTTGCCGTCTTTTAAAAAATATCCATAGCGAAGACCGCTATATGCAAGCTGCAATGCTTGGGCAACTTCTTTTGGAGCAACGCCAGAGGCTCGCAAAAAATCCCTGTCCATTTCCACATTCAATTGCGGTTTTGTGAATTTCAAATTCACATCTGACATAGTCAGCAAACGGCTGCTTCCAATTTTATCCATTAAATCTGGCAGGCGTTTTTTTAGGGAATCGAGTTCGCTTGTTTGCACCACAACTTGCACGGGAAGTCCGCCTCTTGCGCCAACCCTTATGGTTTGCTCTTGCTGAATGGAAACGCGAACCCCCTCTACCTTTGAGAGTATTTTGCGCAAATCATTTGCTATTTGTTGTTGCGAGCGTTTGCGCTTTATAGGCTGAACCAGCATAATTTGAACATTGCCGTTATTTGCCGCACCCGCAAAGCCAGGTGATGTTTGAACCAAAATTCTATCTATCTCTGGAACGTTTTCTCTTATCAACTGTTCTATGAGTTTCATTTTATCATTCATATAAGAAAATGGTGCACCTTCATGAGCGGTGATTTGCACCGTTACTCTTGAACGGTCTTCTAATGGAGCGAGTTCGCTTGGCATTTTTGTAAATGCTAAAACGGCAATTCCTCCGCATATTAAAATCACGGGAATGGAAAATATTGGATGGCTCAGAGCTTTGTTTAGAAATTTTGAATAATTGGAAGAAAGTGAATTGAAAAAAGGTTCTGTTGCTGTATAAAAGCGGTTATGTTTGCCGTGCTTTAATATTCTGCTGGAGAGCATACTGCCAAGGGTTATGGCAACAAAAGCCGATATTAAAACCGAACCGCCTATCACTATCGCAAATTCCCTGAACAGGCGACCCGTGAAACCCTGCATAAAAAGCAAAGGAGTGAACACAGCGCATAGCACAAGAGTGGTTGAAATCACAGCGGAGAAAATTTCGTTAACGCCTTTGTCTGCGGCTTCTTTTGGCTCCAAGCCTTTTTCAATTTTTGCATAAATATTTTCCAAAACAACAATGGCATCGTCCACAACAATTCCAATGGCGAGCACCACTCCCAAAAGCGTTAATATGTTTATGGAAAAATCCAAAATCCAGATTATAAAAAACACGCCTATCAAAGATATAGGCACGGTTATCATAGGGATAAAGGTTGTTCTAAAATCTCTCAAGAACAAAAATATCACGGCAACAACAAGCAAAAAGGCTATTACTATGGTTTCTTCCACTTCGTTCAAAGCCATGCGTACAAAGTGGGTGTTGTCAAAAGTGATTTGGATAACAACACCTTCTGGCATATCTTTTTTTATTTCATCTACTCTTTTCAAAACCTCGTCTGCAATTTTTATTTGGTCTGCGCCTGGCTGGGCAACAACAGGTAAAGATATCATCGGCCTGCCATTCATTCTAAGGGTGTTTTTTTCATTTTCGGCAGCGAGAACAACATCTGCCACATCCCCAAGGCGAACATATCTGTTTGCATTGTTAGATAAAATCACATTTCTAAAATCGTCTTCGCTAACGAGCTTTGAACTTGAACGTAGCGTCACTATTGCCGCACTGCCTTCCAATTGCCCTGCCGGAAGTTCCGCATTTTCTCGGTCTAGCGCGCTTCTTATAATATTTAATGTTAAGCCATATCCTGCCATCTTCACAGGGTCTATGTATATTCGCATCGCATATTTTTTCGCTCCCCACATTCCTATTTCCGCAACTCCTTCCACGGTTTGGAGCCTCTCCTGCACTCTCTCGCCCAAATCTGTTAATTCCAAAAGGCTCATATTGTTGCTGCCTAGGGAAAGCACAAGTATGGCTGTGGCATTTGCATCTGCTTTGGAGACAACGGAGGCATCTGCTTCTTCGGGGAGCAATCTTTGCGCTCTGGAAACCTTGTCACGAACATCGTTTGCGGCACGTTCCAAATTTGCACCCAAATAAAATTCAACGGTTATGTTGGATTGCTCGTCTCTAGAGGTAGAGGTTATAGCTCTAATTCCGTCTATACCATTTATTGCAGATTCAAGAGGTTCGGTTATTTGGTTTGCGATTATTTCTGCGTTTGCACCTGTGTAGGTTGTACGCACATTTATTATTGGAGGATCTATTGCGGGGTACTCCCTAACACCCACCTGCTTAAGCCCGATCAAACCGAACAGCACAATAAACGCAGATAGTACCAGAGTTAAAACCGGTCTCCTAACGCTAGTGGATGCTATGCTCAAAGGTTATTTCCCCGTCAGAGCTTCCTTTGCCAGCTTGTCTGCCTTATCGTTCCATTCATCATTGCTGTGACCTGTCACTTTTTTGAATTTTGCCCAAATTTTTATATCGGCAATTCGGTTCACGTAAATTTGAGAAACCGTGCTGTTGGCTTTCCACTGACCTGTTGCCCAGTAAGCAATGCCTTCGTAATCGTGGCAAATTGTGCCTTTTCGCTTCTTTTTTGCTAAGAATTCCATAGCCTTCCACGCAGCATAGAGTTCGCCATCTATGTTCCTGCTAAAAGCTGGCTTAGGAGTAGTTCCAGAATCTTTGGCAATCTCAACCCCATCATCCACGGCAACCCAAGACCATCCGGCATACTCGCTATGTGGCATAAAAGAGCCGTCCACATAAATATAAAGCCCTTTCAGCTTCTGCTTTTTGCCGCTAATCCAAGCTTCTGCATCGTCCATTGTTGCAAAAGACTTGTATTTAACGCCCGTTTGTCCACTCACAAGTGCTTCGCAATCTGGCCAGTTATTGCCCAGCCAGTGCGTTCCATCTGCAAATTTTGCTGCATAAATTTTTGGCATAATACCTTTAATATAGTAAATTTTAAAAGCCCCCCCACCCCCAGTATAATTTCTATTTTCAACATAGGAGACTTCGCAGTGAAAATACTTGTTCTTTTTTTTGTTATTCTGGTTTCTTTTTCTTGGGCAAAGGAAAAGAAAGAGGTTGAAGTTCCCATAAACATAGGAATTGGTCCCGCTTATTTCTGGATTCCGGGAATTGTGGGCAAAGAATTGCATCCGGGGGTTAAATTTGACCTTTATGCGGTAATTACCCCGAAAGTACTGCATGAGTATGAAAATAAAATCCCCAAAAAATATAAGAAATTAGTGAATATGAATGAAGAAATGCACGTAACGCCGCTCTGGATGTCACTCATTCCAAAGTATTTAATTATAAACCCAGCGGCAGAAAACTCTATTTACGGCGGAATTTGGTCTCTTCTTGGCATATCACAGATGTTTTTGAAAAATAATTTCATAGAATTAGAAGCAGAATTGGTTTTGCCCACCATCTCTTACCTTTATACCAATGCCCCCAAAAATGACCCCGACATACAGCACCTTTTTGGAATAGGAGCAATGCTAAGGCTTGAGAATACAATAAAGTTCAGCGAAAAATTTTTAACCACTCTCGCTTATGGGCATAATTTCAATCTTCCTCTAAGCAACACTTATAAAGAAGAAGATAAAGCCGAACAGAGATGGCTTCAAGCAGGAGTTTTATCATTAGTTTTGCATTATAGATTCAATATAAAGCAGAAAATTTAAGGTAAATCAACAAACAAGGAGAACCCACAATGAAAACCACCTTCACTAAACTCACCGTCGCGGCAACTCTTGGACTCGCTCTGGCTTTAACGCTTTCCTGTAAAAAGGATAACAAACAGGCTACTGCTGAATGCGAGGAAGGATTTAGCTCTGAAACTCAATTTTGTTTTAAAAGCAAAATTTATGAGAAATGCAGCAAAGAAGGCATTGAATATAACCCTGAAACACAGTTTTGCGGTTACGATAGTATTTATGATAAATGTGGTGGCAAGGAATATCATTCTGAAACAGAGAGTTGCTCAGATGGCAAAATATTAGCTATTTGTGGCGAAAAAACCTATAACCCCTCAGAAGAAGATTGCTGCTACGGAACAATTTATAATCCATCAACGCAGTTCTGCTCGGATATATCGTTTGATAGTGTAGATAAATGCGGAGGCAAGGAATACAACATAGAAACGCAAATCTGCAATAACGGAGAGGTTAAAAATTCTCAATAATTAGCACCTGAGTTTGACGCGCTTAAACGTACGTCGGGCAAATCAACAATAAAAATGGCAAAGCTCCAGCCAGGGGCTGCACCCGTAGGTCTCCAAGTGAAATCCATTTTCCAGCAGTGGAGTTCTCTGTAAAATTGCAAGGAATGAGAGGTAAAATCACCTTCTTCAAATGAATATTGCGAAGAGTATTGCAAACTCCATTTTCTGCTGGGGTAAAGCCCGGCAGAAAAACTGGCGTAGTGCCTATAAGTGTCTTTAAACACATTTTTGCCAACTCTCTTACTATCAAAGCTATAAGTGTAATCCACACCTGCATTCCAAGATTTATATTCATATTTACCCTTTTTAGATGGAAGCCCCGCGTTAAAATCTCCATACCAAGAAAATCTGCGGCTGAGTCCATAATTCCAAGCCGTGAGCTGCGGAAAGCGAACTTTGTCTGGGGACTCTTCAAACTCATGATAAACATTGTGCGTGGTATATATTGTGAAAAGATAATTTTCCCAAACCTGAATTCCAAAAGAAGAAATTATAGGCGACCATTGTTTTGAGCTATCGGCAAAGTTGTAAGAAGTTGAATGTGAAGTTGTTAAAATTCTGAGATTTTTGCTCAAATCATCGCGGTCTGTTTTATCGCTTGCCGTGTCTGCATCTGCGAGTAAATATTTTATGTCAAAATCGTTTCCGAGCTTAAAACCCACGGTTTGCTGTTTCTTTTGATAAGCTGTCTGCCCCAAAAGCGGATGTGGGTAAAATACATAGTTGGTATCTAGTTCAGGTGCATAGGTAAAATCTACTGTTGGAGAAAGCGTGTGGCGAACGCCAGAGAACCTGCCGATTTCTGGAAGCCATATCCCGTAGAGCTTGGTGTTAGCACTTATTAAAGCGTTGCCTCTCAAATACTGTTGTCCGTATTCGTCTCTTGAAGGGTGAAAGGCAAAGCGCCCCTTTTTTCTATTTATGGAATTGGAATCCTTAGGAGAAATGTATTCATTTGCAGTCCAGTTATGCCAAAATCTTAGAGATGGAGTGATACTTAAAACATCAAATAGAATACCTATGTAACTTAAAGAAAATTCATCTGAAATACCAGCGAAATAAGCCGTTGTATCCTTAGTGTAATAATCAGATGCCGTATCTAGTGGATTGTAATATACGGTATCGGGTGCTCTGGACATATAGTTGTTGAAACGGGCAGAATAAGAATAATTTATTTTTTCCCAAAAAGGAGGATTTATGCTTTCTCCAGAAACATCTGGAGAAAACAAGGGACCAGAAGTTCTGAACTGAATATCGGGATTTTGACGGGTGAGAAGCCCTGTTTGCAAATTGTATTCCTGCCTTTCTTTTATGGTGATATTCTTATTGTCGCCTATTTTCTGATAGTAGGTCATTTCGGCATTTGCCTGCTGGTCTAAAACAGTTTTTTCATCTATTCCTTTTTGCCGCCGCAAATCTTGCCGCGAAACAAAAGAACCATCGCCATTCAGGGTTTTGCTGCCATCTGGCGTTATTTTTTGCGAATGGCTGAAATGAATATCGTAATCTCGCCAAATGGTTCCATCGTTTAAATAACCTGTGGCATCCACCGAGCCGTCAAGAGAGTATCTCTTAGTGTAGCGAATTTTCGTATTCAAGCTGCTCTGGCTGAAATCTGCCGCGCTGCCTTCCATAACATCTGCATAGAGCTGTGCATCCCAATAATCGTTAGGAGCATAATAATAACCAAGATTGCTCATAAAAAAGCCCTGCGACTGGTCTCCGCCTATCTTTGGCGTTAAAATACCACTCCTGCGTCCGCCTTTAAGCGGTGAAATCATAAGTGGCAAAATCATAACCGGAACCTCGCCCATATTCAAAACCACAGGTCGCGCCGTTACGGTCTCTTTTGGCTTTAGCACCATTCGCCTGCTGAAAAATGAGTAATGCTGGTGCTCAGGGTTGGTGCAGGTGGAAAAATCTCCCCTTTCAATTAAAAATCTCTGTTCTTTAAGCGTATCTTGGCTTTGTATTGTTATTGCTCTTATAACCGTTCCGTTGAACTGCTGATTATCCATATAGCTGGTGCCATAAATTATCTCACCCACTTTCGTTGACAAATTGTATTTCATTTTGTAAGAGGCAAGGGATGGCTGCGAAGCCTCTTTGAAAACGGGGTTTCCTATAACCTCTATTGTTTTGTCTTTCTGGCTATATATAATGGTATCGCCGTTCAGCTTTGCGGTGCGGTATATGAGTTGCGCTTTGTTGTTCAAATTAAACGTTTTGGATAAAACATTATATTCCAAATCAACCGCCCTATATTCCAAAGTGTCATTTGAATTGTTCTCTACCATCCATCCGCCATTCTCATTTTGCGTTGTATCTGCCTGCTGCTCCCGTTTTTCCAGCTCAAAACGAACAAACTCTTGCGAAAAGGCAAAAGTACTAAAAAACAGAATAAGTAAGAAGGGCATTGGGGGCAATATAGTAAATTTTTTTTGTCTGAACCCCGATTCTCCCGATTTTAGGGATTTTCCCGATTATTTAACCCGAAATTTTCTATATTACCCCTCAATATGCCTTTTATAAACAAAACGACATTCGCTAGGGCTTGCAGTGCAAGCCCTCTGAATGTTTTTCCGCCAGCCAAGCAAGCCGAGACATCTCGCTGTCTTGCGCGGGGGGGGGGGCGGGGGGGCCGGCGGGGGGGGGCGGGGGGGGCGGGGGCCGGGGGCGCGGGCG
>JAITFP010000058.1 GCA_031281275.1 Candidatus Fibrimonadaceae bacterium
TGCTCGGAAGAATGCCGGAGCGGTCGATCGGGGCGGTCTCGAAAACCGTTGTTCGCAAGAACCGAGGGTTCGAATCCCTCTTCTTCCTATAAACCTTGAATTTCAATATAAACCTCATTCCTCCATTGGCTTATTAAAGCCTTCAACTTGAGGTTAGACATATAGCTGGCGGTCATGTTTTCAATTATGGGATAGTCTTCTTCCAAATTATACTCGCGAACTTGTGCTTCGTTGTCTAGGCGCAGAATTCTATACGACCCATCTATAATTTCTGGTTCAGAGATTTCACCTACTTTTAAAGAGGAAATTATTTTTTCATAAACTGGGTCTATAGACTTTCTCTCTTGCCAGCCAAAGCTACCTCCCTTATAGGATGTTTCTCTGTCTTTGCTATATGTGATGGCAGCTTTTGAAAAATTTATTTTGCCTTTTTCAATTTCGCTTTTCAAAGAATCTAATTTATGCAAAACTCGCAGAGAATCTGCTACGGCTGGCTCTACTCTCAAAAGAATATTCGCTGTTCTTATGCCATCGTCTTTTTTTCCCATAAGCCTGATTATATTCCACCCCTCTTTTGTTAAAACTGGGTTATCTGTCCACTGACCTATGCTAAGCCTCAAGGCTGCCCTTTCGTAATCTGGTTCACCAAAACCCCTGCGCAAATATGAGGAAGTATCTGCTAAGGAACTTTGGCTGTGATTTTTTGCAAGCAAAGAAAAATGAATGCCTCTGTCTAAGGAATCTATAAGAGCAATGGCTACATTTTTAACCGAATCTGTTACGAACTTGCTAGGTTCCACGGGTATGCTTATGGAGCTGAATAAAAGGCAATCGTACTGGCGGGGAATGCTGTCTTTGTAAGTCGCGTAAAATTCTTCTACTTCTTTTCTTGTGGGGGTTATTATGCCCACGTGTTTTTGCCTAATGCGCGAAAGCTGCATTTCTTCCTTGAAACGTTCCATTAGTTTTTCCCTGTATTGCGCTATGCTTATGCCAAGCTGGGCTTTTATGGCTTTTTCAAGCGCGGCAACGCTTGCATTTTGCCTAGCTGCCAAATTCTTTATATGTATATCCACCCTTTGCGAAAGTTCGGATTCTTCTACCTTTATGGAATCTCTGGATATTCTGGATAGCAAAACTTTTTCTTCTATTATTTTATCTAAAACCCTAGACATTTGCTCGTTCTCTGGCATTTGTATAAAACCAGGCGTAGACTGGTAATGGTAAAGCTGCGCCATTAAATCTGAGCGCAAAATAACCTTGCCATCCACAACAGCAACTATGGATTCAAGCAAGATAGGGTCTTGCTTGGCAGCTCCCGCCGCAAAAAGAGAGGAAACCAAAATAAGCAATATTAGTGATATGCAACGCATTGGGGGTAATGTAGAAAATTTTCTATATTCAAACATAATGATGGTAAACCATCCATGGAGTTCAGTATGATAAAATCATATTCTATTATTATAAATGAGGTTGATGAGATAGAGCTTGCTCTGGAAGAGCTGCGTTCTCAGTTGTCAGAGCTTAAATTATTGGAAAATACGGTTGGCATAGTTACGGTGAACAAAGATTTTGTTGTTTCTGGCGTGTATTCCGCAGTAGCCAAAGCCGTTTCGTTCCCGCTTGTGGGTATGACTTCTTATTCGCAAATTGTCAATGGAAAAATTGGAACATTTATGTTTTCCATTATGGTATTAACCTCCAACGACTGCGAATTTTCGTGTGGCATGAGTGAGGCGGTTCCAGATACGGGCGATGTGAAGGAGCAGGTTCAAAAATGTTACAATGATTTGTGCTCCAAGCTAAATAACGATGTAAAACTCGTTTTTTTATACCCTAACTTTATGTATGGTCATTATCCCAACCAATATATAAAAGCCATAACAGAAATAAACAATAGCATTCCTATCTTTGGCTCCCAGTCCAATGGGGAAATAATAGATGCAGCCACATCTGCAAGAACCTTGCATTGTGAGAGTATTTCTGGCAATCAAGTGGCAATGCTTCTCATTTCTGGCAAAATTTCTCCTAAATTCTACTTGGGTTCCACCACAAAAGAATCAATAATGGCACCAAATATTGGAGTTGTAACCGCAGCTGAGGGAAATTGCCTGCTTGAAATCAATAATATTAAAGCCAAGCAATTTCTTGAAGAAGCAAACCTTAAACCAGATTCCGTCAACAAAAAACCAATATTTTTCAGCACTTTTATCGCAGACGAAAAAAATGAAAAGGGCGAAATTGTATCATCTGTAATAAAATCGCTTGTAAAGCCCAAAGACGATGCTTATCTTTTCGCTTGCGGTGTTCAGGTTGGCTCCAGTTTGTCTGCCATATCTTTTACCGCCGAAATTGTTATGGAAACAGCGAAAAATGTGATGGAGCAAATCAAGGCAAATCATAAAGAAGGAACCCTCTTTATATATTCGTGCCTTGGCAGGCGTGCCGCTCTGTTAAATGAGCCTCACAAAGAATTTGAACTGATGAATAAGATTTTGGGAAATAATTTTAACTATACCGCAACTTGCTCAGGTGGCGAAATATGCCCAACCTCGGCAACAGAAACAGAGATTGTAAATAATGAGCATAATGAAACCCTTATTGCGTGTATTTTTTAGCCAGAAGAACGAGATTTATGTATAGCCAAGAAGAATACAATGCCTTGTTGACGGAGCTTAGAAACGAGCGCACAGAAAGAAAAAGGCTCTCACGAGAAATAAGAGAGCGCGACAATGTTATTGCTTCTTTTGAAACTCAAGAAAATCTCTACAGAACATTAAAAAACCAAAAAGACATCAGAGATAATTATCTCGATATATTGCTAGGCAACACACCATGTGCCACAATTATGATGGATGTAAACCGAAATTTCATTTTTGGGTCAAAAAACAGTTTAAATGCAATGGGTTTAGATTTAAGCATTCTGAACAAAAGTGATTTTTTAAAAAATTTTTCTCAAATTGTGCATACAGATATAATAATAGAGAAAATGAGCACAAGTTTTCAAAGTGTTTTGGAAAAACAGGAAATTTTGGAATACCATGAGAGCATAGAATTCAAAAATGGAATGAAAGGTCATTTTAAGGTTGCTTTTATTCCAGTTAGAGATAAAAAAAATGCAATGGTAGGCGTGTTGCTTCAGTTTTGCGATGTAACTAATATGCAAAAAATAATTGAAGAGGTGCAAAAAGCAAGCAATGCAAAATCAATTTTTTTAGCAAGAATGAGCCACGAAGTTCGCACTCCTATGAATGCAATTATGGGACTGGTTGAACTTAGCGCAAGAGAAAATCTTTCGGAGCAAATGCTCAAATATATGCTATCCATAAAAAAAGCCAGTGATAATTTACTCTCTATTATCAACGATATTTTGGATTTCTCAAAAATAGAATCTGGCAAGTTGGAAATAATGCCGGCAGAATATGATGTTTCTTCTCTAATTCACGATATTATAAACATAACACAAATTAAAACAATAGAAAGTGAGATTCATTTTATTGTGGATATAGACAGCAATATTCCTAACAAGTTGATAGGAGATGAAGTACGAATAAGGCAAATTTTGCTAAACATATTGGACAATGCTTTTAAATACACTAGCGAAGGTTTTGTTTCCATAACTATGAGCAAAAAAACTCAAAACAACAATACCTTGCTTTTAGGCATAGAGGTAACAGATACTGGCGATGGCATTAAACAAGAAGATATTGGCAAAATTTTCGAAACAGGCCTTGGGCTTACAATAACAAAAAATCTATGCGAGGCAATGGGAGGCGGCATATCAGTTGAAAGTGTTTATGAAAAAGGCTCCACTTTTACAATCATAATCCCGCAGCTTATAGTTGAGCAATGCGAAAAAATTGCTTCTGTACAAAACTCAGACAAAAAGAAAATTTTATTGTACGAAAAAAACGATATATATGCAAATTCAATTATCAAAACTCTGGGTGATTTAAGCGTTGAATGTATGCGAGTTGCAAATTACAATATATTCTGTACTGAATTAAAAAAATCTTATTCTTTTGTTTTTGTTTCAGCAGATATATTTGCTCAGGCAAAAAAGACCGCTTGGGCACTTGGCGTTGAACCAAATTTTGTTATAATTAAAAAATTTAACGATAATGCGTATGAAAAATACGCAAAAACTCTCATTTTGCCAACTCATGCAATTTCCATTGCAAATATTTTGAATGAAACAAATGATGGAGCAAATTTAGAAGAAAATTTTGATGAAAGCAGAACCTTTGTGACCACCGATGTAAGAGTGCTGATAGTTGATGATATATCCATAAATCTGATGGTTGCAGAAGGTTTGATGTCTGCTTATATGATGCATATAGACACATGCACAAATGGCAAAGCTGCAATTGAAAAAATCAAAAATACAAAATACGATATTGTTTTTATGGACCATATGATGCCAGAACTAGATGGGATTGAAACAACGCGAATAATCAGAAAAATATCAGGTGAATATTTTGCGAATTTGCCCATAATAGCACTCACCGCCAATGCAGTATCTGGAATGCGCAATATGTTTTTGCAAAGCGGAATGAATGATCTGCTAACCAAGCCCATAGAATTGCCAAAATTAAATGAAATTTTGGATAAATGGATTCCAAGCAACAAAAAAAGCAAATACGCAATTTTTAAACCGCTTTTAGATTCGCCACAAGATTTGGATTCTTCCATAATGGATTTATGAAAACAATCAGAGCAAATATTTTAGGTTTTCTTTTTTACTTGTCTGTAGCCATTGGACTGGTAACTGTTATTCCGCCGTGGTTTTTATATTGCGCCATAACTAGACAATGGACTAAATTTGTGCTTGTAACAAAACCATTTTTTGCAGTTGTGTTTTTTATTTTTGGCATAAAGGTAAAAATGGAGGGAACTTTGCCCGAAAAAGGCAGTACTTGTTTTATATTGAGCAATCATCAGAGTTTTATAGATGTTCCCGTTATACTGTACAAAACTTTTCCCTGCGCATTTCTTGCAAAAAAAAGCCTTTTTAAAATCCCATATTTCGGTCGGCTTTTAACCCATACCAACAGCATTCCCGTTGAGCGCGGAAATCCTCAGGCAAATGCGGAACTGCCAAGCCAAATTAAAGATCGCCTTTCGAGAAATTTTCCAATAATGGTTTTTCCAGAAGGAACGCGCTCGGAAAACGGAAAACTTTTGCCATTCAAAAACGGCATATTTCGCATAATAAAAGAAACTGGGGCACCGGTGTTTCCAATTACGCTAGTGAATACTCACAAAGTCCTGCCTAAAAAAGGCATTGCCCTTTACCCAGGCGAAATCAAAATTATTCCGCATAAAATTATACCCGCAGAGGAAATAGAAAAATTAACTTGCGAAATGCTAAAAAATGCGGTTAAAGAAGAAATCGCAAAAAACGCAGTAGGCTAAACTCACGCCGTTATTGAAGAAGAAAAATCAACGCTACAAGTTTTTTTAGGCACAATCGCAGCCAAAGTCCACTTGGAACTGGTTACGATTTTTTTTATAAAAGATTCAATATAATCGGCTTCCATTTTGTTTATTTGAGATTCAGTTTTGCTTGGGTCTATGGGATGCCCATACCTAAGCACCTGACGAGCAAGGCGATTTTGGCGGCTGCTAAGAGAATCTCTGGAAAGTTTATATGAACCTATAATTCCCTGCTTTGCCTTTTCCAACTCATGCTTTGAAAAACCATTTCTCAAAAAAGCTTTCATCTCTTTGCGAATAAAATCTGCAACCCTTTCCACATTCTGTTGTTCCGTGGCAAAGAAAATTTGAAAAGAAGCTAAACTTTTTTTGTTTGCAGTTTTTTGGATAAAATTTCCAAAAGAAGAATTTATTGAATAAGCAAGCCCATATTTTTCCCTGATGTTTTGAAACAGCCTGCTGGAAAATCCATCGCCAAAAATGTGATTGAAAATCTGCAATGCCCTGAGTTCCTTTGCCTCCAAACCTTCGCAAGACGTTCCCCACAAAACCGTTGCCTGCTGAACTTCTTTTTGCCGCATTTCCACTCCAGAATTTGCAGAGTACGCAATGCTTGGCTGATTTCCAGTGCCATTCTTTTTACTAAAAAAATTTTTGCACATTTTAACCAATTCATTATGCTGGGCTGCTCCTGCCACACTCACTAAAATAGGCAGCTCTTCCAAAATAAATTTTTGCCGCTTGCGAATTTCCTCAACGCACAAGTTTTTAAGGGATTTCACGGAGCCTGCTATTGGAAGCGCAAGGCTGCAACCCTTGAAATGCGCTTTGTGAAAAAAATCATCTGAGAGTTCTTCGGGATTATCTTCCACAGCTATAATCTCTTTTATAATAACATCTCTCTCTTTTGCAAAATCGCTGGAAGTTAATTTTGGTTCCATAACCAAGGATGCTAAAACACGCATCGCAGTTTGCAAATGTTCTTTTGCAATGTGAATGTAAAAACAAGTTGCATCTCTTGCTGTATATGCGTTTAAGTTCCCGCCCAAATCTTCTATCTCTTTTGCAATTTGAACTGCTGAGTAATTTTTTGTTCCCTTAAAAACCAAGTGTTCGTAAAAATGACTAAGCCCGCTATTCTTTGAATTTTCCGAGGCAGAACCTATTGGTAGCCACAAACCTGCATATACAGAAGAAGCACCCGGCACCAAATCGGTTGCTATGCTAACTCCGTTTTGCAAAAAGCTCACTTGCTTGTTTGCAGCAAATTCATTATTCATACAGATTTTTCTTTATTCTCTTTATTTCCAAATTGAATGGCATTTCATTTTTCATTTTCTTTTCCACCAGCTTGCAGGCATAAAGAGCGGTGGAATGGTCGCGGTTAAAATACTTTCCTATATGCTCAAAACTTTTATTCAATTCGCCTCGCATAAAATACATCGCAACTTGACGAGTTAAAACAGATTCCTTGCTCCCGCGCCCTTTTTGTTTTAGAATATCAACAGATATGCCATAATAGGTGGCAACTTTTTTTACTATTGATTCCATAGAAAGAGTTCTGTGTGTATTTGAAAAGTGCTCTTCCAAAACTTCAGAAGCCATTTCCAAATCTGCGTTTTTATTTATTTGCTTAACCTTAAAACCTATGGTATTTCTTATTCCCTCCAAGTCATGCACAGTGGAGCCGCTTGTTTTTTCTGCCAAAAATTGCAAAACAGCTTCGTTCACTTTTAATCCAATCATATCAAATTTCTTTTGCAAAATTGCGAGCCTATCTGTGAGAGTCGGCACAGAAATTTGAATTGACAAGCCACCAGTCAAACGTGACCTGAGAGATTCGTCCAAGCTCTCTATGCTGGATATGGGAACTTGGGAAGCCACTATTATAGGTTTGCCAGCAAGCAGCAAAATATTGAAAATCTGAAGCAATTCGTGCTGCGATTCAAATTTTCTCTCAATATTTTGCAAATCATCCATTATCAGCACATCTGCGTTGCGAAACCTTGTAGCCATTTCTTCCATCTGCGAAGGGTTTTCCTTTATTTGCAACGCATTTTTTACATATTCCTCGTAAAATTCCAGAGCAGTTGCGCAAATTATCTTTAAACCGTTCTTTTTTGAATGCAGGGCATTTGCCGTTGAATGCAACAGGTGGGTTTTTCCAAGTCCTGTTCCGCCTATCAAAACCAAAGGATTGCCGTAAGACTCGCCGCTCTCAGCCACCGCATTGCAAGCAGCGAAAGCCAACCTTGAAGACTCTCCGGCTGCAAAGGTATCAAATCTGTATTGCTGGGCAATTTCCATAGTGGGCTTAGTAATCTAGAAAATTTCTACATTTCCACTAGAGGTTTTTATGGCTGCGAAAACAAACTGCAAAGACAAAATGAAACTCAAATGGCTAAACAAGGATGCTTCTTTTGACCGCCTTGTTTTAGCAGGCGATATTGGCGGAACCAATACAAATTTGGCGCTGATAAGCATAAAAGGCGAAAAACTCACCATTGTGGTGGAGGCTGTTTTTCCGTCTGGCGAAATTGATGGGCTTGCCGAACCTATAAAGGAGCTTTTTAGTGCGGCAAAGCAAGAGAGAGCAAATTTGATAGCAAGCAAAGGTTGTGTGTGCGCAGCTGGACCTGTTGCGCAAAATGTGTGCAAAATGACAAACCTAAGCTGGAATATAGATGGCAATGAACTTTCAAATGAACTAGGCGTAGATATAAAAGTAATCAACGACTTTTTAGGAATAAGCTACGGCATACCAACTTTGGATGTGAATAATCCAGAACAGATTTTTGCCTTTAAGCACACAGACGGCTCAATTTGCGAACCTCGCAAAGCAACCAAAGCAGTGATTGGTCCAGGAACCGGTTTGGGCGCTGGATATTTAGCTTGGACTGGCACAAGCTACATTCCAAATTCCTCCGAAGGCGGGCATTTAACTTTTGCTCCCTTTGATGACGAAAGCCAGTCTTTTAGAGATTATATGAAAAAGCTGCTCGGCGAAGTTCCCGATGTTGAGGTGCTGGTTTCCGGCACGGGAATTCAAAATCTTTATGAATGGCAGAGAGACACTAAGGGTTTGCCCAATAGCGATGCGTGGACAGAAATTGAAAATTCAAAACCAACCGACAGACCTAAGCTAATCTCCAAACTTTCAGATTCAGATCCTGTTGCCGCTTCCATGCTTCGCCTATTCGTAAAAATGCTGGCTCGCTACGCAGGCGATATTTCCACGCTTCTTTTGCCTTTTGGGGGTTTGTATTTGGCGGGTGGAGTTGCGCAAAAAGAACTTCGCTGGCTTGTTGGCGATAATCTCTTTATGAAATATTACGAAATGGCTTATAACAAAAACATAAAGCCACTTTTGATGCAAACACCAGTTTATTTGATAAAGGATTATTCCATTAGCTTGTACGGCGCGGCGAATGCGTGTGTTCAATAATGATTAAATGAAAACCATACGCAAATTTGTTATTTTTATCATCGCCGCTTTAACAAGTGTCTTTTTGGTTTTTTCCATTCCAGTTTTGAATATGCTAATAAAGGGAAATTTTAGAACGGAGAGAACTTACGCAAAAACAGAAGTTAAAACAATAAATCCAGAAAAACCTCCTGAACCACCTAAGCCAAAAGAAGCCACACGCAAACCGAGCAGGCAAACCATGAATAGCAGAACGCCAAAATCTGGACCGAGATTTGCAATGAATTTGGATGTTGTTGGAGGCAGCGCTGGAGCTTTTGTGCCAAATGAACTGGTCGCTATGCAAAGCGGCGGCGGAAATAATAATAGCGGCGATGTGGACGAAAAACCTGCCTTGAAAAGCTCGGCAAAATTCAATGCGCCACAAGCCATAAGAGACGGCGAAATAAACGCACACCTAAGAATTTCATTTTGCGTTAACGCAACCGGAAAACCTTATGATATCCGTATAATAGAAGAAACCCCTGCGGGAAAAGGGCTGGCAAATTCTGGAAGAGATGCTATAATGGGAATGCAATTTGCCCCAGCCAAAAAAGGCGGCTCCGCCGTTCCTTTTTGCGGAATGGAACAGGCTTTTGAGGTTAAGTTCAGGGAGTGAGTATGGTTAGTGGTAAGTGGCTAGTGGCTAGTGGTTTGATAATTTGGGTGCAAATGATATTTGCACAAACACAAAATGCAGACCAGATTTTGAATCAGGCTAATGTGCTATACAACAATGGGAGATATGCGCAAGCTATTTTGCTATACCGCAAAGCAGAAGAGAGAGGGGCAAATCCAGTCGCTACGAGTTTCAACACGGCTAACAGCCTTTTTCAATTAAATAAACTTCCCGAAGCAGCGGCGGCGTATCGCAAAGCGGTAAATTTTTCTGATGGTGAGTTTGCTCCCGCACTTGCAAATTTGGCATCTGTGCTTTACAGAATAGGCGAATAAACAGAGAGCATTGCAGCATATCGCAGGGCACTAAGTTTAGACCCGGGCAACGCCTCTGCTTGGATTTATTTGTCAGAGGCTTATCAAAAAACCGGAGACAATGTTGGCGCTCTTATGGCAATAGAAAAAGCCAGGCAAATAGATTCCGCAGATGTATCTCTTGTCTATCAACAAAGCGAAATTCACATTGCTATGGAAGAATTTGAAGCCGCTGCAAATTTAGTTAGGAGGTCTTATTTAAAAAATTCCGAAGAAACAGATTTCTTAACATACTTGGGCGATATTCACAGATTGAATAAAAATTTCCCTGCAAGCATTGCCGCTTACAGAGAAGCCATTGCCATCAAATCAAGAGACAAAGAATTGCTATACAAATTGGCAGACTGCCTAGCAGAAGACCAAAAACCATACCTCGCAATAGATGTGCTAAATCAAATTGTGCAAATGGATTCCAACTTCACCGATGCTTCCATATTTTTGGGAAACCTAGCCTTTGAAACCGGATGGCTAGACAGAGCCGAAAACGCCTATTTGCTCGCAGGGAGGCACGGAAACAAAGAAGCTATTTACGGCTTGCAAAACATAGTGTACGAATACATTCAAAAAAAGCGAAAGACCGAAGCCAAGCAAACCATAGAAAAAATTTTTAAATTGTATCCTGAAAATAAAGAACTAAAAGCTGAATTCAGTTCTGTTTTGGAAGAATGAGCGAGAAAATAATAATATCTCCCTTGGACTGGGGTTTGGGGCACGCAACTAGATGCTGCCCCATTATACGTTCATATTTGGAAAAAGGCGCAGAAGTGGAAATAGCAAGCGCGATAAGCCATAAAAATTTTTTCGCTCAGGAATTTCCGAATTTAGTTTGGCACGAAGCTCCAGCTTATGATATAAAATATCCCAAACACGGCTGGCAAATGCCCTTTTGGATTTTCAGCCAAATGCCACGCATAAAAAAAATAATGGAAGAAGAAAATAAATGGCTAACTTCAATACACGAAAAGCAAAAATACACACTTGCTATAAGCGACAATCGCTTTGGTTTTTTTTGCAAAAAAATAAAATCCGTATATATAACGCATCAATTGCGAATAGCTTTCCCCAAACCTTTTACGATTTTTGAAAAAATAGGAGAGAACTGGCACAAAAACATAATGAAAAATTTTGACGAAATATGGGTTCCAGACCATGAAGAATTTCCAGGTCTTGCTGGTAAACTGAGCCATCCTTCATACAAAAGCGAAAAAATAAAATACATAGGTCCTTTGTCTAGGCTGGATTTGAGAGCACCCGTTCCTCCAAAAAAATACGATATCTTGGCTTTAATTTCCGGTCCTGAACCTCACAGAAGCGCATTTGAAAAATACGCTATTGAATTTTTGCTTGAAAAACCTGGCAAACATTGTATTGTGCGCGGTTTGCCAAATGAAACAGAGATTCCAAACTTGCCATTTCCTGCATTTAATCATCTTGGAGCGGCGGATTTGCGGGAAATTATTTTGGCGAGCAAGGTGGTACTTTGTCGTTCTGGTTATTCTACCATTATGGATTTGGCTTTGTTAAAGGCAAAGGCTATTTTTGTTCCAACGCCCGGGCAAACTGAGCAGGAATATTTGGCGAGGATTTCTCACGTCGTTTCACCAAATGCTCAAAAAGAGCATATATCGTGGGGAATTCCGCATCAATTTTATCTTTGATAGCCCGTGTCATTTCTACTGCATTACAACGAAATTCTTTTTCAATCATAATATCCGCCTATAACGGATGTATCCAAATACAAAGATATTTTTTTACCAACCATTAGTAGCAATATAGAAAATTCCCAAATTCGCAACCATAGATTTGCCACAATCTTAATCTTTTCCTTCGTCAATTCATTTGGCAGTAACGTTAAATCTATGCTCAAATACGGGCTTAGCCCTATGCACGTGTCCCGCATTACGAGGCTGCCTAAAGAGCAGATTATCGCATTGAACAAGAGCTAATCTTGGACACAACGAACGCTGAACGCTGAACGATTTTTTACGTTTCTAAAGATGTCAAGCACGGCAGCATAGCCCATACTCAGGCAAGAGCTAGCGTCATCGTTCCCTGTGGCAGACGACCAGTAGCCATCGTAGCCGACCCTGCTGAAACCGCCATCGGAATAGCCGTAGCCGCCAGGCAGAGCCGAAAAGCCAACAGCATCCACGCCATTCCAGTTCCAACCATTAGATGCTTTAAGTATTATTCCAGCAACTTTATCGCCGCCTGCGAAATCCACAAGAGCCTGCCATTCATTATTGTTCGGCAAATGCCAACCGCTTGGGCAAGCTGATTTAGCAGTTTCCCAATTATAAAGTCTACCGTATTTTTGGCAGTTAATTTCTTGATTTTCATAGCACTTACTATCGCTTGCATTATAGTTCAAGTTTTCCGCCATCCAAGTTTGTTTATCAAATTTCACGGTTTTATAAGTCCTGCCATCTCTGGGATCAATAAAAGAACCTCTTTGAACTTTCGCTTTGAGGACATTGGCTTTCTCTGCCGCCACTTTGAAGGTGCCGTCTTTCACTGCTTCCGCTTTGGCTACCGCCGCACTGGCTTTTTCTGCCTCCGCTACGATGACGGCGAGTTTTTCTGCGGCGACAGCGGCAGCTTTCTCTGCCTCCGCTTTGATGGGACCATCTTTCGCTGCTGCTGCTACGGCCGCGGCCGCGGATTCGGCGGCTGGCTTATAGGCAGCCCAGGCTTTCTCTGCTGCTGCTTTCAATGGTTCCGCTTTGGCGTATTCTTCGGTTGCTTTCTGTTCCGCTACTCTGGCTTTCTCTGCTTCCGCTTTGTAGTATTTTTCAGTTGCTTCTTGGCAATTTTTATTGCATTTCGTATATTTATTAATTTTACCATCGTCCTCATTAAATGTAAGCTCAGAGCCTTGCAATTTATAACTAGCCGCTTGTGCCGCTACGCCCGAGGCGATAAGATAAAAACGGCCTTTTTCCGTTTTCCATGTAATTGTAACTCCTATGGAATTTCTAGTAGTGATTCCTGTTCCATCACTTAAAAGCTCCATAACAACTCCTTTATCATCCCCAGACACCCCCACCCATCTGCCCACCAATGCTGACGGGTTACTAGCAGCATCGCAAGGTACCACAAGTAACAGCATGGCAATAAATGCCGTGACAAAGATTGAGTTTAACAGGGTTTGTGTTTTCATATACCATTCTCCTTTTAATGTGAATGTAGAAAAATTTCGTCAAGTTATATTATTTACTTTCCATAGCCTCTAACTCTTCCATAGTTTTTACAGTCATTTTTCCAGTTTTATACTGAGCTACAGACTCTCTTAACCTAGCTTGATTTTTTTCGCTGTAAAAAGGGTCGTAAATATTGATAGCTTGTTGTTTTACGCTATAGGACATAGTACAATCTCCTTGTATTTAAGTATAAATATAGTAAATTGCACGAATGCTGACTTATTACTATGCCCTATTTAGATTTTTATATATTATTACAAAACAAGGAGTTTTTTATGACTATGACATTGGAAATTAAGAATCCTGCTGTGCTTAATCTAATTAGGCAGTTGGAAAGTTTACAAATGTTGAATGTTGTAAATTCTTTGGAGAATTCAAAAGTTAATTGGCGAAAATTTAGAGGTTCCGTTGCAAAGCAGTCTAGAGAAGAAATTGATTTGCAGTTGAAAGAATTACGAGATGAATGGGAAAGAAAGTGAGTTATATACTTGATACAAATGTCGTGATAGATTACATTCAAGGGAATTTCCCAGATAAAGAAGCGACTTTTATAGAAAACTTGCTTTTTGCAAGTACTCCCAATATCTCTGTTATAACAGAAATAGAAATTCTTTGTTGGAAACACGCTAATGAAGAAGACGTGGAGCAATACAAAAAATTTATAGAAAATTCTAAAATTATAGAGCTTGGCAATGACGTTAAACTCAAAGCAATAGATATTCGCAGAAACTACAAAATCAAACTTCCAGATGCATTAATTGCTGCTTCGGCATTAGTTTATGATCTTGAGTTGATAACTCGCAATACAAAAGATTTTGAAAATATTGCGGAGTTAAAAGTTAAAAATCCTTGGAATTGAATTATTCCCTAACCCAAACCCCAGTTATCTCCCCAAACACAACCTTATGATAAGCCCCAGTTTCAGCTTGGGCATCCACAACAAATTTTTTGCTATCCTCTGTGTAATAGTCTTCTGGCGAAACTGTGGTAACCTGAACCAGCTTGCACTCAATTATTAATTTCGCCTCTTTGAAAGACATATCGCCTGTTGGTGTTTCCACAGCGGTTAATCTGGTGTTTTTCATTTTTTCATCGCTATCACGACCGGATTGCTTTCCAAATTCCATAACATCGCTTTTGTATTCGGAGTCGAAGAAAGCCATTGTGTAACTCTGCTCCTTGCGCATAAGCTCAAGAGTGTAGCGGCTGGAACGCAGCATTAAAAAGGTTGTTGGCTTGCTGAACAGAATTCCCCAACCGCCCCAGCCAGCTACCATAGAATTGTAATGCTCCTTTTTACCCGCAGTTAGCACGGCAAAATCTTTGCCGATAAGCGTAAAAACATCTTCGGGAATGTCTTTTGCTTCAATTGCTTTGAACAAATCGGAGAAAGAGCGTGATTTTATTTCTTCACGGCTTAACTTTGTGCTATTTTGAGTCGCATTTTCTTTGCAACCCAAAACGCTGAGAACTGCTAGCACCATAAGTGGGATTACTTTTTTCATAAAGTAAATATAGTAAGTGAGATTTACTAACTTACAACGATGTCCCTAATTCACGTTTATGAACAGGTTTTTGATATGCTTCGCAAGGGCGGGGTGGTTATGCCCATTATTTTTGCGGTGGGCTGGATTGCCTGGATTTTGGTTTTAACGGGAAAAAAGGAACATTCCAAAAATATAGCCTCTCTTGCCGCAGTGGCTCCCCTGCTTGGACTACTCGGAACCGTTATGGGCATGGTTCACACTTTTGAAACCATAGAACGTTTTGGCTTTGGCAATCCCGTGCTGCTTGCAGATGGAATTTCCGAGGCGCTTTTAACTACTCAGGCTGGCTTGTTGGTGGCTTTTCCTTTGTTGCTTGCGAATACTTATGTTAAGAGAAGAATAAAAAAATGAACAAAACCGAAACGCTAGATATTCTACAAAAAATAAAAAACGGTGACATATCACCCGAAGATGCTTTATCAAAACTATGTACTCAACCCTTTGAGGATTTGGGATACGCAAAACTAGACCACCACCGCGAATTGCGAAAAGGTGTTCCCGAAGTTATATACGGCACGGGAAAAACACCGGAGCAAATAATGGGCATTGCAAAGGCAATGCTTGATAAAGGGCAGAATTTGATACTGATAACCAGACTGCCACTGGAAACAGCCGAGGCAATTAAAAAAAACTTGCACTTGAAATATTATGAAACCGCACGTATTGGAATAATTGGCGAAATACCCAAACCAAATGGCATAGGCAGGATTGTGGTTGCCACAGGTGGCACAAGCGATATTCCAGTGGCAGAAGAAGCCGCGATTACGGCAGAGGTTCTCGGCAATGAAGTTGTTCGTTTATATGATGTGGGCGTTGCTGGAATGCACAGGCTTCTCTCTAAGTTAAGCGAGATTATGGATGCACAGGTTGTTATTTCCATCGCCGGAATGGAGGGAGCATTAACTAGCGTTATAGGTGGTCTTGTTGATTGTCCGGTTATCGGAGTTCCCACAAGCGTAGGTTATGGAGCCTCATTCAACGGAATAGCCGCTTTGCTATCTATGCTCAATTCCTGTGCTAGCGGTGTTAGCGTGGTAAATATTGATAATGGATTTGGAGCGGGATATTTGGCAAGTATAATAAATCATCAAAGGGGAGTAAAATGAAAACGCTTTACTTTGAATGTAATATGGGTGCGGCAGGAGATATGCTTATGGCTGCTCTGTTGGAACTGCATAGCAATCCCATCGATTTTCTGAATAGGCTGAACAGCATAGGCATTCCAAACACAAATATAAGTGCTGAACCATCTGTAAAATGCGGCATAAAAGGAACGCATATAAATGTAGCAATTAAGCATCTCCATCATCACAGCGACTATCACACTCTTGGACATTTAATAGAACATTTAAATATTTCGGAAACGGTGAAAAACAATGCGCTTGCAGTTTACAAGTCGATAGCAGAAGCGGAAAGCCAAGTTCACGGTGTACCTGTTAATCAAATTCATTTTCACGAATTAGGGGAAATGGATGCGGTTGCCGATATTGTTGGGTTTTGTATGCTCATAGAGGAACTCTCGCCAGAACTCATTTTGGCTTCTCCGGTGAATGTGGGCAGTGGGCAGATTAAATGCGCTCACGGTATTTTGCCAGTTCCAGCTCCTGCAACCACTTTAATTTTGCAAAACATTCCCATATACAGCGATGATACAAATGGCGAGTTATGCACACCGACAGGCGCGGCACTGTTAAAATACTTTGCAAAAGAATTTCGCAAAATGCCCGTGATGAAAGTTACTGGTCTTGGATATGGCATGGGGAAAAAAGATTTTGAAAAAGCAAACTGCCTAAGGGCTTATATTGGTGATACCGATAATACAAATGAAGAAGTTATAGAGCTTGTATGCAACCTAGACGACATAACTCCAGAAGCCCTTGCTTTTGCACAACAGCTATTGCTGGACAAAGGCGCGCTTGATGTTTATATCACACCAATTATTATGAAAAAAGGTCGTGCTGGATTTAGTTTCACCTGTATGTGCAAATTAAGTGATAGAGATAAAATGCTGCAACTTATTTTCAAACACACAACCACCCTTGGAGTTAGAGAGTATTCGAGCAACCGCCACATATTGCAAAGAGAGCAAACGGAGTTCGGTTCTGTGAGAATCAAAACATCTCAGGGATTTGGCGTTAGAAAATCTAAATTGGAATATGAAGATGTTGCGGCACTGGCAAAAAAACACGACCATTCCATTGCAGAAGCGGAAGCCCACATAAAATATGAAAAGCTAAAAAATTATTTGCAGGAATTGGGAAACGTTGCAATCGCATTTTCGGGCGGAGTGGATTCCACTTTTTTACTGAAAACCGCCCACGATGTTTTGGGAGACCGCGTTATTGCTGTCAGCGCCCGTTCTTGTTCTTTCCCAAAACGTGAATTAGATGAGGCGGCGGCTTTTTGCAAAAAAGAAGGCATTGCTCATATAATATTCGATTCTGAAGAACTTGAAATTGAAGGTTTTTCTAAAAATCCTGCAAACCGCTGTTACCTGTGCAAGAGAGAACTTTTTACAAAAATTTTAAATATAGCAAAGGAACACAAAATTTTGCATATAGCCGAAGGCTCAAACAAAGACGATGAAGGCGACTATCGCCCCGGATTGACTGCGGTGGTAGAACTAGGAATAAAAAGCCCCTTGCGTTATGCTGAACTGAACAAGCGAGAAATTCGCCATCTCTCCAAAGAGATGAACTTACCCACTTGGAATAAGCAGTCATTTGCCTGCTTATCTTCTCGCTTCCCCTATGGCGAAGAGATTAACCCAGAGCGACTCGGCAAAATAGACAAAGCGGAGCAGTTTTTGTTGGACAGTGGTTTTCACCAAGTACGTGTGCGTTACCACGGCAATCTCGCTCGAATAGAAACAGATGAAGAAGGTTTTGCATTGATGTCATCGCCTGAGAAACGGGAGAAAATTTACACCACGTTAAAGGAACTTGGTTTTACATATATCGCTTTGGATTTGCTAGGTTATCGTACTGGAAGTATGAATGATACGCTGACAAATTAACTCCGCGTATTCTTCTTAGTCAAAGCCCTCAACACCCCAAACAATGCAGATAATTCCGCTTGGCTTGGGTTCAGTTTTTGGAGCCATATTGAAAGGGAAGCTCTTAGCCAAGGGAGATTTTTGTATTTGTCGGTTAAATTTTCGGATATGAAATTTTCAATGCTTTGCATTTGCTCTATGGTCGCCGGCTTTCTGTGCGTTATCGGCAGTTTGTTTCTAGGTGCCATGCCCTCTCCTAGCAAACCGGAGCGGCAAAGTTCGTAGCTCGCTACGCTAACCGCGTGGGATAAATTTATGCTCATCTGTCCGGCAACGGGTATTTCGCATTGGGCGGCACATATCTCCACTTCTTCAAAAGAAAGTCCGCGAGATTCTCTGCCAAAAATAAGAGCCATTGTTCCAGTTTTGCCTTTGAAAAGCGGCGGCAATTCTGGGAGTGAGTAATGAGGGACAACTGTGTCAAAAAGTCTGCGGCTAAAAGCAACAGTATAGGAGCAATCTGCTATTGCCTCTTTTAGGGTTGGGAAAAGTTTTGCATTGTCTAAAATTTCTGCGCTTGAATGGGCGGTGTCGTAGCATTTTTTCGGCAAAGGTTTGGATTTGCGAACTATGCGCAAATCGCTTAACCCATTGCTCCTCATGCTGCGTGCCACAAAGCCAACGTTATGAGGATGCTCTGGCTCTACCAAAATTATGGCAAACATTATTCTACAATTTCCACGGCAAATATAAGTATAGCATCTGGCGGAATTGGACCTGCACCGCTTGAGCCATATCCAAGATTTGGGGGAATAAATAGCAAACGTTTTTCTCCCTTCTTCATTCCTGCAAGCCCCAAATCCCAGCCTCTTATCACGCGCCCCGCTCCGATTTCCAAAGATATGGGGTCGTTTCTATCTCTTGAACTGTCAAATTTTGTTCCGTCTATTAGCCAGCCTGTGTAGTGCACATTAACCACATCTCCAGCTTTCACAGGCTTGCCGCTGCCCTCTTTTTCCACAAAATATTTTAAGCCCTCTAATCCAGAAACCCATTTCACAAAATCCACATTCGGGAAAAAATCCATAGAAGACGCTAGTTCATCATCATATTCGGCAGACTCGGCTTGCACACGGAAAATAAGAGTTGAATTGGGCGGAATATTGCTCATTGCCACAGGACCATAAGCCATGCCAGACGAAATTCTGAGCCATCTCACTCCGCCTTGTTTAAGCGATTCCAAGCCTAGCTCCAAGCCTCTTACCAATTTTCCTGTACCCAAAACCGCTTTGGCTGGTTTTCCCAAATCTTTGGAGCTACCAAAGCTGTGTCCGTTCACAAGCCATCCTGTATAGTGAAATGTCAGTTCCATTCCATTGCGAAGCTCGGTGCCGGTTCCTGCAACTTCATCAAAAATTTCAACGCCTGGTCTCAGAGTTTTCCATTTTATTGCAGAAGGTTTTAGCAAGGTATCTGGATCCAAAATTTTTTGCGCACCCACAAGCTCAACCTCAAACAGCAAATCGGAATTAGCGGGTATCGGTCCCATTTCATTGTTTCCATAAGCTAGGTTCGCTGGTATTTTCAACCTGCGAATTTCCCCCTGCTTCATCCCTTCAATCCCAATATCCCAGCCTTTAATAACCTGCCCTGCCCCAAGCACAAATTCAAGAGGCTCGTTTCTATCGCGGGAACTGTCAAATTTTGTGCTGTCTTTTAGCCACCCTGTGTAGTGTACCTTAACAAGCTGCCTTTTTTTAACAGGCTCTCCGCTACCAGCTTTAATGGTTTTTATATCCACATTTTGAGCAAAAGAATAACCTATTGCAAAACATAAAAGAAATGTAACTATGAATTTCATTGCTCATGAATTTAGAAAATTTTTGGAATTATATAGTTAATTGAAACCTTTTGCCTTTCTGTTTTTAACAGCTTCTTTTTCATTAACATTATACTTTATTTTAAGCCTAGCCTCACGCCCATTTGCATCATTGCTGAATATGGATAAAATTTTGTTTAACCAATAAGTTGGTTTTGATTGAACTTGAAAATCCAACCCATCATATACTATTAAACCATCGCCAAAATAATTTATTCTGTAATTTCCATCTACAGTTATAGCAAATATTAGAGTAGCTTCTGGAAAATCCGGCTCAAAAGCAACCTTTATCCAACCCTCTCCTGTTTCCTTGCACATTCCAGCGGTTCCTTTTGTGATAAGCACGTAACTCCTCATTTTTTCAACTGTTGCTTTAACTCCTTCTCCTAATTCATTCATTTTCATAGCTTTTGTTGAAGCTTTCAATTCAACATCTCTATCTATATAATATCTAAAAGAACTATTATTCATCTCCAAACCAGAACTTTCAATATCTGTTCTTAAGTCTGTCGTTACAATCCTCGTTGAAGAAGAACATGAGACGAATGAAATAGCAAGCAAAGTTAGAGCCGCTTTCACAACGAAAATTTTGGTTTTATCCATACGATAAATCTCCATTTTGATATATTATTTTATGTTAAATATACAAATATTTGGGAATTCTGTCAAGAACTTTGTATATAATTTCCAAACTTTTTATTTTTTTGAAGATTTTTGCTGCGTTGGTTGTTGAGTTGTTTTTTTCGGAACGCTTTGCTGCGGTGTTTTTTTAGGGGTACTTTGAACTGTGTTTTTAGGTGGGGTGCTTTGCTGCGGTGTTTTTTTAGGAGGAGGGCTTTGAACAGCGTTTTTTTGGGCGTTCCTAGCGGCTTTAGCTTCCATATACGCTTTTACAGAATCTGCCGTACGTGCAATTTCTAATTCCTTAGCATCGTTTATTGAATCTGCCGTACGCGCAATTTCCGCCTCCATAGCCGCATTTATTGAATCTGCTGTACGCATCAATTCCATTTCTCTTACAATTCTTATTGAATCCGCTCTTTGTACCGCCAATTTTGCTTCCCTAGCTTCTTGTTCTTTTTGCTTAAAGCTTGCATTTATTGTAAAGAATAAATAGGCAGCAGCAAGAAAAAATACCATAAAAACAAAAGATATCATCCGTTTTTTATGCCTGATTTTCCAATTAGGCTTTGAAATCAAGAAAGAGTTTTTCAGCTTTTCATAGGCGGCTTCAAAATGCTCAGGGCTTAAGTCTATGGCATTTATTCTTGTTATGTCTTTAATATCGCTGGGCAATCTTTTGGGGTAAGTAAAGTCTTCCATTTTAAGAGGGACTATATTTTTCTTTTCCTTAAGGGCACATTCTATTTCTATACGCACCCAATCGTCTTTTGGGTTGTAATCAGGCTCTGTAAAGCAATCAAAAATACCCGTATTTAGTATTATTATAAAATCCTTGCATTTTTTGATTCTTTTTTGCAACTCATTGCCAAAATTCCCATTTTCCAAGGTGTCTAAATCAAAAGAAACGGAATAACCATCCATTTTCAAACGCTCATAAATGAGCTTGGCGGTATCGTATCCGCCTTTTCGCCTATACGAAATAAAAATCTTGAATTTTGACATTGGTAGTAATATAGCAAAGTTTGCAAGAATGCTGGCGAGTGAGGCTATATTGATTGCCTAGTTAAAGAGAAAAGTTTCATTTTTCTAATTTTAGGATAGTTCGCAACTAAAAAGCGAGATAAAAATGGACTTTAAAGATGATTTGAAACAACTAGGTAAAAAGGTTTGCAGTCAAAAAGAGACCGCACAAACAGAAGCAGCGACTAAAATGGCGTTTATAGTGCCTTTTATCAGGGCTTTGGGTTATGATACTTCAAACCTAGCAGAGGTTGTACCAGAATACACTTGCGATGCTGGCATTAAAAAGGGAGAAAAAATAGATTATGCCATTTTAAAAAATGGAGAGCCTATAATCTTAATTGAGTGCAAGCACTGGAAACAGAATTTGAATTTGCATGGTGGGCAGCTATTGCGATATTTCCACGTATCAAAAGCCAAATTTGCAATTTTGACAAATGGCATAGAGTATCTTTTTTACTCTGATTTGGTAGCACCGAATAAAATGGATGAAAAGCCGTTTTTGGAAATAAATTTTGGGAGGTTGAATGATGAGGCAATAGAAGATGTCAAAAAATTCCATAAATCGTATTTTGATTTGGATATTGTTTCTACTGCTGCTCGTGATTTAAAATATAAAAGAGAGTTAAAGGCTGCAATAAAATCTGAAATGGAAAATCCAAGTGAAAATCTTGTCAGAGTTCTTGCGAAGCAGGTTTATACAGGAGCGATAAATCAAAAATGGCTTGACTTTTTCACAGATTTGGTGAAGTGCTCATTTTCCCAGATAATAAATGAAAGAATTGAAGACCTTTTGGCACTAGCTAAGAAAAATAATGAGGAGCAGACAGGGAAAATTGCCATAGATGTGCAAAATGAAAATAATGATAAAACTGAACAAGAGCTAAAATTAAATGAAGAAGAAATAGAGGCGTTTAAAATTGTAAAAGCGATACTAAGTAGCTATGCAGATAGGTTGCATTGCATAAACAGGTCAGATTATATTAGCATTAAATTGGATGCAAAGAAAACTATATGCCGATTGTTTTTAAAAACATCGGGAAAATATATAGATATTCCCATAGACGGCAAAAGAAACAGAGTTGAGATTGAAAATTTGAAAGATATAAATTCGCATTCAGACAATTTATTTAAAATGGTGGTAAAATATGAAAAATAGCAATTTTTCCAAAAAGCTAACAATAGCTCTTACTCTTTTTGTAGTGCAAGTTTTTTCTCAAAGTTCTTTCACCGACCAAAGAGATGGCAAAAAGTATAAAGCTGTTAAAATTGGCGAACAGGTTTGGATGGCGGAAAATCTGAATTACAATGCAGAGGGTAGCAGGTGTTATGGTGAAAAAGGCTTGATGTATTTATATGTTGGAGGTAAAGGCATCAGTTTGTCTCCATCAGAAATACAAGATAACTGTGCCAAATATGGCAGATTGTATGATTGGGCTACTGCAATGAATATAGATACTGCCTATAACAATTCTGGTGATAATAGTTTAAATGTAATTCTTGGTAATGTGAAAGATAAAGATAGTGTTAGTAAAAATATTCTTTGGGGTGGCAGCGATGTAAAGCATCAAGGCATTTGTCCTGTTGGTTGGCATTTGCCAAATAGCGATGAATGGATTGTTTTGGCGAAATTTGTTGGTGATTCTATTGCTCAGGTTGGTGGAGGTAGTGTTGTTGCTAATGTTGGAGATTTAACTTTAACTATTGCAAATAAATCGTCTAATGTTGGAATAAAATTAAAAGCAAAAAATGGATGGAATCAAAAAGGCAATGGCACAGATGATTTTGGTTTTGCTGCTCTGCCTTGTGGATATAGTAGTTCTGCTGATTATTTCTATGATTTTGGAGAGGTAGGCTATTGGTGGAGTGCCACAGAAAATAAAGCTACTAATGCTAGAAGTAGAAGATTCAAATATAATTATGATAATATAGATGTAAGTATCAATAAAAAAATTCATAAGCTCTCGGTTCGTTGCATTAAAGATTAAACAAATAGCTGTATGGGTTTGGGAAGGATGTTAGCGAGGCGGAGATTGTGGCGGAGTTAATGGGGAGGCATCGGGAGTTAGTTACATAAGGAAAATAATTTTCTATATTTATACTCAAGTTTTACTTAAAAAGGAGGATTTAATATGAAAGGCGAAACAATCAAATCGTTTAAGAAGTTCCAAAAAAACGGATCTAGCGGTAAATTACAACGCATTTATAATTCACAAGGTGAAATTTTATGTCATTGCGCTCAATTCGGCGGTTCAGGGCATTATTTCACAACTGAAAAAGAATTGTATGCATACTGCGAAGGAAGAGGTTGGTTAACAAGAAAAGAAAATATTTATTATGCCAATAATTGTGGAATAAATTTGAAACATAATTATTATTCCATTATCAACGAAAAAACTTTATCCTCGATAGGAAAAGCAAAATTACAATGCATTACATTCAAAGTCGACAAACAATTATCATTTGACCTTTATTGTTGTTTATATAGAGGAAAGAAGCAGTATTTTGAAACAAAAGCAGAAGTATATGCTTATTGTCAAGGCATAAGAGGTATTAGTGCTGGTGTTAGTCCTTTTTGCAACCCCATAACACTTGAACTATTATAAATTTTCTAATAGCTGCCACCGACCCATTCGCTATGTCACCTGTCAAAGTGACGTTTAATCATTCTATTTTAACTCCTCACAAAGTTCTCTATTCATAACTTTACGGCGAAAAGCATTATCATCCAAAAAATGCCTAGCTATATTCATTACTATATCGCTGTAATTATTACTACCATCTTCAAATATATGATAAAATGGTCTAATTGAAACACAATTATCATCTTCAAATAATTCTTTCAATAGAGTACCATCCGAGTTTCCGCAAGAATGTCCCCAAATATAAATTTGATATTTAGCAGATTTTATAAAACGCACCAACTTACTATAATTACTAACATTAAAATACTTAAATAACTTCATATTTGTCAAAAATTCATTGCGATTTATTTTTTTAATTTCTTTATATATTTCTGTATCCTCGTCTCCATAACCAAAAATAATTGGGTTTTTCTCATTTTTCAATTCCCCATGTATATAAATGGTTTGCATATGAGGTTTTGCATAATATTTTTCATAAGATGTATAATTAAAATTCAAAAATAAAACATTATTTAACTCAGTTGGTATAGCAGAAATATTATCATTCAAATCAAATGGTTTTATTATACTGGTCATTAGCTTTTCTTTAATTGTTACACTTTTTCCTTTTTCTAAACATAAATATTCCTCTAAATCGTTTTTAATTTGGGTAAAATCTTGATTTAATTTTGTTATAGAATCAATACTCTGACTTTCATAATAATTTTGGAAACACATTTTCAATTTCTTAAAATATTCTTCCTCAATATCCACCCAATTTTCTAAATCCTGTTTATTTATAAGATATTCTAAAAATTTATTTTTATATACAAATTTACATTCGCTATAAATAGAGATAAAGTCATCCAATTTTCTGGATTTAATATAATATCGTCTAAAAAAATCAGATGCTTTAAAGTTACCGGTTCCGAAATAATGATCCGCTGTGGATGTAGAAATATGTTCAAAATATTCATCTGGATTTTCAACTATTTTAGACTTAATCCACTCTAAAAAATCCTTATAACTCGTTTTTAACCCATGAGCTAAGTCAAACCCGTTTCCAATAATAATTATCCTATTCATAGATTTGAATATATAAATTTTAGCATTTCAATTACCTCAAATTTGAGGCAATTAACAAAGAAGTTGTAACGTTTCAAACGGGAATGCTATTATAATATAATTCATCAGGGCAAATATCAATTTCGCCATCCCATTCTATTGTAATAGGATTTACCTTTACATTTTTAAACTTAGATAAGTCTTTTAAAGGAGCAAAATATTTATCTTCTAAATAAGGCTTCATATCAAAAATCCGTTTTTCCTTATTTTCAAAAGTAATGCACAACTTGTAATCTGGAAAGACTTTAACTTTTTTTGGAGAGTAAGTTTCCATTACTATGACTCCAAACCTTTAATTTTTATCACTTCGCTATTATCGGCATTCATGGCAATCCAAGAAGCTTTAATTTCATCCTCTCTAAGAGCAACCCAAGCCTCTACATATTTTTGCTGTTTTTTAGGCAATTTTCCCGCTAAAATTTCACCATCTGCCGCAATAGACATTTTTTTGCCACTATAAACAGCATGAACATGCGGCTTATGATGCGGGCTATTTTTTTCTTTGAACATATAAATCAATATACCTAAAAAACTAGAAATCAACGGCATAAAAACTCCATTTTTCTGTTAATAATATAGAAATTAAGGCAGTATTCGAAGTGTTCAGACGAAAATTGCAGCAAAAATTTTCTATATTTAAACTCCAACCCAAGGAAACACATTATGACTTTTGCTTTTATTTGCGACCCACACTTTCAAAAGAAGGTAAACGCCAATTTGGTTAGCGGAGAAATTCCAAACCATAAAATCATAACATTAACCGCAAATGAATTTTTGGAGAGCGGAAAACTGCCAGAAGGCATTTCTGGACTTATTATTGAACGCGGAACCTGGCAAAAAAACTTTAGCCTGTTCCGTTATTTTGGGCTATTGCCGCAGATTGAGAAACAAAACCTAGCCTTTATAGCAAGCGCAGATGCCGAATTTAAAGGGCGCTCGGCTATGAAAAGCAAGGAATTCATAATTCAAAGCAATATTAACCCAGAAGAGGCGGCTGTGCAGCTAAATCGTTTGCAAGAGCTTCCACCTCCGGCATTCACGCACCCTAAATCAAAGGCTATAGCCTAGCACAATGAAAAAAGCCACGCTTGATACCATTTTAGACAGGGCGTGTTTTTTTGGGTTGCGAGGTTTTGAGCGTTCAGACCTGGCTCAAATTCTGCCAGAGATGCAAGACCATAAAAAAGGACTTCTCATAGAACCCCTGAACAATGCGCTTTTTGAGCAAAACGCCTTTGGAAATGTTAATGCCATTCCAAATTTCAACGAAAAAAACGGATGGCAAATAATTTCAAGCGATCCGCATTTTGAATGTCCAGAAGAAAAAATTGTCAACTGCTATGCCAATATAAGCGCACTAAAAAGAAAATTCGCAAGAATCGCCGTGCTGCTGCCACAAGATAAAAACGCAAGCACGGACAAGGTTTTGACTGGTATTGAAAAATCTTGCTTGGCTATTTTTAGCAAAAACGATTTGCAAAAAGCAAATATAGACGATTTGCTGAGTCTCAAAATTGCACAAATTAATATTCCCAAAACGCCTCTGTTTTTAGCCGCAAAATATGCTTGGATTTTTATTCTGTTGCTTTGTGCTTTGCCGTTTTTAATAGCCAGCCAGCCAGATGAACAGGTTAGCAACTTGCGCAATATTGCAAGCGAAGTTCAAAAATATTCCGAAAAAGGCGATATAGTTCATGTTTTGAAAGAAGGGGAATCCTTAACGCAAATAGCCAGGTTTGCCATTGGCAAATACAACTCTCTTGTTAGCACAGAAGCTATGATAAAACAATATTTGAAAGAAAACGAATTGTCTCTGGATAGCAAACTTAAAGCCGGTGATACTTTACGTTTAAAACTGCCAAATTTCAATAACCCGCGTCATAAAACTATGCAGGGTGCGTGGAATTTTTTCACAGGGTTATTAAACGATAGCCTTGCATACATCACAGAACTATACAATTCGCAGCAAACCGCAACTATGCGGCGACACGATGGAATAGATGTTGCTGGGCGCAGGGGAACGCGAATTTTGGCACCTTTTAGCGGAGTAGCTTGGACAATGGAAGATGAACGCGGCGGTTTGATGATTGCAATAGCAAGGGAAAAAGATTTGCTCGTTTTTATGCACTGCGAACAGAGATTTTACCTGAACGGACAAGCTGTTATGGAAGGAGATCCTGTAGCTTCTGTGGGTAGCTCCGGACACACAACAGGACCTCATGTACACGTCGCCGCTGGAAGAATAGCAAAAAACGGCGAGCGAAGTATCAGTGGATTGAGGTATAATGTTTTAAATCCATTTGAATGGTACAAGGAGATGTGAATATGCGAAAAAAAGTTTTTGTGCTTATGGGTGGACCAAGTTCAGAACACTCGGTTTCTCTTGTAAGCGGAGCTGGAATTGTTCGTGCTTTGGATGCGCATAAATACGATATTCATCCAGTGCTAATTGCACAAAACGGAGAATGGACTTGGGGCAGCAAAGCACTAACTCCTTATCAGGTTCAAAATTTCAGCGTGATTTTTTTTGCAGGCGCAGAAAATGCTATGCAAAAAAAAATGCGCCCCTCGCTAGAAGAGCTAAAACCCATGGATATTGCCTTGCTCGCTTTGCACGGTCGCTTTGGCGAAGACGGTCACATTCAAGCAATGCTGGAATACGCTGGAATTCCATACACAGGTAGCGGAGTACTTTCCAGTGCGCTTGCTATGGACAAAATAAAGAGCAAGGAAATTTACAAAGCAAACGATATTCCAACGGCGAGTTTCAGAGTTTGGCAGAGTGAAAATTTTTCAAAAGAATTAATAGAAGAAGCATTTGAAAACTTGGGTTCGCCTCTTGTGATAAAAGACCCGCTAGGAGGTTCCTCTCTTGGTATGGGTTTTGCAAAAACAATTGACGATGCAGGCAAACTGTGCGAAAAACTTTTTGAACACGCAGGCAGGCTTTTGGTAGAGCAATTTATAGCGGGCAAAGAAGCGAGTTGCGGTTATATTGAAGGTTGCAAACCATTACCGCCAACAGAAATAAGAATGACCACAAGGGAATATTTTGATTTTGAAGCAAAATACAATGGCGAAGTTATAGAGATTACCCCTGCGGAATTTTCGGAAAGTTTGATAAAAGAAATTCAAAATATCGCTCACAAAGCTCACCAAGCCCTTGATTGCGAAGTTTATAGCCGCACAGATGTTCGCATAGATAAAAATGGAAATGTTTTTGTGCTAGAAACAAACACGCTCCCCGGCATGACTCCCACTTCTTTTTTGCCAGCGCAGGCAAATCATATAGGGCTTGATTATCCCTCTTTGGTAGAGACATTGCTGGAAAAAAGCTTAACAAAATCAACGGGGCGGTAAGTAATTTTGGCTTGGCGCAGGCCCTCGTGCCCCAAATCTTGCTCTCTGTTTATGCAGATTATGTCCTTTGGAATGCTTTTTGCAAATTCCTGATTTATGTACTGATAAATGCCTTTGTAACTTTCTATTGCTTTTTCAAAATGCACTGCGAACATTCTTCCGTTAGCAAGTGTTTCGCCTTGGCAATAGCCAACAGGTTTGCCGCCAACATAAAAAACAAGACCAGTAAATCCAAGCTCGCAGTGCAAATCCAAAGCCTCTTTTGCAGAAGCATAATCGCTGTGCTCTTCTTTGCTTTTTTCCCACTCATCCAAAACCAGCAAAGCATCTTTTATCGTTTCATTGTCAATATGTTTTTTTTCTGGATTTTCCAAGGAATAGGTTTTTATAAAAGCATTCACCAAATTTCTCTTTTTTTGGAAATTTTTCCCAGGAAGCTCCGCCAAATCTGTTCGTAAATACAAATATTCAAAATTATCCCTATCCTCCACTAAAGCAACGGGGCAGTGCAAAGCCTGCTTGCTGGAAACATTTTTCCAGTAATCATATTTTTTTAGCAATTCATTTAAAATTTCTTTTGAAGGAACATCTCCAATTATTGAAAAAAATGTTTTTCCTTTGTCTGTGCCTGCCACAATCAAACTGTTGTTCAGCAAAGAAACATTAAACCCGTATTTATTGCGAAACAGATAAAGGTTTGCAAAAGTCAATGCGGAAATATCGCTTTTTGATTCCGAGACGATTTTTTGAATTTCCTCCTGAAAGCCTAAACTAACAGGAGCAAAATCGGGGTACATTAGCAGGGTCATTGACATATCCCACCGCCCCACATATAATTCAAAAATTTTTTATTGTCAAACCGACCCACTAAGCCAACCTCGTTTATGCCTATTTTTTTTGCGTGCTTTTCTGCAAGCAGCAAATGGTCATTTATGGGGGTTTCTTTTACTTCAATCGCAATATTATTCTTTTCTCTTTGCAAAATAAAATCTATTTCGCCATTTTTGTTGTTGTAAAAAGATAGTTTCCCAAAAAAATTCAATTGATGGCATACGGTATTTTCAAACTTGGCTCCACCGGATAAATCTGCGTTTATGTTTGCAATGCCAGTATCTATAAAATAAACCTTTTTCGGTAGCCTTTCCCTAACATCTGTGTTCTTGGAAAAAGCTGGAACCAGCCTAATTAAATATGTTTGCTCCAAAAACGATAAATAATTTGAAACTGTTGGGCGAGATAAACCCACTATTTTAGAAAGCTCGTCTATATTCAAACGTGAGCCAACTCTGGCACCGAGCAGTTTTATCAGTTTTTTAAGCTCCGTTGTGGATTTAAAATCTGCAAGTTGCTGCACATCCATATTTATATAAGAACTGTAAATAACATCGAGCATTTGCTTTTTTCTCTCTTTGCTTTCGCTCATAGCAATAGCAGGAAAGCCGCCAAATTCAATGTATTCTTCGTAATAGCTATTTAAAGTTTCGTAAGCAAATTTATCGAAATGCCATTTTTTTGGCAAATCTATATTAAGAGCTTTGGTTTTATATTTCACATTTTGGAATTTAACAAATTCATCAAAAGAAAGCGGAAACATTTCAAAAATCAATTTTCTGCCCGAAAGTGACTCTATAAAACGGTTTTTAAGGTAATATGAACTTGAGCCTGTTAGAATGAATTTTATATTATAGTTATCGTAAAGGTATTTTACAATTCTTGGAAGGTTCTTTGAATATTGAACCTCATCTATGGCTATTGTGACCCTTTTGGAAAAATCCATTCCCATTCCCTGCAACTGATTCACAATATTATTGTAATCACTGTAATTGAACAACTGCTCGGTACTTTCCAGCGTTAAGTCTAAATAAATTTTGTTGTCTTTAACATGCGATAGCAACCATTTCAACGTTGTTGTTTTGCCTACCTGCCTAGGTCCCGTTAAGACTATTGCCTCTTTTTTATTCAGTTCTTTTTTAAGAATGCTCCAAATATTGCGTTCAATCATGTAAACTCCTACTTTACATAAATATAGCAATTATGTAAAGTAGCATTTTACACAATCACTCATCCGCAACAGGAGCAGGCGACCCAGGTCCAACAGGCAGATTAAAATTTTCATTCAAAACAGCACCTTGACCTCCGGTACCCAGAGCTTCTCTTAAAACTGAACCCTGAGCGCTGGAATCTTGTTTTGTTGCCATAACGCTCAGAGTTAGCACAACCGCAAATAAAGCGAGTGCCACGTAACGTGTGAGCTTTTGAATGAAAGTGGCAGCACCTGCTGTTGAAAAGGCAGATTGAGCCGTCATTCCGCCTAGTCCGGCTAAACCGCCCATTTTATCGTTCTGAACGAGAACAAGCAATATTAGCAATACGCACAAAGCCACGTGCGCAACAATCAAAATCCAAAAAAAAGCACCCATTATATTTTCTCCGCTGCACTAATTATAGAAAAAAACGAATCGGCTTTCAAAGATGCGCCGCCAATTAAGCCGCCATCTATGTCTTTTTGAGCCAAAAGCCCATCTGCATTGTCTGGTTTCATGCTTCCGCCATATTGAATGCGAATATCCTCAGCTACAGACTCGCCATATAATTTGGCAACCAAAGAGCGAACATACTTTTGAGCCTCCTGTGCCTGCTCGTCTGTTGCCACCACACCGGTACCTATAGCCCAAACGGGTTCATAAGCAATAACGGTTTTTAGAGCATCTTCTTTGGAAATATCCTTGTATGCACCATTAATCTGCGTTGTGAGAACAGTTTCTAGTTTGCCGCCATTGCGTTCATCCAGAGTTTCGCCAATACAAATAATGGGCTTTAAGCCTGCACTTAAAACTTTTTTGGCTTTTTTATTAACCGTTTCGTCTGTTTCGTGAAAATACTGCCTTTGCTCGGAATGTCCTATAATAACATATTCCGCGCCAATTTCCTTTACCATATCAATGGAAACCTTGCCTGTGTAGGCTCCTTGGTTTTCCCAATGAATGTCTTGAACGGCGAGCTTCACATTGCTACCCTTTATTATATCTGCCACTTTTGCTGCGGCTAAATATGTAGGTGCAATAACCACTTCTGTTTTTGAAATGCCTTTGGTTTTTGCAACAATTTCCTGCGCAAGAGCAATGCTCTCAGCAACGGTTTTGTTCATTTTCCAGTTTCCGGCTATTATGTAAGAACGCATATTTTTTTCTCCTGTTTTTAATGCTAAATCTTATTTTCCAAACGAACTAAATCATCCACAACTTTGCGCAAATTTGCACTCAAATCATTCAAACTCTTCATAGAATCTTTTGCATCCACCATTGTATGCTCAATGGCAGAATGAGCCTCTTCCACTCTCTTTAATTTCAAAGAAAATTCGTCCATTCTAAATATGGCTTGCTTTGCGTGCTCATTCATGGTATCTGTGGAATTTACAATTTCTTCCAAATTGCGATACGCTTCGTTTATATCGCCAGACATATATTTTATGTTTGAATTTATGTACTGCGAATTGGAATTTATTTCTGTTATGCGGGTTGCCACGCCACCGATGGAATTATTCAAATCCAAAGTATCTGAATATATTTTTTCCGAAAGTTTTTTGCGTTCTGCGATAATTTGTGCAAACGAAGCGATTTGCTCACTGTGCAGATTTGTGAACATTATTTGAATAGAAGATATTTTGTTAAATAACCCATCTACAGTCTCGTATATTTCTTTTGTATGACCAGCAGATTCTTTTGTTAGGGTTAAATATTTGCGAACATCGCCTATTTGCACGGCTATTGAATGAAGCTCATTCAGCAAATCCTCAGAAAACTTATCTATAGCGTTTATTTTGCCAAGTTCTCTATCTGTTGAAAGACCAATATCGTTTACAGCCTGAGTCACCGATATAACACTGTTTTGCATATAATGCGATTTTTCGTTGAGTTCTTTCATTGACTCGCTCATCTGCAAAATGGAATTCTTTATATCTGTTGTATTTTCGGCAATGTGCGAGGTTAATTTTTTTAGTCCATCCAAATTGATGTATATTTCTTCTATGCCAACAGCCATTCCGTTTACATTGTCTATAACGTCTTCGGAATAAACAGACATTTCCACCGTGCGTTGACCAACCAACTTGGCATCGTAGTCCACAATGTCTAGCATATCGGTACACGAGCCACTCAAATCCGAAACCTTGTCTGCGCTAATACGCACATTATCCATAAAAGAACCAACGTTGCGAATCAAGGAATTAATATCTGCAGCCAGAGTTTTAAGCTCTTCTTGGGAATTTAATTCCATATTAAAATCGTCAAAGCGAATACCTTCGCTTGCCAATTTATGCAAATAGGTAGATAAATTATTCAATGGAACCACAAATGAATTCATTTGCCGGAAAATCATAAACAAACCCACTAAAAAGGAAACGAGCATTATGCCAAACAAGTTTCCTATCAGTTTAAGACGGCTATCTTTGAATTTTTTCGTAAAAAATTCCGCTACTCTATTGATTTTGTCTGAATAGCTGCCAGTAGCAACAACCCAATTCCAATCATCAATATAAATGCTTTTTGCCAGACCCTCCACAGCAGGGGAGCTTGCACTCGGTTTAAAATATTTGAAATTTACGGAAGAAAAATCTTTGCCAACCGCTCTGTCAATCATTTCCTTGGCAAATTTTTTACCGTTTACATCTACCACTTCAAGCACATTTTTGCCAGGCAAAGCAACATTGCCAAGCGAATCCATAAACAAAACCGCATTTCCAGTTTTTGAATTTAAAATAAAATAAAAACCATTGTATTTTTTGCCGCTATGGCGGTCATATTCGTAATTGCTGCGCCACCAATGAATTTCTTTTAGCAAACTTGCCACCTTGTTCTTATAAACTTCTGCGCTATCTGGCTCTCTGCGAGATAAAATCACATAAGGGTCCACTATGGCGTGAGCAATGTTGAGCCACGAATCCATAGTCTCATCACTATCTGTTTGCAAAATTTCGTTAAAATTATCTATGCTTTTTGAATCTGAATCCTTAATTATTGAATAAACCAATAAACCATTTATCAAGGCAAAGAGCAGCAGCACCGCCAACATAGACAAAATCATTCGTTGCGAAAAATTCACAGTTAGAGTAATATAGAAAGTCTGAACCACCATTATTGGCTTTATTTCAAAAAAAAATGCACATTTTTGCAAACACTTGTTTGCAAAATGACGATTTTTGAATTTTTTTCCCGTTTTTTTTACGTCTAAGTAATTAGAGAGAACAAAATAGGAGAACTTTCTATGCAAGACAACCTACCCGAATTATTAAGCCCGAAAGTGGATGTAATATTCAAATTTAAATAATGAGAGGTTACGTGAATGGCTTAGGTTCATTAACTCTGAGAAAAGAGAGGAATTTATGGATTTGGCAGGAATAGATCCAGTGTTTGTGAAAGCCGTAGATGTTTTGGCTACGTTCAGTGCAGACGATTACAACCGTATGCTTTACGAGGCTCGTTTGAAGGAGTGGCGGGATAATAAGTCGAGGATGGATGGAGCCAAGGCGGAAGGTCGCGAGGAAAGAGACAACGAAATTCTAGATCTCATAAAGAAAGGCTATACCGCTGCCGACATTGAGAGCCTCCTCCTCAAACAAACCCGCACAGCAACTGTGTAGCGATTTTTGTCTGAACCAGAATTCACAGGATTTCCAGAATGAACCTCCATTATTGGCTTTTCAAAAAAATGCACAAGTATCTCATATTTGAGAAAGCCGCCCCTGCCAGGGGCTGTGCCATTTACTGACTATTCATATCTTACTGGAAAAATCCGAGTTCCGCCATCAACATAGTTATAAACTAGGTATTTAATATTATCATACCTATAATTAAGAGTTAAATCCAAAGATGAATTGCAAGAGCATTTGGAATTAAAATTGTTCTCATTTTCGTCCCAAAATTCTTCAAGTTTCAAAGTATCAACAGTGTATTTAATTCCAACTTTAAGACTGCTCGAACAAAATAATTCAATTTCATTCAAATGAACATGTGTTTTATCGTCTGAATCAGTCAATACGGCAAACTCAGCAAGCGGTTCTTCTGCAGATTTGCTTTGGGTTCGCAGACATTTAGAAATAGAACTTAAATCTGGATAAGAATATGGATAAGAATTTCCTCCACAAGCAGTTATTGGCGTAGTGGCAGTACTCTTGCATCCCACAAGGATACCAACAGAATCACCATCTTTATTACGAATAATATTGTTGCCATCTACATATAAACCACTTGAGTCTGAACCGCCACAATTGCTCAAACATAAAAGAGCAAATGAAATCATTATTGAAAACGCAAATGTTTTAAGCATAGTTTTGTACCTCATTATAAATATAATAAAATTAAAACGGCAACCTCACAGCCAAAGCGAGCAATGCCACAACCGCCATTCCTAGGCTTGCGTTTAGCAAAACCGAGGTTTTATCGCGTTTTCTTGCCTCAATGCGACCGTGGCTCCATATAAAATAAATTATGCGCAAATAATAAGTTGCAGAAATAACGGCTAAAATAAAAGCTACTACGGCTATGCCCCAAACAATTGGAGTTTCAAAAGACGCATTTACAAGAGATGCAAAAATTCTGAACTTAGCCAAAAAACCAGCCGCAACCGGCAAGCCGGCAAGCGAAGCCAAACACACGCTAATGCAAGCACCTAAAAAAGGATTCTTGCGAGCCGCACCGTGCAAGTCTTCCAAATTATCGTAGCTTGAAGGCATAAGGGCAGAAATCCCTGCAAGAACGCCAGATGAACCTATGGCATACGTTAGCAAAAAGTAATAGGAGGAATTTAAATCCATAACTTGCAATTTTGCAAAATACGAATAGCAAAAACCTAGCAAAATAAAACCTGCATTTGCAACCGCGCTAAATGCCAAAATGCGTCTTGCAGAAATTTGGGCAAGACCTGTTATTGAACCAACAACAATGGAAGCCACCCCAAGGCATAAAAACAAAATAGCCTCGCGCGCAACAATGGCATAAGCTGGGCTGCCAAACAAACCAAGCCACATAGTTCCAAGCCCTAAAAAAGCACCTATTTTCACAACCGCTGCCATATAGCCAGTGACAGATGCAAGCGCACCGGTATAGGCATCTGCAACCCAAAAATGCAAGGGAAATGCACCAACCTTAAATAGTAATCCAAAGGTGAGCATAAAAATTGCCGCTTGATAAATGGACTCTCTCCCATCTAAAAAACCACCCCCTATTAAAGTGCTGCCGGTTGCTCCATAAAACAATGCAATTCCATACAAAAACACCGCACTCAAAGCCGCACCGCTGATAAAATATTTAAAGGCAGCCTCATTGCTCTCTTTTGAATGGCGATTCATAGCAATAAGAGCGTAAATGGGAAAGGAAGCTAACTCCATTCCCAAAAACAAAGGCATAAAATCCTTAGACAAAACCATCAGCATAATGCCACACGAAGAGAGCATAATGAGAGAATAAGCCTCTCCGCATAGAGTATCTCTGTTTTTCAAGGTGTTTTGCAAAGCAGCCGTTCCAACCGCTGTGCATAAAATAATTGCATAAAGAAAAATTTCTTTTACGTGATTCAGAGAAAATAAATTCCAAGGGTCTTCAAGATCGCAAGAAATCAACTTCACAAAAACAGCAGACATTGCTAAAAACAGCATATTAATCCAAGGCAAAACCTGATGCTTTCCTTCTTTGCTCAAAAAAGATTCCGCTACAAGCGCAAATATAGAACCCATGCAAAGTACAACAATTGGCAAAAGAATTTTTAAATGGTAAAAAAAAGTTTCAGTCAACATCGCCAGCATCCTCCAAAGTATCTTTTTCAAAGCCTTCCAAATAATCTTTAAACTCCTGCATTTCCTGTTCTGTCAAAATGTGATTCGTGCTGACAGAGCCAAAAGAATTCAATATGGGAGCTGGATGAAGCCCAAAATAAAGTATAAAGAGGATTATAGGAATTGCCGCAGCACCTTCGAAAAAAGAAAGAGAAATGCCTGCCCGCCTTGAATTTTCTGGAACAGGTCCAAACAACACGCTTTTAATAAGCCTTAGCATATATGCGGCAGAGCATATAATTCCAACTCCGCCAACAAGAGCAAAAAATGGAAAACTGGAATAGAAAAAACCTTGCAAAATCAAAAATTCGCCCACAAAACCAACCGTGCAGGGAACCGAAACAGCCGCAATGCTCACAAAACCAAAAATCGCCGCATAAATGGGATTTGTGGAAACAAAAGCACCATACTGATTTAAATTTGTGCTGCCAGTCCATTTTTGCACTATGCCGCTCAAAAAGAAAAGCCCGCCCGCCGTTAAACCATGCCCCACAAGCATAACGGCAACTCCAGCATCCACAACCCCATTAAAGCAAAACAAACCAGCCACCGCAAGGCTTAAATGCGACATAGAGCTAAATGCCAAAAGTTTTTTCACATTTGTTTGCCTTAGAGCAAGAACCGCACTGTATAGCATTGAGAAAAGCGCAATGGCTATAAAATAAATATCGTAATTTGATGTTTGCAATGTATTCCAAAAAATTTGAATTACCCAAATCGCAAAACCAAAAACACCAACCTTTGACATAGCACCCGAAAGAATTGCCGAAAGCGGATATGGTGCCTCCGAATATGTTATGCCCTGCCAGCTGTGAAATGGGAAAATAGGAGTTTTCACGGCAAATGCCAGTGAGAACGCCAAAAGCAAAGTGATTTGAACAGAAAGCGGCAATGCTTTTAAAGTTTCTGCCAAAACATTGATATTATCACTGCCGGCTTTAAGCATTAAATACCACGCGCCAAACAGCAAAGGCACAGAGCCAATCAAAGTGTAAAGAGTAAACACCACAACCGCGCGCCGCCTTTTCAAGCCTCCGTGCAAAGTCATTAAAATTGCCGCAGGCAAAACCATAGCCTCAAAGAAAAACAAAAACTGCACCATATTTTGGGCAGATAAAAATGCACCTATAATTGTACCTTCCAGTACAAGCAACCCTATTGTGAATTTTTTTATTTCAAAACCGGGCATTCCTTTAAAATAAGCATAAGCCAAAAAAGAAAGCAAAGCTGCAAGCCAAGCCATCCAAAGCGAAAACCCTTGCCCATATAAAGAAAATTCAACATTTATTCCCAACACAGAAAACCAAGCATAAGAAGGGGTTTGCTGCCCACCAACCATTACTAACGCAGTTGCCAAAACAAATGGAACCGCCGTGCAAAAAAGCCCAATGCGAAAAGACGAATTCACATCTCTTGAAGAAGCGGCAAGCATTAAGCAAGAGAAAGCAAAAGGCAAAATGAGCAAAAACGATATTAACATAGCTTACCTAACGAAAAACACCAACAAGTAAATAAAAAGAACCGAACAAATTACCGAAAGAGAAAGCTGCATTCGCAATTTATTTGCCTGCATTGTCCGTAGCCCCTCTGCGCAAATCATAGGAACAGCGCCTATCACAGTCATTGTGATTCTCAAAAATCTATTAACCAAATTCAAAATAAACATGGCTACACGCATAGGTACAATTCCAATTGCGAAATGCAAGGAATCAAATGCAAAAGTCCAAACTTTTGCAAAGCCAACCAACTCGTTGTGACCTGTATATCTTGGAATTTTCCTGCTGAAATAAAAAACAGCAAACCCAAGCCCAAGCAAAGCTACCAAGCCGCCAATTATTCCAAAAATAACAGAAGAAATGTGATTTTCTTCCACCAGTGCAAAATCTGGAAGACCGGGCCAAATATAACCAGCAAATATGCAGCCTATCACTAAAATCCACATTGGAACTTGCATAACAAGTGGAGATTCATGTATATGCTCTGCGGTATGCTTATCTCCCCTGAATTTACCCAAAAACACAAGCACCAGCAAGCGAGTCATATAAATGGCGGTTAACAAGGCGGTGAAGAGCGCAATGCCATAGAACAAAGGTCCTATGTTTCCAAATCCATATAATCTTTCCAAAATCAAATCTTTGCTCCAAAAACAGGAAAGCCCCGGCAATCCTATTAAACTTGCCCAAGCGACAAGCATAATTATGAATGTGGAAGGGAGCTTAAAAGCCAGCCCTCCCATTTTGCGAATGTCTTGTTCACCGCCCAAGGAGTGTATAATAGAGCCAGCTGCCAAGAACAGTGCAGCTTTTGTAAATGCGTGCGTGAACACGTGGAAAATTGCCACATCAAATGCCCCAGCACCTGCAGCCATAAACATAAATCCGAGCTGAGATACCGTTGAATATGCCAAAACTTTTTTAATATCGTGCTGAAGGAGACCTGCAATCGCAGCCCACAGAGCCGTTGCAATGGCAACCAAAAGCACAAAGAACAATATTCCGGGCGCAGAAACAAAGAGCAGCGAAAGCCTTGCCACCAAATAAACCCCGGCAGTGACCATTGTAGCCGCATGTATAAGGGCAGAAACAGGAGTTGGACCTGCCATAGCATCTGGAAGCCAGATTAGCAGGGGTATTTGCGCACTTTTTGCGGTGCAAGCAAAAAACAAAAAGAAAGCCGCAATTATCAGCCATCCAGAAGAAATCGAAGCCGTCAAATCCCCTTGCAATGCCTGATTGAGGGTTTCATAATTCAAAACGGCAGTTCCACCTATAACTATCAATGCGAACATACCGAGCAAAAAGCCCACATCCCCAATCCTGTTCACCAAAAATGCCTTGTTCGCCGCAACGCAGTTGAGCAAATCTTTGTTCCAAAAGCCAACGAGCAAATAAGAGCAAAGCCCCACACCTTCCCACCCAAGGAATGTGAGTGGCAGGGAATCTGCAAGCACAAGGACTATCATTGAGAACAAAAACAGGTTCAAATAGCTTAAAAAGCGAGTATAGCCAGGGTCGCCTTTCATATATCCCAGCGAATAGACTACTATACGGGTGGTTATTCCCGTCACGAATAAAAGCATTATTTTTGAGAGGGAATCAAATAAAAAGCCAAAAGACACCTGAACATAGCCTATGGAAATCCAATTGCCCAGCGTTTCTGCATAAACTACACCCCGTGGCATATCGGAGGCAAATATCACCGTTGCCACAAAAGAGCAAAGCGGGAACAGAACTGCAAGTGCCCCTATATATGCCTCAGGCGTAGCCTGCTCGCTTTTAACACGAACCAGAGCTATTGCCCCAAGCGTCAGGGCTCCCAATAGGGGGAAAAACGGTATAATCCATAATGGTATTTGGGTGGTCATGGTAGAAGTAAATTAGAAAATTACTCCGCAGCCTGAATGATTTTAACGCTAGACCCGCAATTATTAGAATCAACTGTTAGAATAGCGTTTCTTTCTTTCCCTGATTCGTTTTTGCTTATTGAAAAAATAATTTTCATTTTATTTTTCTCCTTATCTACTATATCAATGATAGCAAACCAAGGATCTTCTAAATAGTTCCATCCAGTATCTATAGTTATAGATGACCAAGAGCTTCCATTAATAGTTAAAATCAAGCTATCTAATGCTCCTTCGGAGCCAAATAATAATTGCTCAGCAGGCTCAGGACATTGAGATATTGTAAAATTTCCACTTCTTCCATCACATTCGCCAGTACCGTCATCTCTCTTTATATTCACAACCTCATATCTTTTTCGACCCGTATCGTTTTGTTTTACTGAAGCAAATACAATGCTATCTTTTTTTACCAAGCTAAACCATGAACATTTTATTGTATCAGGTTTAACTTCGCATCCTTCTTCGTTCCGTACACCAATAAAATTCCCTAAATAATCATAACCCCCAAAATTATTATAAGTAATCATACTATCAATTCCTTCTTGTGAATCAAATGTAAATCCTAGTACTATTGGAATGCATGTTACGGGCTGTTCACAAGAACACAAAATCAGGCAGAAAATCAAAAATAAATATTTCATAATATAAGTAAAATATATATTTTACTGCTATGGAATTCCCAAGGAAATTTTATAAAGACAGCGAATTGCCGTTTTTGTGGCATTATATGATGGCTATTGGAGAGCAAAATTTGCCACAGCAGGTTTTGCAGCCGGAATCTTTGTTTGAAGGCAAGGGCGAAAAATTGATATTGGAAATTGGTAGCGGAAAAGGGGCTTTTCTGTGCCAGTATGCTTTGGATTTTCCGCAAAATTGCATTTTAGGAGCGGAGTGGGATGCTTATTGCTCAAATTTAACCGCAAAAAAAATAGCAAAGCTCTGTCTTAAAAATGCCGCTGTTATGCGGGGCGATTTGTTTTATTTTTTAAGGGATTTAATGCCAGAAGCCTCCATAGATGAGGTTCTTATGTTTTTTCCAGACCCTTGGCACAAAAGGCGGCATCATAAAAACCGGTTAATTTTGAAAGAAGGATTTTTGGAGCAAATTCACAGGGTTTTAAAATCTGGCAAAAGGCTTTTTCACTGGGCAACTGACCACGAGGAATACAATAGGCTTGCACTTGAAGCATTTTGCAACTTTCCAAACGCAAAAATTTTAGAAAAAAACGGTGCGACGCCAACTTACGGCATAGAAACAGGCTTTGAAAAAAAATACAAGAAAGAAGGCAGAAAAATTTACAGAAGTGTCATTGAATTGTCAAAAACCCTTGACAAAGCTTAAAAAAATAGCTATATTTATTAATGATTAATCTATCTCTATGGGAATATATGAACAAAATCAAATTTATTCTGTTTGGCATCGCAATATCCCTAGTTTTATCTAGCTGCGCAACCAATAAGGTTATGAGGCCAGAAACTCAAGTGGTCATCAAGCAAGAGGAAGAATACCAAGGCTTAAAACGTAAAGTTGCCATAGCCCGTTTCTCCAACGAAACAGAAGCTGCTCGCAGTGCTTTTTACGATATTTCGCGGGATCCTCTTGGCAAACAAGGTATGGAAATCCTCACCACGAGGCTTGCCAAAACTGGCAAATTCATTTTGCTAGAGAGAAACGATTTGGATAAAATTCAAAAAGAACTGGAAGAATTCGGCAGCAAAGATGCTTTTCAAAAAGTTGGAGCAGATTTTCTTTTGCTTGGCTCCATAACCGAATACGGCAGAAAAACAACTGGCGAAGAAGGCATAGTTTCAAGAAGCAAAACTCAAACAGTGCAGGCAGGGGTAAGCATACGCTTGGTTGATGTATATACAGGGCAAATAATTTATTCAGAAGAAGCAAAAGGACAAGCAGAAACCACCAGTTCCACCACACTTGGAGTGGGGGGAACAGCAAATTTCGATGCGACTTTGAGCGATAAAGCCATTTCCGCAGCAATTTCAAAATTGGTGGAAAACATAATAAACAACTGCACAGACAAACCTTGGAGAAGCTTTATACTGAGCAACGACGAAGCTATGTTCATCGCAGGCGGAAAAAGCCAGGGAATAAAAGCTAATGATATTTTTGAAATAGTTGAAAAGGGCAAACAGGTTAAAAATCCCCAAACAGGAATGATGATGGAACTCCCTGGCAAAGCAGTTGGGAAAATACAAATTCAGTCCACTGGCGGAGACCCGCAAAACGAATGGTCCATCGCAGCATTTATTGAAGGCGGTTTGCCACAGGGTGCAGATATTAGTAACTTCTACGTACAGGAGATAAGAAAATGAAGAACATTCTTTTTGCAATTTCGCTCATATTTTTGCTGCTCGGATGCTTCGCGGGAAATAAATCAACCCACGGTGGCTTGGAAAACGAGGCATTCTTGGATATAGTTGGTACCCAACGCAATTATGTTGGCGGGGTAACAGTTATATTAGACGATAAAACCAGCTTCAAAGCAGAGGTAAACAACCCCGCTTCAAACACGCCAAGGGGCAAAACTTATGCCATTGAAGCAGGTCAGCGCACTATTGCCATACAATACGATGGCAAAGACATTTACAGAAAGCAAGTTTTTGTATCTGCTCAAGAAACAAGGAGAATAGCACTACCATGAATTACCTCAATAGATTCATTTTCGCAAGCCTTTTTGCAACTGTCGCTGTTTTTGCCCAAGGCGGAACCCCCCATTTTGGCATTCATTTTGGACTTGGAATGGCTGGTTTAAATCATCCTTCCGAAGAAGAAGAAGATACTGACGGCGATGGCAAGCTTGTTGTGGCTATGGGCGGCGTTTATTCTATGCCTCTAAGCGAGGCTGTTACTTTTGCTCCCGAAGCACTTTTTAGTTATGCTGGAATGCCGGGGCAAAAGTCCACTGAAATTCGTTTGGATATACCAGGTATATTCAAGTTCTATCCTCTTGATTATTTCTTTTTGCAAGTTGGTCCTCAGGTAAGCCTTTCCCTTTATTACAGAGATGATAATGATGGAAAGAACTCTAAGTATCGCAATATTTTAGATGTTGGTCCTGTTCTTGGAATTGGCTATCAAATAGATGGAAATTCCACAATAGATGTTCGTTATTATTATGGAATGACAAAATATTTTGATGGTAAGGTTGCACTTGAACAAAATGCACAATCTTTCCAGTTGTTTGCAGGATACAATTACCTTTTCTAACAGGAGAAACATAAATGTATAAGATATGGTTTTTGCCGATGCTTTTGTTAATCGGTTGTGCGAGTGTACCCAAATGTCAGTGGGTAGATACAGGAACCCCAACATTTAAATACATAAAAACACAAACAGCAGAGTCTTTGCAGGCTGTGATAGATGCTTATAAGAAAAACGATGATATTATAAACAAATATCCTGAGCACTGCAAGGCAGGCGCAGGATTTTACGGCGAATACGGATTTTTGCTGATGCAAAACGGGCAAAACGATCAAGGTAGAGAACTTATGCGCAAAGAAATTATACTTTTCCCAGAATCAAAAACTTTTATGCTCAGAGCATTAGGAGAAAAAGAATGAAATACAAACTTATTTTTTTTGCGATTTGCTCGGCTTTCTTATTTTTTGGCTGTTCTGCCAGCAAACCTCCAAAGATAGCCGTTTATCCTGAAAGTGGCGAATTTAAAAAAGAGCGCCCCCTTACATTTTTGATTATGCCACCTATAAATAAAACAAATAGCGTGGATGCTAAAGATTTGTTTTATGCAAAAATGGCAGGTCCCATTTATGGCGATGGTTATTATGTTTTCCCTCCAACGCTTGCAATGGAACTTATGAAACACGAAAGCATTTATGATGCTGAAGTTTTTCTAGATGCTCCTTTGAATAAATTTGAGGAACTTTTGGGGGCAGATGCCGTGCTTTTCACCATAATATACGACACTGATAAATCCAAACTTCGCAGAGAAGCAATGGTTGACATTGAGTTCATAATAAAGTCCACGGTTACAAATAAGGAACTTTATAGAATAAGAGGAAAATACATTTTGGATAAGTCCACATACACTCTTGATGAATTGAATAAAGATATGCAAAACCAAGAACCAGCTGGCAAAGCCGGTGCAATAGTGTATTATGGAGTTTGTTTTATAGTAGATTTAGTCCGAACAATTTTCCAAGAAGAAGCTGATGTTTCTGGAAAAGTATCTGGAATTGCTTTGGGTGGGTTGCCACGTGGAGTTTATCCAACTTCGCAGCCAGTCATAGGAGTTTATAAATCTTTTGAAGCAAGGGAATTAGAAAAAAATGGTTCAATCACGGTAAATTACAGAAAGTTCAAGGAGAAGAAAAAATGAAAAATATTATTATTATAGGCGTATTTTTGCTTTTGATTTCTTGCGCAAAGCCAAACCATCCATACATCTGGGCAGATGACCTAAGATATACTGCTGATGTGGTTGTATTGAGAAATGTTATGGTTGATTTGCCTGCAGGTTCTAAAATCGCAATTTTGGATGTTCCAGAAGAAAGCAAAGAAGCAATGGAGGTTTTGCTGGAGAAAGTTGGGTTTAAAATCGTAAAAGTCAGCCCTACTGTTGCTGTTGAAAGCAGCCCTGCCAATTCTGCTAGTTCCGTTGCTCCTTCTAGCAGCTCTGCCAACGGTCCCACCTTAGGCGCAGCAGAAGCATTGCTTGGAAAAACCTCATCAACTCCATCAGCCACCGTACCAGCATCTAATTCTTCAGATCCGGTTTCCATTGGCAAATCAGTTGGCGCAGATATTGTTCTAGTTGGAAAAATAGAACTAGAAGGCTCTACTGGAAGCAGGTTCTCCTTAAGAGCAATAAAAGTAGATAACGGAGCATTGCTAAGTATAAGCAGAGCTTATTCAAATAACCTTCTTATTAAGGACAAAAAATATTTATCCTATGCTTTGGCTTTTATTGATTCCAGAGACGGACAGGTGTATAGCGTAAATAGAATTGGCAATTTAATATGGATGAGCCAAAATTTGAACTATGAAGCTGGTGGTGCGAGCAAATGCTTTGATGACGATGCGGAAAACTGCAAGAGTTATTACGGCAGGCTTTATAAATGGGAAGATGCTCAAGGTGTTTGCCCAAATGGCTGGCGTTTGCCGAGCAAAGCGGAATGGGCTAGTATGGTGGATAGCGCTAACACAAAAAATGCTACATGGAATGATATAGCAGATAGAGTCAACGACGTAACTGATACGACCACGAGGTTTAGTTTTATTTTAGATTACGATATTTCTGGTGATTATTATTTCTGGAGTTCTAACGAAACTTCAAAAAGCAAAGCCTCGTATGTTTATATGACAAAGTTTTTGCCAAGGTTAGTTAATGTTAGTGGTAAAGGGACAATTTTAAGCCCTAATTATGCCAGAGTACTCTACAATGAACGGAAAAAAACAGATTATTTATCTGTTCGTTGTGTAGCCAATCTCTAGTTCGCTATTATTACCGTTAATCTGCAAGCCATTTCCAGATCTTTATTCTCAAAAAGAGTCCAAAAATCTGGTTGCCAGCCGTAAATATCTTGTGTTAAAGCCTCGCCGAGAGCAATCTCGGCTTTTTCGCATTCTTGCCAGTCAAAATCCGGTGTAGCTTCATAAAAACGCAATATGCCTTTTGCAGAAGTCAATTCGGGAAAGGAATCCAGCAAATTATTCACGCATTCCTTAAATGTTTTAGCGCTTGTTTTATGAATTTTCAGTGTTTTATGCGTGAGCAATTCTTTCAAATCTTCTAGATTGGTTTCTATCAAAGCCCCATCCGAATATAAGCGCAAAATATTTTCATAAATAGGCCTATTTTCTGCCAGTCCGGGCCATATTTCCGCAATCAAATCTTGCGCCTTTGAAATTTTGTCAGAATACAAACATACCTCTAAACCCAAGTTCCCCTACTCCCTGCCAAACTGGCTCGCTCAATCTGGATACATTACTTTTCTCTTCCGTTGCAATTCGGTTTAGGCGAAGAAAACGGGGGCGAATGGCACTCTCCATTGCAAAATTTTTAGTAATATAATACTGCGCAGAAAGCACGGCGTGTCCTCCATTGCCAGTTAAAGAAGTACTCGGAAACATCAAAGAAGAAAAAGCAAAGCCAAGCCCTACGCCTATTCTAAAAGGTTCGGGCCAAAAAAAATGGTATTGATATTCAATGCCATAGCGAAAATATGTAGGCTCGCCGCTTTGTTCTATATCCACATATTTATAATCTGGAAAACCAAGCCCCAAATTGAGAGCTATGGAATGAGCATTTGCAAGTGCGCGGGCATCAAAAGCATAAACAAGAAAATTTGTTCCCCCATCTAAATCGCCTTTGGAAATGGCAAAATCCAAACCTGCTACAAAGGCATATTTTTTTATCCATACCTCTCCAAAATCCGCATAAGCAAGCGAAACAAGAAAGAGGAGCAAAAATTTTAAACGAAACACAATAGGTTTTTAGCCTTCGGCTGAGCCTTCTTGGGCTTTCTTTTTTGAAGCTTCGTCTGCGGCAACTTTGTCTGCTATTTCTTTAAGCTGCGCATCTTTTTCTTTTCTCGCTGCAGCCTCGCGTTCTGCAACGCTCTTTTTCACCTCAGCAAGAACATCGTACCTAGCAGGTTTTTTAGCAGCATTAGTGGCTGTTCCAGAAGTAGCTTCTCCTTCTTTCTTTTCCGTTTTTGCTGTATTTTTCGCCATATTCATGCGTACAATTTGGTCGGTTATGTCAACTCGGGTCGCTGGACCAAATTTAGAAGAATTGGCATTGCTGGCTTTCCCCCCAGATTCCTTATCTTCTTCTTCTTGCCTTTTTTGCACGGCAGCACGAATTTGTGGGGTTATAGCCTTATTATCGTAGAATTGATACATCAATTCTGTGCTAATTGCCTGGTTTCCGCTCACGGATGGTAGTGTTATAGCCATAAAATACCTCTCTATTGGTATATCGGCATAAATTTAGAAAACTTTAATAAAAAAAAACCTCGGCGGCGACCTACTCTCCCGCGCCATTTCGGCGAGGTACCATTGGCGGCAAGCGGCTTAACTTCCGTGTTCGGGAAGGGAACGGGTGTATCCCGCCGCCTATAGCCGC
>JAITFP010000088.1 GCA_031281275.1 Candidatus Fibrimonadaceae bacterium
AAGCCCTCTACGGAGGCGTACAGGGCACGACAATAGAAAAAAATTCATTTTTCCACCCCAAGCAGCGAAGTGCCTTAAAAGGGCATTTGCGGCGGTTTATGGGCATACCGAAAAATTAACAAAGGAGGAAGCCTCTTATGGCTGAATTGCACACCATCAAAGCATATTTATACGACAACGCACTGACCGAAAACCCTAACGACTTTATAGCGAGAGTTGATTCGGAAAAATCGCTCAATGTAAAGGACATCTGCCAAACAGCGGTCAAGCGAGGCGGTGCGGATATTTCGGCGGCGGCTATGGAACACGGCGTAAACCTTTGGCTAAAAGAAATGGCATACCGCCTCTGCGATGGCTTTGCGGTGCATACAGGTTGGTTCAACGTCTCGGCAAACATAAAAGGCACTTTTGACAGCCCAAACGAGCGTTTCAACCCCGAAAAGCACTCGGTTTTGTTTGAATTTCATCAAGGCTCGCTTCTCCGCAAGGAATTGGGCAATGTATCGGTAGATATTTTGGGGGTAGCGGATGCCTCTTTGAGCATTTCGCAGGTGGTTGATATTAAAACTGGCAGCGTGAATGATATCCTAACCAAGGGCAGGAATTTGAGAATACACGGGCATAAGATCAAAATCGCAGGAGAAAACGAGGCGAATGGCGTTTATTTCATTAACCAAGAAACAGAGGCACGGATAAAGGTTGATAAATCCGACTTTGTGAATAACAATCCCTCCGAGCTGATAGTGGTTATTCCCGAATCATTGACGGCAGGGACATATAGGCTGGAAGTGAAAACGCAATTTGGCGGAAACAGCAAAAGCATTCTAAAAGAACCGCGTTGCTGTGTTTTTGACAAAACTTTGACGGCTGGGTAATTTATGCGTGGCGTAGTCGGGTTATTACGTGTGGCGTAATCGGGCGATTATGCTAGGCGTAGTCGAGCGATTACCGAGGGCGTAGCAGTAGGAATAAAAAGAACTTTTAACCTCAACCATAGGAGATAAAAATGAGGATAAATCACATAGTCGCAACATCAGCAAGCATAGCAATGCTCGCATTCACCTTTTCCTGCAATGGCAAGGAGGCTTTATGAACAAACAAAGAATAGCTCTTATAGTGGCTAGTGTAATCGGTATGTTCTCCGTATTTATGCCTTGGATTACTATTCCATTTAATAACAAACTTAATGGACTGAATGTAGGAGAAGGAAACGTAGGCTATTTTGCCTTGCTCTTTTTTGCTGTATCTTTGCTGATTGCACTTCTTGGAGACAAAACAAAACTACTGGTCACCAAGACAAAATATATAGCAGCTTCTGCTGGACTGATTAGCGTAACTTTTGTAGGTAGTTGTATTATATCATTCCAAAAAAAAGTTGGGGATATAGGAAATGCAGGGGCTCCGTGCGAACTGAACGCTTTGGGGAATGCTTTGGGTATGGGAAATACTTTTTCTAAGATGACCCAAGGTGTAACCCAAGCCGTAGCCGCTAGTGTTTCAATTGAATTCGGTGTATTTTTATTAATCATTTCTGGTATTGCTGTATATCTAATATCTCTTTTTACAAAATGGTTCAGCAATGAATCTGACACACAAAATAATATATCCAAGCCATTCTTAATCGCTTCATTGGTATTTCTGTTAGTCGCTTTGATAGTTTGGCCAAATGCTACTAGTATGTCTCCAAAAGCAAAAGCACAAGAAATACCAGCAGCAGCTCAAACTTGGCTTAAACTTCAAGATGCCTATAATATGGAAAATGATAGATTTGGTTCTAACGACGATATCGGTTATACATCTCCGCAGTCCGATTATTTCTGCTATGTATCTGGCATTATTTCGAGAAACGAAGCCGTTTGGAAAGCAACCGCAAGGGGGTCTATTGGTGATTGTACAGATGGAGTATGGATAATTATCAAAAATAAAACAAATGTTGAAACCCAGATTAAAGGAACCAACTGTGCTGAACTAACTCCTTCTTTCAAAAATTTAAAATGATAAGAAGAATAGGAGAAACGACATTTACTATCTGAACCCCGAATTGAGGATTAATCGGGGTTCAGATTAAAAATAAAAAGGAAAATGTATAAAGTGCAAGAAAGCGTTTCCAATGAAGTCAAAGCGAGGATCTTGGATGACTTCTTGGATAAATATTTAGAACCTGCATTCGGCAGTTTGTCCAAAACAGAAATAGATATGCTAGTTTTGGAATTATTGGAACAAACCAAAATGATAAAAGAAAATGACAGCCAATACACTCTATCCAAAAAACTAAAAATCTCACAAGCAAAAGCAAAAAACCTATTATACAACAGAACACTTAGAAAATACAAAGAAGAAGACCTAGACAATATGACAAAAGAACTCCTGCAAAAACCAACATTCCAAAAAGACGACAGCAAACAATTCTCCTTCTATGTAGAAAACCCGCTATTAATAGAACACATAAGAGACAAAATACACCACTTAGGACACATCTCCGATGGCTCATTCTCCCCGCACATAATCAAACTCTCCACAGAAGCCTTCGCAGCCTTAATAGAAAATTATATCCCAAACAAAGAAGAAATATTAAAAAATCTAGGAATGGACATAAGCCTAAAAAATTTCCTCACAGACGTATTAAAAAGCTCTGCAAAAACACTCGCCGAACAACTCGCAGGCGAAACAGGAACCTTGATAGCCAACAAAACCTTTGATTACCTGCCAAAATTATTGAACAACAGCCTTAAAACTGTCTCAGAACAAATAAAAAAACTCAACACCTCAAACATAGGAGATAAAAAATGAGGATAAATCACACAGTCGCAGTATCACTGAGCATAGCAATGCTCGCATTCACCTTATCCTGCTCATCTGACAACGAAGATGTCCGTTGCCCCGATGCGGTAACTAGCGAAGGAGCCGTGTCTTGTGGCGGTCAAACATACAGAACCGTTCAAATAGGCACACAAACTTGGATGGCAGAAAACCTCAACTACAACGCAAACGCCAGCAAGTGCTACGCCAATGACCCAGCCTACTGCAATATATACGGCAGATTGTATAACTGGGAAACAGCCAAAAATACCTGCCCCAATGGTTGGCATTTGCCAAGCCAAGCAGAATGGGAAACGCTTACCAATTACACGATTAACATAGGCTTAGAAACGCAGGAATACCTTTCCGCAGGAGAATATCTCAAAGCAACAACTGGATGGAACGCTGGCAATGGCAATGACAGATATAGCTTTACGGCTCTGCCAGGTGGAAGCGGCAATGCCGATGGCAGTTTCAACAGTATCACTGGTGATGTTGGCGACAGCGGCTATTGGTGGACTACCACTAACAAGGGCGGCGAAGGTCCTGCCAACATATTTATGAATTACTCTGACAATGTAGATGTTATGTACACAAACAAATCAAACTTGTATAGTGTTCGTTGCATAAAGGACTAAACACCTTAATCATAGGAAATAAAATGAGGATAAACCGCACAGTCGCAACAGCAGTTTGTATTGCAATGCTCGCATTCACCTTTCTCGCCTGCGAAGACGATGAGATAAAATCCGTCAAAATAGGTAACCAAACTTGGATGGCGGAGAATTTGAACATCGCCATAGATGGTAGTGTTTGCTACGAAAACAAAACGGAAAACTGCGAAAAATACGGGCGAATGTACAACTGGGAAACAGCTATCAATATCTGCCCCAAAGGATGGCATTTACCGACAGTTGCCGAGTGGGATGAATTAGTTCGTTACGCAGACGGCGCTAGCGGCGGCGCAGAAAGCCCTTACAAAAGCCAAACGGCAGGCAAATTCTTGCAAGCAAAGAGTGGCTGGAATAATAATGGCAACGGCGAGGATAAATTCGGCTTTGCGGCATTGCCTGGCGGTAGTAAAGATTCTAAGGGCTTTGGTCTTGCCGGTGACTACGGCGTTTGGTGGAGTGCATCGGAAGTTGATGCAAACGGTGCCTATAACCGCATAATAGCAAAAGAAAACGTTGTTGGAATTAACTTCAACAAATCGGCATTGCTAAGTGTCCGTTGCATAAAAGGCAATGCAAAGCCTACCGCCACCGAACAGGCAAAAGCCTCTGAACAGCCAAAAAAGCCCACAACAAAAAATTCTTCCCCAGAAGAAGTCGCTTCCTTATATATTGTGGCAGCCTTTAAAATGGACATAGAGACAATGAAAAAGATAACCACTGGACAGATGCTAGAAAAAATACTAGCAACAGAATCCATTCTTAGAATGAAAGCCAGTTCAGACGGAAAATCTTACGAAGAATTTAGGAAAGAACTACAATCAGAATTAGCAAGCAAAGGAGAACTCGTCATAAAATCCTCAACAAAAGTAAGCGACGACGGCGAATTCGCCAGAGTAATTGTTTACGCAGGAAAAAAAGGCGATGACCTAGAACTCCCAACAGCAATAGTGTTAGCAAAACAAGGCGGAAATTGGAAGGTTTTTGATACGCCTAAGTAGTAGCGCGCATTTAAGGTGAGCACGATGGTTGCGGCATCACATAACAAAGCTTCCCATCATCCACCCCAACATTTATAACCGAGTTCTCGCTTGCCTCACCGCGCAAAAAGCGGTCGGCAAGCTCGTCTTCAATTAAACGCTGGATGCTGCGGCGCAGTGGGCGCGCTCCGAGAGAGGAATCGTAGCCATCGTTTACTATGAATTCTTTTGCGGCTTTGTCTAATTCCAAGGTTATTTTCTTTTCTGATAAACCTTTTTGGAAATCTTTTAATTGAATATCCACAATGGAAAGCAGGGTTTCTTTGCTTAGGCAACGGAACACAATTTGCTCGTCTATGCGGTTCAAAAATTCCGGTGTGAAAACACGTTTGGAAGCGTCTTTTACAGATGAGGAAATATGCTCGTCATCGGCGGTTTCTGCTTTGAGAGCAAAGCCCATTCCGCCTTTGTGGGTAATTTCCCTTGTGCCTGCATTGGAAGTCATAACTATAATGCAGTCTCTGAAATTCACAGTGCGACCTGCGGAATCTGTTAATCTGCCATCGTCTAAAATTTGCAAAAGAATGTTTAGAACATCGGGGTGTGCTTTTTCAATTTCGTCTAAAAGCAAAACGCAATGCGGCTTGCGGCGAATTTTTTCAACCAATTGCCCGCCATCCTCGTAGCCAACATAACCTGGGGGCGAACCTACAAAACGGCTAACGGAGTATTTTTCCATATACTCGCTCATATCAACCCTTAAAAGAGACTCTTCTGTGCCAAAAAGCTGAACGCTCAAAGCCTTTGCAAGCTCGGTTTTTCCCACGCCCGTTGGACCCAAGAACAGAAATGAAGACGGACGTTTTACGTTTCTAAGCCCTGCACGTGTTCTGCGGATTGCTTTTGAAAGAGCAATAACGGCTTCGTCTTGCCCAACGATTCTCTCTTTTAATTCGTTTTCCAAATTCAAAAGTTTTTTGCTCTCGTTTTCGTCTATGCGGCTAACTGGAATGCCCGTGATTTTGCTTATAACCTCGCGAACCCTGTCGCTATCCACCACCACAGGCTCTTGCTTTTTAGAGGAAGTCCATATATGCCTTATTTTTTCAAGTTCTTCGTGAAGGGATTTTTCTTTGTCCCTCAAAACAGCCGCTCTTACATAATCTTGTTCCACAACCGCTTTGTTTTTTTCTGCGGAAATGTTTTTTAGCTCGCGTTCCTTTTCCAAAAGTTCTGATGGCGGGGTTAGATTTGCAATGCGAGTTTGTGCGCCAGCTTCGTCCATAATGTCTATGGCTTTGTCTGGCAAATGGCGTTCACTCAAATAACGCTCGGAGAGATTTGCAGCGGCTCTCAATGAGTCTGCATCGTAAATTACTTTGTGATGTGCCTCGTATTTTGGAGCAAGACCGCGTAAAATTTCAATTGTGTCTGCCACGGTTGGCGGCTCTATTGACATACTTTGAAAGCGGCGTTCCAAAGCGGCATCTCTTTCCACATATCTACGAAATTCTTTGTAGGTGGTTGCGCCAATGCACTGAATTTCTCCGCGAGACAAGGCTGGTTTCACAACATTGGAAGCATCCAATCCGCCTTCTCCGCCGCCTGCTCCTATTATTGTGTGCAACTCGTCCATAAAAACTATTATGTTTTTGTTTTTGCGCAATTCGCTTAAAAGAGTGATAATCCTCTCTTCAAACTGACCCCTATATTTTGTGCCTGCAACAAGGCTGGTCATATCAAAAGAAACAACTCTTTTATCTGCCAAATTCTCTGGAACCTCTTTTGCTGCTATTTTCTGTGCCAAGCCTTCTATAACGGCTGTTTTTCCAACTCCTGGCTCCCCTACCAAAACCGGATTGTTTTTCTTTTTGCGAGAAAGTATTTGAACTAGTCTCTCCACCTCTTTTTGCCTGCCTATTATGGGGTCTAGCTTGCCCTGCCTTGCCATTTCTGTTAAATCTATGCTGCACATATCCAGCATTGGCGTTTTGGTTTTTTGTTTTCCCTGAGGAGAGCCAAAATTTCCAGAAGCCTCTGGTGAATCGGAATCTGCCTCCATTATGTCTTGAACTTCTTGGTGAATTTTATCGTAGTTTATGCCCATCGCGTTCAATATATCTTTGGGGAAAGGGTCGTTTTTTGGGTTTAAAACCGCAAGTAGCAAATGTTCCGTGCCAACTTGGCGGCTGCCCATTGCCTTTGCCTCCAAAAGCGTATTTTCCAAAAGAGTTTTTGCCTGAGGGCTAAAACGAAGCCCCACCTCTTGCTCGGTACCCCTTGCAGTTTGCTGCAAAACCTCGTTGCTGTTTGCCGTTATGGACTTAGCTATTCTGCTGTGGAGAGCCGCCAAATCCACGGATATGTTTTTAAGAGCCTCCACCGCAACCCCATCGCCTTCCCTCAGCATAGCCATAAGCAAATGCTCAGAGCCAACATAATCACTTCCAGTTGCCAAAGCCTCTTTTCTAGCTGTTGCCAGCACATTTCTGAATTTATTTGAATAACCGTAATTCATAGACACGTATATAAAATAGTAAATTCATAACACATACAATCACCCCCAAACGCACGACAACCGCATTTAAGTCAAACGAATAAACGCTTTTTAAATGCAAAACCGAGGGAATTTTCTATATTTAACTTATGAATAAAACAAAAATTCTCGCTTTTATAGCCCTTGGGGCAATACTTTCGGCTTGCGGTTCAGACGAGGGAACGCCACCGGAATTGGTCAATAGTTACCCTAACACAATTTCACCTTTCGATACCATCTCGGTTAAATTCAAATCCGAGTTGGTTGACTTAGATAAATTGGACTCAACGAATATAGTTTTTAATCATGGAAAATTGATAAAACCAAAAGCTGCTACTGGCAAGGAATTGCGCTTTATAGGTGCAAAAACCACACCCGGAGGCTTGAATTATTTTGAAGGAGGGATAAGCGATTCCATAGAATTCAAAAAAATAAAGAATTCAGACGGATACATAAAAGAGAGAACCGTGTTTTATTTTTCTACCCTCCCCATACTTGATGAAGAACCCAATGATTCCAAAACATCAACTTCAGTCAAAGAAATAGATGCAGAAAAAGCAGCTACAGAAAAAAATGGGGTAACATTTGCAGGGGTTTTAGACCATAGAATCGGAGTTACTGATGCTGGACAGACAATTTATGATGTGGAAGATTATTATATGATCAAACTAAAAGGAAAAGATACCTTGTCCATAACTGTTACAAATCGTGATGCTTTAAATATTGTAATCAAGGGACCAGAAGGCATAAAAGACTTAACATACCAAGCTCCAAAAAAATCCAATGTCTTACCCCTTTATGTAGTTGGTTTAGACTATCTTCTTACAAACCCCACATCTGATCCAGTTCCATTTTATATAAATGTAACCGATAATGCCACAACATCTCCACCAAATCCTTATACAATACGCATTAAGGTCATGAAATACAAAGAATAGGAGTAGTTCTTATGATGGTTGACATTCTAACTGAATTTTACAAGGTTCACTACAATTTTGCCCTGATAGCGGCTTTTATGTTGCTGTTTGCCCTGTATATTGGTTCCAGAAAGAATGTCAGAGGCGTAGTTGTAATGCTGTGCTTATTATTGGTGTACAATTTGATTATATTCAACAAAACCAAACGCGACCCAGATTGGTACGATAAATTGGAGGCAAAAATCAAAGCCTTCGACCCCGTTAAAGCAGCTTGGGACAATAAAGTAGAAGACGATGACCCAAACAAACACAAATGAGCTTGTGCCTTTTTTGGCTAAATGCGGAGCTATTCAATTTGGTAGCTTTGTTACCAAGAGTGGGAGGGTAAGCCCTTATTTTGTAAATATGGGCAAGGTTTGCAATGGCGAAGGTCTTGCCTTGCTTGCTGGTTGCTATGCAAAAATTTTTCAAGAACATTTTGCAGACAAAGCAGGCAATCTTTTTGGACCCGCATATAAAGGCATTCCGCTCTGCTCCGCAACCGCTGCTACCCTGCACAGAGAATATAACGTAAATGTAAGTTTTACCTATAACCGCAAAGAAGCAAAAGACCACGGCGAAGGTGGGGTTTTGGTGGGAGACCTATATGCAGAGAAAAAACAGGTTGTAATAATAGAAGACGTTATAACCGCAGGCACATCCATGGAAGAAACAATGAACATAATGAGCCTAATACCAAATGCAACAGTTATTGGCTTAATAGTTGCAATGGATAGAAAAGAAAAATTAGTAGACGGAAAAAGCGCATTGCAGCAGGTAAGAGAAAAATACGGCATAGAAGCATATTCAATAGCTTCAATAGAAGATATATTGAAATTCGCTCCAGAGGAATATAAGGAACAAATTGAAAACTATCGCAAGGAATGGGGGGTGGATGATTAGGTATTTAATGCTATCAGTGTTTTTCTTAGCTTGCTCGCAGAACTTCACAAATTCACATAAATTTTATAGTAGCCCCCCTGCTAAAACAGAAAGCGTTGGTATTGTGCAGCTAGACGATGCTTTTATGCTCACCCGCACTAGCTGGTTTGCAGAAAAATTAAATATACAGGGTGACTCAATTTACAATAAATTAGAAACCCTCACTGATTCCATTATTTTAAGCGAACTATCAAAAAGCTGGAATGTTTCTGCCATTTCTAAAAAAGATAGGGAAAGTTTTTCACGAGAAACTTTGAAAATGGATAAAACAATTTTCATAAAAACAAGGTTCCCTGAACAAGGAGTGCAAATAGGCAATTCAAACTATCTTTTTATAATCCACGAATACACAGTAGGCGGAGATTTGGAGGCTGAGAATTTTTATGATTACACAAAGGCAAATGTGGAAATGTCTCAGAAAAAGAAATTCAAGAAATTTTCAATAATAGCGACCTTCACACTTTGGGACAACAAAAAACAAATTCCGCTTAGAAGCGGAATTATAAGTGTACAAACACCAATAAAAGATGATGCTTTTAATAGGGATATATTTGTGAACACTACCAAACAGGCGGTTCAAGAATGTTTAAAAAATTTATAATAATTATTTTCTTCATAATTCTAAGCTCCCACGCAGCCGCACCCACTGTTTGGAAAGATGGAGAGTTTTTGCTTTGGAGTTATGGCAAACGATATCTCTCCCCTGCGGATTTTTGTTTTGCGCTTCGCTATGAAAATGAAAAAATAGGAAACCCTGTTTGCTACGAAGCTGGCGATTGGGAACGTGACACTACCCTTTCTCTATATGCAAAATGGCTGAATACAAATTTAGATCCACGCCTTGATCCAGAAGATTTGCGCCCTCGCAATGCGCACGTTCTCGAGAGACTTGGCAAATTAAAAGACAATCATTTGATTTTTAGCACAATTAAAAATGACATGGCTTGGTTTTTGCTCTTTGATGAAAATAGCTCTGAACCAAAGCAAATCGCTATATTCCCTTTATCACAAGATTCGGTTAGGATAGTGAGAAAACTTGCAAGCGATTGGTTTGGCGGCAAGCCGCAGAGAAGGCTCACCGATGCCGAGCGAGAGGCAAAAGAAAAAGAACCAGATGAATATTTTGCAGAGCAGCCTATGCACGATCTTTGGTTTGGAATTGGTTTGGGGCACACTCAGGCAAAAGTTCCTTTAACGCCAAATAATTGGTATAGTCACAAGCTGAATTCAAAAATCAAAAATTACCGAGATGTGGATGATTCCACAAGCGTATGGTTTTTTATAAAGGATACTTCGCCCATTTACAGAGCATATATCGGCGGTTCATTATACGATTTTATAGGTCTTGAATTTGAACTTAGAAAGTCAAGCCACAAAGCTAAAATTGATGAATCCGACACAATCTACAATGAACTTGACCACTGGGATTTTAACCGCTATGAGCTTATGTTAGCACTGGAATTTATGAAGGTTTTTATGCCCATTCCCCAAATTGAAATTGAAACCTACGCTTCGGCAAGCGTTCTTTACGATATTTTCACAGAAGATATAGCACTCAAAGATGGCTATAAAGGTTCAAAATCATATAAAACCAGATTTGAATTTGAAAGCTATTACAGAGGAGTGGCTTTAACTCTTGGGCTTAGAACCGCCTTTTTCAAAAACTATGCCATAGATTTGCGAACGGGGCTTGCAAACCGAGGCACTGCAATGAAAACCGAAGAGGTAATAGGCAGTTCAACTTATGATGCTTTTATTGCTGCCGGTTTGGAATATCACATAAGATGGAAATGAGCTAGAGTTAGAATAGTAAATCCAAGCACCAAGCGATACCAAGCAAAAGGGATAAAATTCTTTTTTTGCACAAAACGCAAAAGCCAAACAACGGAAAGCCAGGCAGAAATGGTTGCCACCACATAAGCAACAATAGCTTCGGGCGTGAATAAATCTGCTGTTTCGCCTTTTTTTATTGCAGAGAGCAATTGAAAGCCTCCTGCGGCAATCATGGTTGGAATGCCAACCAAAAAAGAAAATTTAACCGCAGCAGGGCGCGCAAAACCTAGGAAAATTGCAAACATAATCGCCATTCCAGAGCGAGATGCACCTGGGAAAATAGCCGCTGAAAGCTGCCCAAGAGCAACTGCAACAACAACTGCCCAAGTTAAATTTGAATTTAGTGTTTTGGTTTTGGCTTTATATTCTACGGCTAAAATAACAAAGGCTCCTATTATCACCGCAAGGGCAACTGGCAAAACCTCTTCTGGCAATTTCAATCCGCATTTTTTAGCAATAAACCCGCCAATTCCCGTGAGAAAAAAAGCGACAAATAATTTTAAAACATAATCCTTGGTTTCTTTTTGCCTCCAATTCACAAAAAAGCCAACTATATCCCTCCAAAACACAAGGGCAGCCGCCAATATGGGACCAACTTGTATCAAAACATTAAAGGCATCGCTATAACGCTTGTCTAAAAGCTTTTCAGCAATCAACATGTGCCCCGTTGAGGAAATAGGCAAAAACTCCGTTATGCCTTCCACTAAACCTATGATTATTGATTCTAACATGGGGGTAATATATGAAATTTCTAAATTGTGCCTGAAATGGTTAAGGATTTAAATAAAAATAGCACCTGGCTTGCGCAAGAAAAGGATTTTGTGTTCTCCGGCAATTTTGAGCTTGAGAATGGAGAAGTTTTGCCAGAGCTGCGTGTTCGCTATGAAACTTATGGAGATTTTAAATCCGGTACCTCTCACGTTATATGGATTTGCACACCTCTCACAATGGATGCACATGCAGCCGGATTGCAAAGAGAAGATGACCCAAAATCGCTAGGTTGGTGGAATGACCTCATAGGTCCTAGTAAACCCATAAATACCGATATATTTTTTGTGGTTTGCAGCAATATACTAGGCGGCTGCAAGGGAACCACAGGACCATCTTCCATAGATCCACGCACGGGCGAACCTTATGGCTCAAAATTTCCGCGCATAACCATAACAGATATGGTGAATGCCCAAAAAAAACTTGCAGACCATTTGGAAATAAAGAAAATCTTTGCCGTTATAGGCGGCTCAATGGGCGGGTTTCAAGCATTTGAATGGGCGCTTCAATACCCAGATTTTGTGGAGAGATGCGCTGTTATAGCCAGCGGAACAAAACTCTCCTCTCAAGCTCTTGCCTTTGAAATAGTGGGTCGCCATATTGTTTTAGACGATGCTGCAAAAGGACTTGCCAATGCGAGAAAAATGGCTCATATAACATACCTCTCCGCCGAGTCCATGAAAAACCGCTTTGATACAGCAGAGCTTATGCCAAGTGACCCCGAAAAATTTTACACTGGCTTTGCCCTTGAAAACTATTTGAACAAACAAAGCGAAAGATTTGTGAAACGCTTTGATGCAAACAGTTATTTGATTTTAACCTGGGCAATGGATAATTTTAACTTGGAAAAAAAATACGGTTCTCTTGAAAAAGCCATATCCCTTACTAAATCGGAGTTTTTGTGCGTTCATTTGAGCACTGACTGGCTTTTTCCCCAAGAGGAATCCCAAAAACTCTCATTTGCGCTTTTAAATCAAAAGAAAATAGTCAGCAGTGTGGAAATTGACACCCATCTGGGGCACGATGGTTTTTTGCTTGAAGTGAAAGATTTGGGAAATTTGCTCTCTCGCTTTTTGGATGTGCGAGTTGTTGAAAGCCGTGATGAGCATTATGTAAATTCTGCTTTTGAAAGCAAAAAAGACATACGCAAAATTTCTGCCTTTATACCAAAAAATTCAAGCGTTTTGGATATAGGATGCGGAAACGGTTATTTGCTGCACTCATTGTGGCGTGAAAAAAAAGTTGCAGGTTTTGGGCTTGACCGTTCCTTTAATGGAATTTTGCACTGTTTGAATTTTGATGTGCCCGCTATACAATGCGACCTAGATAAAAACGGGCTTTCCGATATTGCAGACGATAGTTTTGATTTTGTGATTTTCAACAGAACCCTGCAAGAAACACAAAATCCGCGTGATGTGCTACGAGAAATTTTGCGCATAGGCAAACAAGCCGTTGTAACCTTCCCGAATTTTGGAAACTGGCAAATTCGCAAAACCTTTACATTTACCGGACGCATGCCAATGAGCAGAACTCTGCCCCACAACTGGTACAACACGCCCAATATTCATCTATTCACACTAAACGATTTTATAGAGCTTTGTCAAAAAGAAGATATTTTGATAAAATCCCTGAAATTTGAGCAGAGCAATATTTTGAGCAAGATCTTTACCACGCTCGGCTTTAAAAATCTAGGCGCAGAACAGGTTATAGCGTTGATTACCAAGCAGCCTTAATTTTCATTTACCACGCTTGGGATTGTAATTGTTGTTCATAACTAGGGATAAAACCATGCAAAACATAACCGTTCCGCCAACTATAACCTGCTGTTTGTAGTTGTATTCGTGCACATTATATTTTGGATTATCTTCAAATCTCTGCTGTGGAGTTAATCCACTGTTATCGGGATTTTCTTCGGTTGTAGAATTTGCTTGCATTTCTTGCGAAAAAGCATCCGCTTCAGAAATAATCTCATCATCTTTGGTTTTATCTTGAGCATAAACCATTGAGAATGTTAAAACAAAGCACAGAATTTTTTTCATAATTTATACTCCGTGTTTAGCCACAACAGTTGTTTGTATTCCGCCTCTGGAATTGAAAATTCCCGTGACTATCATCCATTTTGGGGCAACGGCTTTAACGCAGTCTTTTAGAACCTTGTTTGCTACGTGTTCGTGGAAGATTCCCACATTGCGGAAAAAGAGCAGATATTCCTTGAAACTTTTAAGTTCAAGGCAATATTTTGCAGGGCGGTATTCTATAACCAGCGTTGCAAAATCTGGCAGCCCTGTTTTTGGGCAAACGCAAGTGAATTCTGGAACTTCTATTCGCAAATCTGTTGCAGAATTAGGGTACATAAATTCCCAGTTTTCAATTTCCGGAGTTTTTAAAGACGGAATGTGGGTTTGCCTGCCCTCGTAAGAACTCACAGTTTTTCCTTTATTTTTTCCCAAGTTAGACATCCTTGCTCTCCTGTTGAAAGAATTTTATACTCAAAAAAACCATCTTTTGTTTTTTCGCCATCTGCAAAAATAACGCATTTTGCACCAATTGCATTTGCCATTTCCAATTGCTTGCTGAATTTAACCGCATTTAAGGAATGTGAGCAGGCAACGCCCGCTTTGCGGAACTCCCCTGCTGTTTTAAAAAGGATTTTCATATCGCCTTTAAAAGAGGCTATAAATACCGGTAAATCGGCATTGCTCTGTGGGAGCAGATTTTTTTCTTTTAGTAAATCTGCAAGCACAACATCTCCCATTCCAAAACCAACCCCAGAAATTTTTTGACCGCCCAGTGTTTCTGTTAAATTATCGTAGCGCCCGCCGCCTGCTATTGCTCTCATATTTTTGGCTTTGTCAAAAACCTCAAACACAATGCCTGTGTAATAAGCAAGCCCACGTACAACGGTTAAATCCAGTTTAACCGAGTTTTCAAAACCTGCAATTTTTATAAGTTCAAATAGCTCTTCAAGTTCAGAAAATTCCTGCCATTCAAATAAGTTTTTAATTTCTTCAATGCTTGAGCAATTCATAAAAGACTTTATTTTTTTTGCTTTTTCATCGCTTAAACCAGCATTCAATAATTCCTTTTCAAAATCTTCAGCAGGCATTTTTGAGCTTTTGTCTAAAATGGGGTAAATTAAATTTGCATCTGCCACTTCCAAACTTTCCAAAAATGCGGCGAGCAAGCGACGGCTTGAAATTCCGATTGCAAAATCATTTTCGGTTAAACCAAAATCAAGGAGCATGGCACAAATCGCAGATATTAAATCTGCTTCTGCACTAATGCTTTCTGTTCCTATTATATCTAAATTCAGTTGAAAAAATTCCCTAAGCCTGCCTTTTTGCGCACGTTCATAGCGAAACAAACGAGGAATGGAAAACCATTTAAAAGGCTTTCTCAGCTCTGCCCCTTTTTGTATAACCAGCCTTGCGAGCGTAGGTGTCATTTCGGGGCGGAGTGCGAGTGCCCTGCCGCCTTTGTCTGTGAAATTGTAAAGCTGAGTAACTATTTCTTCGCCGCTTTTGCCTGTGTATAACTCCAAATGCTCAAAGGTAGGTCCTTCGTATTCTTCGTATCCATATTTTAAAGCCGCTCGCCGCCATATATTGAAAATATGATTTTGCACCCTCATGTCGGCAGGGTAAAAATCTCTAGTTCCTTTTGGAAGTGGCGGAGTTTGAACTTTCATTGAGGTAAATTACCCACCCCAACTGAGAAACCACTTTACTTCTTTCGTTAGAATATTTTTTGTACTGTATTCTTCTACTCCGTAGTAGTGGTATTCATCGTCAAATGTAGTTTTCTTATATATTTGATTCCAACCCTCTTTGACATTTAATTCGTATTTTACTTCTTCATTAAAATTACATACTATTTTTCCAGCTTTTGAAAAATACCAATATAGAATTTCATTATTTTCACTTTCATCTTCACCCTCATTTAGAATAGACAAGCTACCAACATAATAATTATCACTATCATTTAGTTGAAAACTTGCCTTATACACTTCAAGACCTTTGGTATATTCGGAACAAGGTTTTTTTTCTTTTTCTTCTCCATCTTCGTTTTCATCATCTTCATCTTCATCTTCATCTAAAGACAAAAAATCCTCTAAGTATTCTGAGACATCTGAAGATGAATTCAGATCGAGATGGACCTTTCCATTCGTTACGGTTCCTAATTCGCCCAAATAATAATCATAAACATTTCCGCTATCGGCATAAGCTACATACTGACAAAGCTCGTACTCTTCTTCATCGTTATAATCATAACCACACTCATACTTGTATATTTGTGAGTTTACGTCAAAGCTACTACTGCTGGAAACTTTGCCACCGCTACTGGAACTATTGTTTTTAGAAGATGAAGAACCATTATTTTTGCTGGACGAAGATTTTTTCTTGCCTGAATTGGAATTGCCATCATCGTCATCTGCCGGAGCGCAAGAAAGGGTGAAAGACAAAGCGAGCAAAACGCTTGCTGTTAGCACAATTTCTCTGAGTTTGTTTCTCATTGTTTTTTCTCCTATTTAATATTAAATATAGAAAAATAAAATTTCAAAATCCAATTCTAAGGCTTAAATTAAGCAATCCGTCCATTGGCATCATATCTTTAGAAAGGGCATAATAAATTGCAAGACTTGCATTTGAAATACCTTGCTCCCAACCTAAGCCATAGGTTAAAATATGCTTCCAGCCTTTGAATGGCACCCTGTTCCTGTAAATTCCGTTTTGCCCAAATATGTGCAAGGCAGATTTTTCCATTCCGTGCCATTGAAAATCCATTTCGGTTAAACCATAAGCCCTTGTTCTTATGCTACGAGGGATTAATCCTATAAAATCATCTTTGCCACCTATGAGAAACAAATCTTCCCTTGCGTAATCCTCTGATGGCAACATTCCAAAACCTTTTGCAGAGAGTAGCAATGTCCAATTTTTTGAAAAGGGCTGGTAATAGGCTCCGTTTAAGCCCGCAGCCACAAACTCAGAAAATTCAGCAGACATTTCTGCAAACAAACCCTTGAAAGCAATTGGAACTTTATCTCTGCTATCATAGCTGAGCAAAAGCGAAGAAAACAATTTGTTGTTTTTGTAGCCTCCGCCAATTCCATACTGCCACTCCCAGTTAAGATTATGGATATATTTTAAATCTGCATTTCTTTGTCTAATAGAATCGCATTCCAAAAATTCACCGTGAAGTTTTAAAGAACCTTTAAGTCCAAATATAAAAGGCTCTTTATAAAATATTTCTGCCGCTCGATAATTTTTTGAATTTTCTCCAGACAAGGAAAAATCCCTAGCATTCCCAGCTATGTTCATGAGTTGCACCATTACAAGCCCGTTATATTCATTGTTGCCAGCTTCAAAAGCAATTGAGGCTTCTGCAAAATTGGCAGTTGCATCTGTTAAATTAAAAGCTGGAACAAGCCTATTTCTATTTGCTATGCGATAAAATTTTGTTTCGCTAGTTTTGGAAAAATATCCCATTCTGAGCAAAGAGGCTTCTGCTCTTGGAACTTGAGAAAGAACCACCGGACTGCCAGCCTCTATTTGCGCAAGTTTTTCAAATACCAAGGAATCTGTTTTGCCTTTTTTATTCTGAACCGCCGCACTCCAAACCCAAGCAGATTCGGATATTAACTCTTGTGCTTTTGTCTGAACCCCGATTCTCCCGATTAACAGGATAAACAGAATTAACAGGATTTTTGAGTTACTAGTAATTTTCACTTTCAGTGTATTTTAGTAAACTCTGAGCTTTTTCTTTTATTAGTTTGTGTATGCGGGCTTCGGCTTCGTCCCCTCTTTCGGTGTCTTTTACGCTCACTAGGGGGAGGAGGAGCGGGCTGTTGAAAAAGGTTCCGAGAGGAATGGGGTTTTTGCGACTGAATACGGCTTCTACGTAGTCTCTGGTATCATCTTGAAGTTGGTCGCATTTTTCAAATTCTTTTTTATTAAAGGAATTGTAAAGGTCAACGAATATTTTTGCGGCTTCGGGAATATTTGCAGTTGAGCTTATCAAAGCCGTTCCGCCAATTTCTAGCATATCTATAAATGCGCTGTCTTCTCCAGAAATAAGGGCAAAATCAAGGCTTCTTGTTTGCTCAACTATGCTTTTTGTGTCTTCATGATATTTTTCCCCAATTTTAAATTCAACGGCTTGTTTTAAGCCTATTATGTTTTTATCTGCGGCAAGTCTTATAATGGTGGTGGGATGTATATAATTTGCGGTGCGCCCTGGCACATTATAGAGGATAATCCTCGCACCAGTTTCGCTACTCAAAGCCTTGAAATGGGCATATATTCCCTCTTGGGGAGGGTTATTGTAATAGCCTGTTACGCAGAGCACTGGAACTTCTTCAATTTTTAGAATTTCTTTTATTAATTCAACAGATTCTCTTGTGCTATTGGAGCCAGCTCCTGCTATTATAGGCACTCTGTCATCTACATAGTCCAGCACAAATTTTATAAAATCCAAATGCTGCGCCACGCTCAACGTTGCGCTTTGCCCCGTTGTTCCAACTGGCACAAAACCGTGTACACCTACCTCTATAAGGTCGTCTATCATTTTTTTTGCTTTGACATAATCTATTGAGTTGCGCATGCAGCAAAAGTCATCGTTTTTCAAGGGAGTAAAAAGAGCGGGAAACACCCCGCGAAGCTGTGTGGAATTGGTGATTTGCATAGCAGAGAATTTAGAAAATTCTATATTTGCCATAATGTCTCCAACGCTAGCAATAGTAGTTCCCTGCTATAATGAAAAAGAAGTTCTGCCGCACACAGCAGAGCAATTGCTCGGTGTTGTGCGGCAACTCATTGAAAATAGTCTTATTTCTCAAAAATCAAAGATAGTTTTTGTTGACGATGGCTCAAAGGATTGCACTTGGGAGCTAATAGAAAACCTTTGCAAAGAAAATCCAGAAAATTTTTCAGGAATAAAACTTTCCAAAAACAAGGGACACCAAAACGCTCTTTTGTGCGGTTTGCTTTCGGTTAGAGAATTTGCAGATGCATGCATTTCCATAGACGCAGATTTGCAAGATGATATTTCCGTTATTGAAGAAATGCTGAAAATGCACAATTCGGGTTGTGAAATTGTTTATGGGGTTAGGTCTAAAAGGACCAAGGATTCAATTTTCAAACGCGCGACAGCACACGGATTTTACAGATTTATACACTTTCTGGGAGCAGACATAATTTACAACCACGCAGATTTTAGGCTTATGAGCAAAAAAGCCCTAGATGCCCTCGCGGAATACAAGGAGGTGAATTTATTTTTGCGCGGAATAGTTCCCATGCTGGGCTACAAAACAGGGATAGCATATTATGAGCGTAAAGAAAGAATGGCTGGCGAAAGCAAATATCCATTTTACAAAATGCTCCGATTTGCCATAGAAGGAATAACCTCCCTTTCAACAAAACCCATCAGGCTAATCACAATGCTAGGCATATTCATTTTAATAATTAGCCTTGGCATGATAGCCTACTCCGTTTTCCAATATTTTCACAAAGCCACAGAACCAGGCTGGTCTAGCCTTATCTGCTCAATTTGGAGTTTATGTGGTTTGCTCTTATTCTCCATTGGCATTGTGGGCGAATATGTTGGCAAAATTTATTTGGAAACAAAGCAGCGACCGAGGTTTATTGTAGAGAAGAAGTGTTAAACTTTACTATATTTTCTTCTCACAAGGAGTTTATATTATGGCAAAAAGAGTTTATCTTTTCGGCAAAGGCATAACAGAGGGCAATGGGGGGCAACGCAATTTGCTAGGTGGCAAGGGAGCTGGGCTTGCAGAAATGGCTAAAAGAGGGTTTAATGTTCCCCCTGGTTTCACAATAACAACAGAAGTTTGCACTGCATATTATGCAAATAAACGCAAAATGCCCGCAGGCTTGAGCGAAGAGGTTAAAAAAGCTGTAACCGCAATAGAAAAGCATACCGGAAAGCAATTCGGCGGTCATAAGAATCCCCTACTCGTGGCTGTTCGCTCTGGAGCCAGAGAGTCTATGCCTGGAATGATGGATACAATTTTGAACCTCGGCTTGAACGACACAACCGTGGAAGTGCTAAAAGCTAAAAGCAACAACGGCAGATTTGCCTACGATTCTTATCGCCGCTTTATTCAGATGTATTCCGGCGTTGTTTTGCAAATTGAAAGAGCAAACGAAAATCAACACGACCCCTTTGAGGTGATAATTGAAGAAGCTCGCAACAAAAGAGGCGTTAAGCACGATAACCAGCTTCCAGAAGAAGATTTAAAATCTATAATTGAAAAATTTAAAAAACTGGTTTTGGAAAAAACAGGAAAACCTTTTCCGAGCGACCCTTACAAGCAACTAGAAGGCGCAATAGGAGCCGTATTTGCAAGCTGGATGAACGAGCGCGCTATTCTCTATCGCCGCAAATACAAAATTCCCGAAGAATGGGGAACCGCAGTTAATGTTCAGTCTATGGTATTTGGCAATATGGGAGATAGCTCCGGCACAGGAGTAGCCTTTACCCGCAACCCTGC
>JAITFP010000123.1 GCA_031281275.1 Candidatus Fibrimonadaceae bacterium
ATAACACCCCTAGCCTCACCCTTAGCAAGACCTTTCTCCTCAGCATAAGCCAAGGCATTCATGTGGTCGCTGAAACGCTTCATATCACTTTCGTAGTCCATAAGCTCCTCATCAGAAAAATTAGAAATTCTTGCCACTTCAAAAAGACGCTTGAACACCATTTTATTGAAACTCTTGGGCACTTTGCCAAGATTATGAGCATTCTTAAAGATGAAAAGCATCCTGTCAAGGTTGCTCTTGCATTCATCCTCGGTTTTATCAAACCTAGTAAGGCGGACATAAATCAAACGCATAAGATTATCATAGCGAATCTCTGGGTGAAACTCGTTGGAAAGCGAGAGATATTGAATAACCTCATCGCAATTCTTCCCGAAATCCGCGTCAAAGTTGATAAAACTGAGCGTATAGACCACAGGAATATTGTAGTCGTAAGGTATTTTCTTTCCCCTGCTCTCCATTTTGCCTTTCTTTGCAAGATTAGCCACAGCCATGCAGAGGTAAAAGAGGCTCCTTTTGATGAAGTGTTTCTGCTCTTCCACTTGCATCTCTACGATGAACCTAGCACCAGAAGCATCCTCGCATTGAATATCAAACACAGCACCCTTTTTTCTCCTTGTCTTGCCAAGCTGGACTGTGTGAATGACTTTCACATCTATGATAGGCTCTTTGAGAACCCTGTCAAGGAAAGTGTTGAGCAGGAACAAAAGCAGTTCCGTGCATTGCTCGTTAGCAAAGGCTTTTTTGAACGTAAAATCCAAAGTGAGCGGAGCAAACTTCGGCAGTTTTTTGGACATAGTAATCCTCGTGGAAAAAAATTATGTGATATAATAAAACCGCTCCATTGCAGAGCGAATGTAGAAAGGAGAAATATAGAAAATAAACAAATCAATTAAACTTCAACATAACAGCTATTTCAAAGGAAAGAGTTTGGCGAGTATGGGCATCGCCATCTTGTAGTTGTTCTCTTAAACGGCGGTATTCTATATAGGCACTGGCACTAGCTAGCTTGTTAAAAGAATAACCTGCGCTTGGGCGAAGATACCATTCGTGCGAGCGATTTGTAACGTTGCGGTTTATTCTTTTAAGTTCGGGTGTATAGCTTGGTTTTTCATCGCCTTTTGTAGTTATCACCTCAGTATGCACCCCAGAGGCCGTTCCATTGGCAGGTTCATAAGGATCAAAACCCTCAACAGGAATATAATCTTCTTTAATGAGCTTTCTATAACTATAACCGCTTGCGAGTTTCAAATCTATATCGTTGTCTAACTTTATATACCAGCGCCAAAGCTGAAAACCTCTTTTGGCTTTAAGAGGATAAGCTATTGAAAGTTCGTCCCCAGCGGCATAGCCCCAATCCACTGTTTTGTCGGTATATAGCCAGGGAATTTTTACGTAATAGTCTTCATCTATTTCTTTCCAGGCTTCCGTTTCTGGTAATTCCATTTTTGCTCGCCTCAACTGCTCTTCCATTTTAAACCTAACACTGTTATCTATGCGAATATTGCCCTGCGTTAATGCGCTTATGCGAATTATAGGATTAAAATCTATTGTGGTTAACCATTCATCTTCCGCACTCTGATATGGGCGAACCGTAGTGCGTTCCTGATAGTCAAAACGGTGCGAAGTTGAAAGGCTGCGCAGTTTGCCTTTGAAAAAATCAAAACGATGCGCAAAATTTGGGACAGATACGCCAATTCCAAGTTTGGGCCAAGTTGTTGTTGTGTCTATGTACAAAGGATTTTCTCTTGTTTGCCTGAACGTCTCTGACCAAACTAAATCGCCTTTAACGCCAATATCCCACCAAGGCAAAGTTAGTGATGTGTTGTTTGTTAAATTGCGCCTAATGCTGTGCTCAAAACGCCCTTGATACACAATGGTATCTGTATTCTTGTTTCTGTACTGCGCAAAATCATCGTAATCTTCTCTTGTTTTTAGCCCCATATCACCGCTCACTAGATTCCAAAAACCCCTGCCGCTATAACCGTCTCCAAGACCAAGACCAAATAAATAATACTGAAACGGATCCACTCCTTGCTTTTCGTATAATTGCCAAAGCGCAAAATCTTCGCCATTTGTTTGCAAATCCACGCTCCACATACTGCGAATTTCTTGCCACTTCAATTTTTCAAAAAAACTGCTAATAGGGTTTTTTCCAGCTATGCCAGCAAGTTGCTGCAACCTTAAACTCGGAGAAAATTCAAAGCGGTTGTTTTGCTGAATTGTCCAAAAATTCTTTGAAAGCGTTTCTTCATCATAAAAATCAAAATTGTTCGGAATGGATTTATTCTGCGTAAATCCGCTGTTAAAAGAAAATCTCATTGGCAAAAATGGAATCCACTCTGCTGAAAAATTTGCCCTGAAATCTTGCCTGCGATTACGCTCGCCCCGCAAAATTCCATAAGTCCTGCCATAGTCTCTTAAACCAACGCTGTCTATTTCGTAGGAATAAGCGGTTTGGTATATGGTATCTTGCACCCCTGTGGTATCGTTGGTAATAATTTGCAAGGGATATTTGTAAGAAACTTCTCTAACATAAACCCTCCTATCGGTGTGGTCGTAGTCAAAAATAAAGTTTTTAGCAAACAAACCACCTTCACCACTGGGGCTAAAAAAATCTTCCTTCACAAAAGCCTGTCTATCTCCACCTGCATACATATCACGGTTTATATTTAGGGTGTAATTCAGGTTAAAGAAGGGCAAAATATTCCAGCGAATATCTGCCTTATGGGTCAAATCCGTTGTGAAATTCGTTATTTTTTCCACCTGAGGTTCCATAAAATTCGGGTCTCTCTCTTGATTTTCGCTTCTGCTATAAGCCAAGTCCATCAGTGTTAAATCAAAGGTTCCGGGCCACGGTTCAACAGGCAGGCTTTTGTTGCCAAACAAATAAATATTGCTTCGTTCAAGAGGTCCCAGTTTATATTCCAAAACCGTATTGTATTGGTAAAGGCTATCTGCGATTTTTGCTGAACGCCGCTCGGTTTCCCTGTAAGAATAATTCAAAGCTGGGCGTTCCAAAAACACTTGCCCCAAAATTTCCCGAAAAATATTATCGCTTTTTTTGTATTCTTTGCTAAAACCAATAGATAGAGTTTTGGAACGGGAAAAACTCTGGTATCCTTTGGACTCAGAAGCCTCTCTTAAAGAATGTTCTTCGTTTGTATCTTTAACTTCCAAACCCGCAGTTGCCAAATCACCGAACATATCAAAAGCATTATCTTTGCTAAGACTAATATCATCCTCTGGTTTTAAATAGGGACGAAGCGTTGTGGAACTGTATCCAATCCCAAAAGGCAGGCGCAAACCGTAATCGTCTTTGAAAAACTTGTTTATGTTCAGGCTTGCATTCCCATTCACATCCAAGCGTGTATTCGCCTCGCTGAGCGTTGGTTTGGGGCTTCTTCCTTCTGTTTTAAGCGTTGCAAAATTTCCGTCTTGATAGCGCAATTCGCCAGAAATGGAAAATACATCGGCAAAATCTAACTGCCCGTGAGTTCTTGCGGCATAGCCCCAAGCGTTGCTTATCCCTGAAAGCCGCAAATCGTTAATCCAAAAAGTTCCATCCAAGTCTTCCAAAGATGCATCGTCATCTGCTATAATAACAAAGCGTATCCAGTTAATTACACTGTTAGAAGGATTCCCCACAATTTTTATTACTTCTTTTCTGCCATCTTTGGTTAAAGTATCTATTTTCGTATTAAAAAATTCCCTGCCCAGTTTCAAATTTGAAAATTTAGAAAGCGGAAGCGAAAAAGCATTTGCTCTCCAATTATTTTCGTGGCAATCCTGAATTCGCTCTCTATCGCTGCATTCGAGTTTTTCGGGTTTAAAAGACCATTCGTAATAATCTTGGCTGCCATCTAGCCCGCCGCGACCAAATTGCAGAGCAAATCTAACGGGAGTTTTTGTCGCTTTGGTTTCGTAATGTATTTCCATTTTAATATTTTCGTAAGAAGTAAAATCTTTAACTTCATTTTCAAAAAATTTAGTGGCACTCACCGCTTGCCCCGGATGCAAACCACCATATTCCAAAAGTAAACTCTGCTCCTTTAATGGAGTGCCAGTGGTTTCATCTCTTTCTAGCGGTGTATTTGGAGATCTGAAATAAGCACCCATATTATCACGGTTATTTATAACCTGAACTCTCAAATAATTGCTGTCTGGAACAACCACCGCACCAGGAGCTTTAATTTCTCCATTCATTTCTCCGGTCACTGTTTCAGTAACAGGATTAGATACTATTCCAAATTCATTGTTTCCAGAATTTTCTATCCATTCATTCCCCACAATTTTAAAATCTGCTATTTGCGCTCTGCCTTCTGCAATGCCCTGCCCCAAATTTCCATACCAAAGCCTTGTTGAAACTGCCTCTGCCAAAATATCCATTGCCGAAACACCCGTGCCAGACACTATGGTATCGAATTTATCCAAAGGAATGCGAAACCTGCGCCAGCCGTTTTGCAATTTTTCAAATTGGGTTGCATCTTCTGTGTTTAAATCTATTTTGTAGCGCACAAAGCGAATTTCTGTATCTAACTGCCCATTGCGATTTATGTCTTCGCTATCGAAAGTTCTCTCTCCTGCATTGCCTTTTGTACCGTTAATCTGAGGCGGCGGGTCGCTTAAATCCAGTAGATTGGCATTAAACTTATCCCTTGCAATATCTGTGTTTCCACCGGAAACATTTTCTGCTTTTAAAGTATCGGAGCGGCACTGAGCATAGCGGCAATCCCAAGTCACCAACCTTCCATCCACTCCGGCAGCATAACCAAGTCCCAAATCGTTAAGCGGTTGCGTTGTACCAGCCAGAGCCTCGGAATACAACATATTATTATCGGGTTCATAACCATTTATGCTCACAGCTTCGCTAATCAAACCCAAATCAACATACAAAGAACCCACATTTCCCCTAACCACCATTTCTATATATCTCTTTTGCGATAAATCTTGATAATAAGTGCCATTAGGACGCATAACCCCGCCCCAGCTTTTTCCGTTTAAATTATCGTTTGGTCTTAATCTAAAACTCAAAATAGTTATCTCCCTATTATCCACATCGGTATTGCCAATTGGCGTGTAAATGTGCCTATAACGCATAGAAGTGTTGCTGTGCCACACAAATTCCCCAGCATACTTGTAATCCAAATGCTCTATATATGTAGCCTGATCATTTGCAATTCCTCCCGGAGGGCTTGCCTTAAACCACATAAGCCTAGAAAGCGGATATTGCAAGCTGAGCGAGCTTCCCTCAAAATCATCTATCAAAGCAGATTTTCTCGAATTTGTATTTGAGTTATGGTAGCTTGCCGCTAGTTCTCCCTCAAAACTCCATCTGGATTTTTCATTGGATTTTATGAAAGGAACGGCATTTATCATTTTATCCATTACATTCGAACTATCCCTTAAACGTATATTTGTTCCAAACAAAAGCCCAGAAAAAGGTTCCCCGCCAAGGCGTGGATTATCCGTGCTAACGTTTTGATTTTTGTAAAGAGCAGTTAAACCAAAAATAGAGCCGTCTGCAAATGTATTTAGCGGATATTCGGCTCTTGCTCCCAAAAGCAGTTTGCTTTGAAGTTCAAAAAGAGGTTCACATTCAAAATTAACCGTTATTTCTTTGTTTGGATCTAATGCTCGCTCGCTTATAAGCTCTATTTGCCCAAGCTCGTAATTCACCTGATAATCAACATCCCTAACTAAAACTTCAGAACCTGCTTTTAATTTTTCCGAATTCGGAGCAATATCCAAACAACCGCCACCGCCAACCGAATAACTGCTGCTCGGGTCTCTAACGCTTATGCTTGTGCGCCTGCGTTTTCCAACAGACTCAAAATAATAAAGAGGCTGGTAAAGATTCATATTGTTCATAGGTCTTGTGTAGAGCGAAGCCATTGTGGCAGAAGAATCCACGTTTCTTAAAGGTTCAAGGCAGCGTTCTTTGGCGGCGGCAGCTGCGCTTGCGTAGGAAAGACCTCTATTATTCACATACCAATTTATGTCCCTACAAGGCAATTGCATATCTCCCGTATATTCACCGCCTTCTTTGAGAAATATGGATACATCGTTTGTTAAAATGGTTCCGTTTGAAGTATCGGCAACACCCAGTGTTTTTAAAAAATCAACTGCGGTTCTTGAACGGTCTTTCATTTTCAAAATAAAATTACTCGAATTTTCAGAAGAGATTCCAATATTGTAAATATTTCTGAGCATTAATTTTTCAATGTCTATTAAATCAGAGGAAGCAACATCGTATTGAACAAGCAAAACCTCATCTCCTTGGTTGCTTCTAACCGCAGATGTTGAGCGACCTGTTGGATCGCCAGCCCACGAAACCGCAATAAGTGCACCTTGGCTGCTAGCTTTAAGCCGCAAAATTCCGGTGTTTGCATCAAAAACATAATCCGTTCCGCTTTGCATTTCAGTTATAGGCAGTCCAGTTTTTCTCACAGGAGTGCTGCTCCCAGGCGGAAAATAAACACCAACCACATTTTCTATTGTTGTATTTTTATTGTTTAAAGCACTTCTTTTGTAAACTTTTAAGCCATCCAACTTCAGTCGTGGCGGCAAACCTCCGTTTATCTTTGCGTTTATATAAGCATCCCTCATACTCTGAGTTAAAAAATAATATTTATAAGCGTTGAATTGCTTGTCGGGAACTTGGAATTCTGTACTTTCGTCTTTGCCCCTTATTGTATAACTCTCTTGACTACCTGCATCTTGAGAGGCAATTGTGGTCAAACGCCAATTGCCAAATTTCATATCTGCCTTTATTCCAAACAAACCTTGATGCTGCTCGGCATAGCCCGTTAGTTCTGTTCCGGCTAAACTTAAAGATGTGCTGCCTGCTTCCAGCCTTTGCAAAATATAATCTTCAAATTCGCCGGGAGTAGCTTCTGCATAAACTATGCGAACCCTGTTTCTCACGCCAAGCCCGCCCTCTGTGTTATTCAATTCAACCGTAATATTCCTGCCAATTTTGCCCTGCACAGTAAAACTTGGAACATAAGAAAGGCTTGGATTTGGCCAAAGGCTGTTATCAAGGCTACCTGGAGCATTATCTAATGTTCCTGAGCCGTGAAAACGGATATCCATTGAACCTTGCAATAAAAGCTGCGGACGGTCAAAGCCAAAATCTTTCATCCAATTTGGTATTTTCATCGGAAGCGATATATTAAAAAGAGAACCCTCCTCCTCATCGCTTGCTCCCCCATTATTCTGCCCTATAAAGGAATTTAGCCAAAGCCTATTGAACCCTATATCAAACATATCCATTGAATAATCGGCAAGTTCTGGATAATAGGCTTGCCAAAGAGGCAAAGTATCTTTGCTTATTCCATTTAACACCCCAGCCTGCACAACGCTTGTCCTGCTCTCAAAATCTATCCCGTGCTCATACACCACCGATGGCTTAGAAGATTTGAGCGGTGCCCCGCTAGAAATTCCCTTTGTTGGAAGCAACCCATTAAGCGGCTCTGCCTGAGACGGCAGAGGAATGTATTGTATATTGCTTTTTGCAACGGAATCGCCAGGAGCGGCAAAACAAAAGCCTGCCCACAGCAAAAACACTGCTACGATTACCGTTTTGGGAAACATTGTTTTTGAAATTTAGAAAATCTAAAACACATAGAACCACACAAAACCGCACGACAAGCGCATATAGGGCGTAAGCTAATACGCTCTCACCCATTTAGTCTCATACTCAACTGTTTCGCCTATTTGTCTAAGCAGTCCTATGCCGAGTTCTTTGGCTTCTTTTTCCGCACTTTCTTCAAAAGAAAAAGCTGCCAAGCCCAAATAAATTTTGAGTTTAGTGTATTCGGGGAACAAAAACCTGAAATTGGAAACTTTCTGGCTCACAATTTGCTTTGGGTCATCTTTTCTAGCTTTGTGTTTAATCTCTATTATAGCAGCAGCTTCGCCGTTGAGCATAACTATGTCAAACTGGTCTTTAATTCTCCTGCCATCTGGGGCTTTTCTCGTAAGTTTGAAAGTTGAGCTAATGAAATCAAAATGCACTCCAGCAAATTCCATTTTGTTTTCCAAGGAATTGTGAAAATACTCTTCCGCAAATTCGCCATTGCTGTTGCCAATGCCAACTACATTTGATTTTAAGTCATTGACTTTAATCCCAAGTGCTTCGAATTTCTCGGTGAGTTTGCGTTCGTTCTCTAGTCTCTCAATGCCAAGCTCTTTGAATTTCTCATTGAGTTTGCGGTCGTTCTCTAGTCTCTCAATGCCAAGTGCTTCGAATTTCTCATTGAGTTTGCGGTCGTTCTCTAGTCTCTCAATGCCAAGCTCTTTGAATTTCTCGTCTAAAAGGCGGTGCCCCTCCGCAATTTTTCGGTCGGTCTCGGCGAATTTCTCGTTTAAAATGCGTTCGTTCTCAGCCATTTGACGAGCGTTTTCCTGCATTTTTCGGTCGGTCTCGGCGAACATTGCCCAGACGTCTGCTGCTGTTAGGTCTTTTTTCTCCATATAAATACCTTTTTGTTCAGTCTGGTTTACCAGAATAATGAAAAACGCCCATCTAAAAACGCTCTACCAAAAGTCTGTTAAAACTTATTTAGGGCTACGGGATTAATTGAAAAGAATATTCCCTAAACATTTGAATAATATAGAAAATGCTACAACCACCCCCGAACGCACGACAACCGCATTTACCCCCAATATATGCACATCGCATTGCATAATTCTGCAAATCCTTGAATCACAATGGCTAACATAACGCTCTAGTAGCCCTTCACGCAACGAACACTACACAAGCTAGACTTCTCGTACGAGTCCTTGTTGATTATCGTATTATCGTTTCCTGAGGTTCTGCTTAGGATGCTCCGGTGGTGTGCTCTTGACTGTTCCTCTGCCGTACTACTCCACCAGCCAGCGTAGTAACCCTCACCAGCGAAAATACCATCTGCTGTGCCGTAGCCACCAGGCATAGCCGCAAAGCCATACCAATCCTGTCCATTGTCGTCATCGCTATTCCATCCGCTTTCCGCTTTCAACTGTGTACCTGCAGCTACAGTTGAATAACCGACAAAATTTACTAGTTCTTCCCATTCTGTATCGCTAGGTAAATGCCAGCCATCGGGGCAAGCCGTCCTTGCCGTTTCCCAATTATAAAGTCTGCCGTATCTTTCACAATTTTTAGCAATGCTATCAGCAGAAACGCCGCCAATACCTTCGCCATAGCATTTACTGCCGCTTTTATTGTAATTCAAATTCCTTGCCATCCATATTTGTGTGCCAATAAAAATCGTCTGGTAAATTTGATCGCCGTAAGGTACTGGATCACTGTGAGTAATGTAAGATGGATGTGACACAGATTTAGAACTTGAGCTTGGAACATTCCCGCCAGAGCTAGACGAAATGCCTCCCACACAGCCATTATAGTAAATGCTCTTCTCATCACAGACGCTATCGCGTTCTTCGCTTGTGCAAGAGATAAGAAATGCAGCCGCGAAAATAAAAAATCTTAGAACCATATATGTACTCCTATTCCTGAGGTTAAAATTATGCCACCGACAATGTAAAACACATTCCTTTTAGTTTTGCCGCTTTCATAGCTATCCCAAGCATTATCAAAATCTGCCTGCCCATTGGCTTTATTATATTCATCCTTCTTATATTTATCATAAGAATCTGCCATATCTTTGTCTTTCAAATATCCAGCAACAAGCAACCCCGCCCCAACAAAGTCCAAACCGACAGCAACCAAGAAACTTGTTTTGGTAACAGGCTTTTCCACCACTACCACCTCCGGCTTCGCAGGCACAGGCTCAACCTTGGCAAGCTCAGGCTTCTCAACTTCTATTTGCTTAGATTCCACAAGCATTTTCTTGAACAAATCCGGTGCCTTCTCGTCTATGAGAGCCAGCAAGCTATACATATCCTTGAAATAGCCAGTGAAAGAACCCATCAAGTTTCCAGTTGCGACATTGTAGAGTTCCACCTTAATGGTCAAATCCTCGTTGAACCTCCCTATCCGCCCCTGAGCCACATAATCAGCACTAACCTTCCTGCCCAGCTCGGCAAGACAGCTAGCCTCCTTACACACCTTCACGGTGTTCTCCATTGACCCAAGAAAAGCAACTATGCTCTCGGTTGTCATCACCCCGAACCGCTCGCTAGGCAGAACATTAACCGCCGTCTCACGGAGCCTGTCGGTTAGGTAAGTAAGCTC
>JAITFP010000108.1 GCA_031281275.1 Candidatus Fibrimonadaceae bacterium
TCGTTATTTAAAAGAAGCAGTGGAAAACTTAAACGATGTTAGCCGCCAAGTTAGGGAAAATCCTTCTCTCCTTATTCGCGGCGAAGAAAAAAAGCAGAGGGTGAGGTAAATATGAAATACATAGTTCTTGGTTTGATGATTTTGATGCTTGTTAGTTGTAGTTTTTTTGGAGGTGTTAAAGAGAACAGTTATTATCAGCTTGACTATGTGCCAACTCCAAAAGAAATGCTTAACGAAAGCAGTTATCCCTATTCAGTGAGAATAAAGGATTTTGATGTGTCGGAAGCATATCGCCGCAATAACATTGTGTACAGGCAGTCTCCATTTCAGTTGCGTTTTTACAACTACGAATTATGGGCGGTTAAGCCGGAGTATTTGGTATCTGATATGCTTTTTCGCCATTTGTCGGCAGCCAAGGTTTTTTCGGATGTTAGAAGAAGCATAGATGTTGAAGAACCAGATTTTACCATAAGCGGGACAATAAGAGCGTTGGAAGAATACGATAACCAAGATGAATGGTATTCACATTTGGCAATGAATATGCACTTGCAAGAAAACAGAACAAAAAGAGTTTTATGGAGCAGGGAATGGGATTATCGCAAAAAAGTCAGCAATTTGGAAACCATTTATGTTGTGCGTGGTTTGTCTGAACTTTTGGAGTATATAAACAACGAGGCAATTGCAGATATAGATTCGGTTATAAATTCCATAGCAGGGAACCCCAAAGCAAAACCTTTACCCGCTACGGAACGCATTAAGGATCCAGTAGAACTAGAAATTTTGCCCCCTCCGGGAGAAATTGAGTGAAAAAGGCTTTAATCCTATTAATCCTTGCAACCTGGGTTCAGATGGTTTTTGCTATGCGCCCTCCAGAACTTCCTGGTGTAGAAATCACGAATTCTGAAATTGCTTTGGAACAAAGCCAAAAACTTGTGCAGCAATTAAATTCCGATAAAGGTGATTTTTATGAAAATAAAGGTTGGACTGCACCGAATTTAGAAGAACAGATGAATCAAGACGAAACATTTGTAGGCATGGGGCAAGGTGCAATATTTGTTCCACGTTTTACCGAAAGCCGTTTGGAGCCTGAATTTAAAGCTGTAAGAATGGATACTCTTTCAAAAGAATACGAAAATAGAGAATGGCTTGGAAAACATGGACAGCGTTTAGTTGTGCCCTATGGAACCTATATGGTTATTATGGGTTCTGGAAATGTAGATGATAAATTTGGATACGAAGTGAAAGTAGAAGAGGGAAAAACAACCCTTGTTCCACCTCGTTGGGGCGGGCTAGTGATAAATACCATAAACGAAGACGGCGAATTTGTGTCTGAAAATTACGAAATTTTTGAAGTTTACAGCGGCAAAAGCTATGGCAGAGGTTTTGGTTTAACACAAGAAAGATTAAATGATGTTAAAACTTGGATTTTACCGCCACAAATATATAGAATTTCCAGAAGCGGAGAAAATGCAAGCTCTATTATCAACTATATAACAGTGCAAGTAAATCCGGGCGAATTGAGCAACGTTGAACTTGTTTTTGATGAAAATACAGGGCGGCTTATTGCAGGCGGAGTGCACAAAATGCGCATAAATGCTGGAAAAGATTCCCATTGGACTTATGGGCTTAGGCTTGGCGGTTCTGCCAGCTATACAACTCTTTTAACGGCAAGCGAACAAAAAAGCAGTGCTTGGAATGCCCTTGGCGATTTACGTCTGCGTGCTCTTTACAATCGCACAAAAGTATTTTGGCTAACGGAATTATACACTAGGGAAAATATGCAATGGTTAAACGAAGAGAAAATAGAATCTCAATGGAATATATCACAAGATTTGCTGCAATTTCAAAGCTCTGTTGTATATAAAATTTTTGACTGGATAGGTCCATATATGAGGGCGAATGCAAAAACTCATATTTTTCCAGAATACTATTGGATTGGCGATACCGATACCGATTCCTTGTGCGTTACATCTAACCTATTTAAAGGTGAAAAAATTCGCATAAGTTCTTCTTTTGACCCGCTTCGCATAGGAGAGGGTGTTGGTTTGAATTTGCAACCTATGGTTTCTAATTCTGTGGATATCTCTGCCCAAACTGGTTTTGCCGTGAGGCAAACCATAAGGAGAAAAATTCTAATTCCAACCAACAAAGCAAAAACTACATTCACTGCCGCAACCAATGAATCTTATGATTACGGCTGGGAAAATTCTATTAACGTACGGCTTTCTTTCCTGAGATTTTTTACGCTTGATTTATTAGGCGAAATATTTTTTCAAAACGCTATAATTAAAAAGTACAGAATTGAGGAACTTTCCGCAGATTTGCGCTTTTCCCTCACTCGCTATTTGGAGCTGTCTTATCAACAGCAATTTCAAGACCGCCTAGCGGAGGGTATGGAAGAAGCCAAGAGCGAAGCCAGATTTGAAAGTTTGAATACGGTGCAATTGAGGTTGTATGTCAACTTCTGAACTGATGAGTGCTTGGGCAGACCATAATCGTAAATTTGAAAATTTTAATTATGTTTATCCGGTTATTTCAAGACGAGCAAAAGGCTTGTCCATTGGCATAAATTGCACCCCAAATGGAATATGCTCGTTAGATTGCGTTTATTGCCAAGTTAATAAAAAAAACTTATCCACAAAAATTCCATCTGTGGATGAAATTATTTTTGAATTGAAAGAAATTCTCTATATATACCATAAAACAAAATTATCTGAGCATTTTCCACGTGTTGAGGAAAAAAATAGAGAGTTAAAAGACATAGCTTTAAGCGGAGACGGCGAACCAACTCTTTATCCATATTTTGCAGAACTCTGCAAACAGTTAAAGGGTATTTCAGAAATTCCAAAATTAGTGCTGATAACAAATGCAATGCAATTGGAAAAAATTTTGGATTTTAGCGGTGAAATCTGGGGAAAATTAGATGCTGGCACAGATGAATGGTTTTATTTTATAAACCGTCCTAAAAAGAAGATAAAAGTGGAATTAATAGAAAATAATTTGAAATTCGCCGTTTCAAAATTTCCCTTGCGAATACAAACCATGCTCTGCGAGGCAAATGGCAGAATTCCAAGCGAAACAGATATTGAGAGTTATGCTGGAATTGTGCAAAGAGTTCACCAAACTAACCCCGAAAACTTATTAAGCGTTCAGCTTTATTCCGTGGTTCGACAAACTGTGGAAAATTCCGTAAAACCGCTTTCAAGGGAATTTTTAGAGGGTGTAAAAAATATATTGCAAAAAAAAATTTCTAATTTGAACATAGAGGTGTTCTGATGTCTTGGCTTGTTTTAATAATTCCTCTCTTCTATAGCCTTTTGGTGCAGTTTTTGCTTTGGTTTAATTTGTTATTGCCATATAATTTTCTATTTGATAATTTCGACAGAACCCTTTATCTCACTTTTTCGCTTTCTGGTTTTTTGGGTGCTTGTATTTCAATTGTGTTTTACAAAATGGTAGCATTTGAAGCAGAGAGCAAAATAATTATTATTGCAGCAAGCATTTTTCAAGGGCTTTGCGTTCTAAGCTGTTTGTTCTTTTTTCTTTCAAGTTTATCGGGTTGGCTGTTATTTTAACTACCAACTGGGCACTTTAACTTTGCCTCGCAAATCAATTCGCCCAGGTTTAAGGAGTTTATTTGGCGGCGGTGGTTCATTTATAGTTTTCGCGGGCAATTTATTCTTCCATTTTTCAACAAAAATTTTGCTCCACTCTTTCCATTCGCCTTCAAAAGAACCTTCGCTTTTGTGCAAAACACGAATATCGGTAGTTACATAAACCTTGCCAAATTCAAGAGCCTGCATGCAAATATCCAAATCATAAAAATGAAATCTGGTAAATGTCTGTTCATCAAAACTGCATTTTTCAAAAAAGGTTTTTCTTGCTGCAAACCACAAACCATCAACAACCACAGCTTCTTGGTCTCCATCTCTTTCATTGTAAATAGCGAGAAAAAACTCTTCGCTTTTTTTATTCAAATGTAAAACTTTCCCAAAAGTATAAGGAATATTTGCTGCGGGCCAATGCGCATAAGGTTCTGGCTCCAACAGAGCTGTGCCAGCCACGCCCAAAATTTGCATCTCTGGCAAATCCCGAAATTTTTTCAAAAGAAGCGTGTCCCAATCCTTCTCCATCATCCACACATCTTCGTGCATAAACACCAAAACCCTGCCGTGAGCCTTTGCCACTCCTTGATTATAAACAGCGCACAAGCCCTCGTTTTTTTCTCTATTATCCAAAACAATAATTTCCAAGCTATCAGGATATTTTGCCGTGCCTAGCAAATTTCGCCGCAAGCTCAAAGCTTCGCTTTGGCTGCGGCTACAGATTATTATGGAAATGGAAGGTTGCATTTTTTTTCAATATCCTGTATGGCATTCTCTATGCGTTCTGCGTGATACAATTCGTACATATCGTTTATATAGCTCACCATTCCTTTTTCTTTCCAGAAATTCAAGATGTTTTTTGCTGGTATATTCTTTATTTTTGCATATTTTTCCAATAAAAAAATAAAAAATTCGGCTTTATCGGATATTTTTTTCATAACATACTCCAAGAATATGGCGATTGTCTAAAATCCCCAGTTTGATGTTCGGCGTTCCATAATTCATAAATTATATAAGGAGATAAAAGATATAATCCTGATTTACTGTCTGCCAGTTTTTCCGCTATTTTTGAATTATAGAAAATAAATATAGCTTCCTGCTCTTCAATTCTGTTTTTTTCAACAATCAGGCGTACAACCATGCTTATAAGGCTGATATTTATGTAAGTATTCATAATTCAAATGCCTCTATAAATACGAGGTGCTTCAAGGAATTTTCTGTTGCGAATAAATATTGAATATCCAATTTTTCTGGTTGAAAAAGACGAATAACAAATTCTTTTGGGTTTTCCAAATTGTCAAACATTCCTTGCATATACTGGTCTATAACTAAAATAGTTTTGTCGTTGGCGGTTGGACCTATCACAATGTCATATTGCGCAACAGGTTCTCCCTTTCTGTTCGCTAAAACAAAATCAAGCCATGCAATATCTGCACTCTTGAAATGCAAAATGTTTAAGTCGTTTGCGGAATCATTGTATTCAAAAATATTTACTATTGGTTGCCCACATTCAAAAAATAACTTTGCGGATAAGGCTCTATTTTCTGCTTGTTTTTTTTCTGCTGATAAATAAAAGCCGCTACCAAAATCCAAAAATTTTCTACCCCTGCTTAAATCAGGACTATTTATAATTTGATTGCTACCGTGATACAATTTCATACGTTTTTTTTAATATATAAAATTAAAGACATGAGCGTATTTAATACGCTCATGTTATTGTTATCTACCTCTGATTCCACTGGTCTGTATGTTGCAAGTTGCCATTCAAGAAATTCCAGGTTATTTTTTCATAGCGAATAGTAACTTCCTCCTGATGGACAAACTGCTCTTTTGTTGGATCCTTTACATTGTGCATATAAGAACGCACGCTTGCTATTTTGCATTTTTCGAGCTTGTGCTCAAAGTATGCAACTTCCTCTCCTCGGTCTGTGATTTTATACCACCGAATAAGGATGTCTTGGACTGTTTGCCCCGTGCAGACCTTCTGGTAGAGGAGCGAGGACGATTTGTCAAAAGCCTTGTGCAGCACAAGTGAATCATGCTTGCGTGTGCCTGTGAGCGAGCCGTCATCGCGGTCTGTGGGGACATAAACCCTGTGGTTGAACTCAAGGACTTCAACAAAGCCCTCTCTTCCCGAAACATTCACCGATCCGGGAATGCCATCTATCTTCATATACGCTGGAATAGCCATAAAAGCCTCCTTGTTAAGGTTAAGGCTTATTGCTCCTACTTGGGGTAAATATAGAAAATTTGGGAATTACATACTTAGTCACCATACCATACCTTCCAAAGACGGACCCTACTCGCCTCAAGCGATCCAAAATGTTGAGGCATAATTCTCATTTAAAATGGAAGACGTATACTTAAATTCGCATCTATGGCAGGTATGATACTTTTATTTAAAAGATTAATATAAGAAAAAGCCTCTTGTTCCAAATTTCTTTTCAGATACTTATATTCGTAACCGAAACCTATATCTAATAAACATAATTCGTAGTAAGAATATCCAATATACCCTAAAATATCCACCATAAATCCAGGATTATTTTTATCAACACTTCTATAATGTGCACTTGATATGATCTGCAAATAACGAACAGTTGGAATAAAAAATACTGGAACGGGATCGGGTGTTACATACCTACGAATGCCAACTCCAGAGCCAATTCTAAAATAATCTACCTTATTTTCAACATTTCCTTTAATCAAAGATGGATTTACAATGATTGAATTATATTTACTAATATGAAATTCACTTGTTATGTAGAAAAAAAATGGAACATCCTTTATTATTGCTGATTCTATTGATGAGAAAGGATGTATATAAATAGAAATTTTTGGCTCATCCTCATCAGCAAACGTTACTGAATAAGAGAATACAAATAGCAGAATTGAAAATAAAAACATCATAAAAGCCTTTTAATATAATAATTTAGATATTAAACTATCTCAATATATGTTTGGAAATGGGATATGGTGACTAAAGTATGTAATTCCCGAAAATTTCTATATTCTCTAATATGGCTAAATACCCTTATTTTACGCCTTTTATAGTTGCGCTTTACATATCGCTATTTTTTTCTTGTACTTCTGAAACATCACAGCTTCCTTCAGATGAATCTAGTAGTTCCATTTTGCTATTTAGCAGCTCGTCTTCGTCCCTTGTGTTAAGTTCTAGTTCCGTTTTGCTATTCAGTAGCTCGTCCTCGTCCCTTGTGTTAAGTTCCAGTTCTGTAATTGAATCTTCGTCAAGCGAGGCTGTTTTGAGTAGCAGTTCAATTCAAGCTGAAATTATACTTGGCACTCCTGTAATTTACGAGGACGAAACTTACAATACGGTTATCATTGGTTCACAAACTTGGATGGCTAGAAATCTGAACTACAATGCCAGCGGTAGCAAATGTTATAACAACGACGAAGCCAAATGCGCAATTTATGGCAGATTGTATGACTGGGCAACGGCAATGGCATTGTCTGCTAGTTGCAACTCTAGTACTTGTGCTTCTCAAATAGGTACGAAGCATCAAGGTATTTGCCCCGTTGGTTGGCATATACCAAGTGCTACGGATTGGAATGTTTTGATGAAATATGTTGATCCAAGTAGTTCTGACAATAGTCCTTCTGAAGGCGCAGGAGCCAAATTAAAGGCAACAAGCGGCTGGGAGCCTTATTACGAGCAATCTGGCAATGGTCAGGACACGTATGGTTTTGCGGCTCTGCCGAGTGGCGTTGGCTATTCCAATGGACATTTCGACTATGTTGGCACCGGTTATTGGTGGAGTAGTGCTGAGGAAAGTGCCTACAGTGCCTATCTCCGGTGGATGGACTACCACGAGTACGTCCTCTGGGGCTACTACAGTAAGAGCAATTTGTACAGCATTCGTTGCTTGCAAGACTAGTTTGCTACATTCCATTTATGCCAATAATAGGTGCAATATTAGGTGCAACAGGTTCTGGGAAAACTGAGGTTGCGGTTTTGCTAGCTCAAAAGTTGGGGGCAGAAATTATTTGCATGGATTCTAGGCAAATTTACAAAGGTTTCAGAATAGGCACGGCACAGCCAGCAGGGGAGTGCTTGCGTACGGTTCCTCACCATCTAGTTGATTTTTTGCCACCCGAAAAACAATACAATGCAGCTGAATTTGCAAAAGATGTTAAAAATTTGCTTGAACAAAAACCAAATGCAAAATTTATTCTAACAGGTGGTACGGGGTTATATATGCAGGCTTTGTGCCAAGGATTAAGTGAGTTGCCTCCTTCAAATCCAGAACTCAGGGAACAACTGAAAAAACACTACAAAAATAAAGAACCTAGTTTGCTTTATACGGATGCCTTAAAAATAAACCCAAGCATAGAAGGTAAAATAATGCACGGTGATACTCAAAGATTACTCAGAACCATTGAATTAGGCAAATCAACTATAAACCCACGAATCGGCGGCATAGGCACCATTCCCTCCGTTTGGCTAGATTTTCCACGCTCTGAACTATACAAAAGAATAAATGAGCGTGTTGTTAAAATGCTTGAAAATGGCTGGGCAGAAGAGGTTGTTGAACTTTCCAAAAATGTGCCCTTAAATGCTCCTGCTTGGCAGAGCCTTGGATATTTGGACTTAAAAACAGCATTGGAAAAAAATGAAAATCCTCGTTCAATAGTGGAAAAAGTGGCACTATCCAGCCGCCATTATGCCAAGCGGCAAATAACCTGGTTCAAGCACAAAGAAAATCCCATTTATATAGATGGAAAAAACGCAAAGGAAAATTTGGAAAAAATCGCTCAAAGTTTCCAATAAAGAACTCTGTTTCTGTAAGCCTCAGGCGGCAATTCGTGAGATGCCATCATCCACCATTGGTCTGTTTCTGTTGTGGCATTCCAGAATGCTTTGAAAATGGGTTCACGCAAATTTTGTGAAATAAAGGCAAAAGGCTCGTCTAAAAACAGAAAAGGGGCACCGCTAACAACAGCCCAAGCCAAGCCTATTCTTTGCAATTCTCCATTTGAATGTCCGTGTTTTTGAAAAAGATGTTCCAAATCCAAAACATTAAAGAAGCTCTTTAAATTATTGCTCCATTCTTTTTCTTTTATTTCCTGTTCTAGCCACGAAATTGGTGGCAAAAATAATCTTTGCGAAAGATAAAATGTTCCGTTTATTACTTTGGGCGGCACAAAAATACTACCTTCCTGAGGAATTTCCATACCCGATAATATGCGAAGCATAGTGGTTTTTCCGCTGCCATTTTCACCTTGAATGATCAGCGGCTTGTCTAAGCTAACTATGTTGTTCAAAGACTGGAATATCCAAGGTTCCTCATCGCCATATCTAAAAGACATATTTTCAATTTTAATGTAATCATCGTCTATTTTTTCAAAGAAATTTTCATAACTATCCATATCCTCCAAACGTTTAAGCCCTGCATAAGCCACCCTTAAATCCCTTAAATTTGAGAAAATTGAAGAACAGTCTTTCAGAGGTTTGTAGCATATAAAAAGAGCTGCGCAAAATAAGATTATCTGGAAGGGTTCCATCATTTGCATTTTAATTAAACCAGCGCAAACAGTCAAAACAACACACATTATAAATATTGAAATAGTTTCTACGTTTTGCGTTATGGTTGCATCTTTAACGCTCATGTTTATTGAGGTGTTTCTCAAATTGCGAATTTTTTCGAAAATAGATGTTAAATATTTTGAGAGTTCTGTTTGGTTGTTCCAGAATCTTAAAAGAGCTGCCCACCGCCACAAAGTCGAATCGTAATCACCATAATAATAGTTAAGGTCATCAATTTCACTTCCGGCTTTTTTAAGGCTCTTTTGCAAATATATAGTTATGGGTGCAAAAATAAATAAAAGCATAAGGGCTAATTGCCAAGATAACCAAAATAAAACCGGTACAAAAAACAGCAACTGCGATATAGCTTGTACGGATTGAGCAACAACTTTGCAGCCTTTTGGCAAAGTGGAAACAGTGGCATTTGAGTTGTGCAAAATGCTTTTGGTTTCGTTTTTGTGAAATTGCGAAGGATGCAATTTTTTTACGGCACGAATCCACCAAGCTCGCAAATGGCTTTCAAGCTTGTGACTGAGCCTCTCCTCCGAGCGCACTCTAAGTGTTATTATCAAATAACGCAAGGCTACCACCGCAAGCATTAAAAGAATCCAGTGCAAGAGTCCTATTTCTTTTATATGTTCAATATAAATAATATGCTGACCAGATACAATAGATAAAAACAAACGAATTCCGCCGAGCAAGAGCAAATCCATAAGGCTGGCTAAAATGGCAAGCGGAACAATCAATATCCATCCATACAACCAAATATTTTTTAAAAGTTTTTTCAGGGGCATGTTTAAAATCTAGAAAAATATAACGCTCTGCCCATTAACCTTGCATTTGCCATCAATTTCCATTTCTGTTAGCATAGCTAGAATCTCACTCACAGGTTTGCCGCTTTGTTCGCAAATATCGCTTATTTCCAAAATAGTTCCTTTCACAGCCCAGCTTGGGAATTTATCAGGTAAATCTGGCTTTGGCACTTGTGGCTCAGATAAAGGAAAGAGAGAATTTAAACCGAGTATTTCTGGAAAACTGTTTATGCTCCAAATAATTTGTGCTTGTTTTTGGTAAATAAGCCAGTTGCAACCTTCCGATGTTGGATTCATTGGAGAACCTGGCAGCGCAAACAGAGGCTTGTTTTCTTTTAGGCAAAAATTTGCAGTGTGCATAGCTCCGCCCTTTACTCTGCTTTCCACAATTATTGTGGCACTTGACATTCCAGATATTATCGTGTTTCGTTTCACAAAATATCCTTGGTAAGCCTGCGAACCAGGAGGAAATGGGGTAATTATATTTCCGCCGCATTCTAAAATTTTTTCCGCCAAAATTTGTTGGCTTCCTTGCAGAGGCATATCCAAGCCTTGTGCTATAACTGCGGTGGTTGGCAAATTGTTTTCTATTGCAGCGGCGTGGCACAGCGAATCTATGCCTTGGGCAAGCCCACTGACAATACGAACATTGTAGTTTTTTAGAGTTCTTATCAAAGATTTAACAGTGCTTGAAGCCAAACCGCTAGGGCTTCTGGTGCCTACCATAGCAAGGCAAAATTCATTGTCGCCAAATGCTTGCCCTTTAAGACAAAGAGGCAAAGCATATTTGGATTTAGTCAAAATTCTAGGATACCCGGAACCACCAACATCTATTTTTTCCATTCTATCTCCGCCCTTGGGCACAAGGCATTCAACTTTATGCAATAAACTTTTGCAGATGTTATTTTGGGTGAAAATGCCAAAATTCTTTTTGCTATTTCGGCAGTTAATGTTTCTAAAAGTTTAAATTTACTGTTAAAAACGAATGTTTTTAAATCTTCCGTTAAAACTGCATAGTCAACCGCTTCATCTATTGAATCCGCAGAAATTGCCTGCTTGCAATCATATTCAAAAGAAAAACCGAACTCTACATTTTGCTTTTCGCAGAGTTCATCGGGATAAATCCCGATGATGGTTTTACACAAAATTTTATTTACCGAAACCCTGGCGCTTACCATGCGAACAGGGTTATGCTTATAGCTGCAGAAACTGCTGCTGCGCTAAAGAAAATTATGCGACCTTTATTATAGCTATCTAGGACCTGATTGTTATGGTCCAAATGTTTATTAAGAATATAAAGCGGCCTGCCTTCCGTAACCTCATTGTTTACTTCTACAGGTCTGCCAGTATCTGGATCTCTACCTTCTGCATATTTGATTACTCTATCTGCACAATCAGGTGATTCAGGAAAATCCTGTGCACAAGTTCCAATTATCTGGGTTTTTATATCTTCTATTGCAGTCTTTGTGTTTTTTACAGCCTCGTTTGCTTCTTTCCATGGCATTTGGTTTTTCCAATAGCCTACAACGCCATTAGCAATTGCACTAGCGAGGAATGCCATGCCTGTCCAGAACAGAATTTCATCTGTGTGTCCAAATATTTGCGTTGCATTGCCAGAAGCTCCATAGCGAGAATAATCGTATTTTTCCTGAGCGGCAACTCCTTCTTCAATCTCATCTTCATCTTCATCTTCATCGTAGTCGGCATCATCGTCATCATCGTCTTCCTCAACCTGTTTTTGTTTTGGCTTTGGCGGCGGTGGTGCTTTTTTCGCTACAGCATAGGGGTCTGGAATTTCACCAGTACGGAGTGCTTTGAGGGTAGCAGCTTCATCTTTTTTGTCCCATTCTGCTTTGCCAGGGTGTTTAGCTACACGGCTGTTCAAATCTTTTTCGGTGTCTTTCGACTTGGATGTTGCCTCGCTCAAATCAAAAGAACCCTTGCTCAGTATTTTTAGCGGAGTTTCATCGAAGAAAAAAGCTATATCGTAAATGGAGGCGTATTTTCCCTTTTCGTTTGGATTGTCCCAAATTTTCAGTACACCGTGAACATTTTCCTGATTTTCTTCAATTTCGTCTCGCGACACATCGCCATAAGCGAGCTTGGCTTTTGAATAGTTGAATTTAACTCTGGAATTTTGGACCCCTGCGTTTATTGTGAAATCTCTTACGCCCATATTTACAATGGATATTGCATTAGAAGGTATATACTCATATTTAAGAGCAAAGTCCATGCCTCCAGATGAGGCATCTATTTCTGCTAGAAGGTCTTTGAGTTCGTTGAAAATGCCTAGGGCTTCTTTATTCAAGGTTTCTCTTTCCTTGGCTTGCGTATTATTATAAAGAGCTTGGCGGGTAGAGTAATCATTTGAGCTTTCCTCTGAGGCTTTTGGCGGATTTTGAGGATATTTCTCCATAACCTTATCTATGGATTTTTTGCTGTCTGAATTGTAATTATCCAGTGTTTTTTTAACATCGGCGCGAAGGTTTTTTATAGCGTTTTTATCTGACCCCACTGTTTGAAATTTAGCTTTATAGGCTGTTGCAGGATTATCCAGAGATTTTCTTGCGATTAACGAAACGCCTTCTTGTACGGTTTGCTTGGTTGATGGTGTTATTGGCTTAATAACAGTGTAGTAACCATCTTTAGTTATAATCGCGGTTACGGTTTTTTGGGAAGAGAGATTAATTGTGACTGGCGTGACTCCCTTGTTTGCGCCACCCACGGTTACAGTTGCTCCAGCAGGCTCAGATGTTATGGATACTTTAAAGTCCAATAGAACCACAGGTTTTAGCTCTTCCATTTTGCCGTTTAAATTTATGTAAACAGGGTCGGATCCTTCAACAAGGATATCTTTTCCATCAAAATATACGGTTTCCAAATCATCATCGCCAGTGGCATTTTTTTTGTAAAATAATTTCATTTTGAGAAGGTTTCCGTAAGGAATACCGTCTAGGCTTATTTTACCAAGAGTTTTAGCCTCTGCCGTTGGGCGTCCTTTGAAAATTTGATATGTAGCTCCTTCGTCTCCAAACGTATCCTCAAATTTTTGCCTTACATACAAGGTATTGCTCTGCTGGCTAACTTGCCCAGGGGGAACAGGATTTAAATCTCCGTCTATGAATTTATCTGGATCTCCGGGGTCCGGAGAATCGTCGAAACCGTCTATTGTCCACTTGCCTGCCCATACAGAAGCTGTGAGCAGCAAGAAAAACACCGTAAAAAGCTTAAATTTAAGGTTCATATTTACTCCATACATAAATATAATAAAAAAAATCCTTTGGTTGCTATTTATAGTCTAAAATTTCCAATTTTATCACTTTTTTGGGGGTTTGAACCTCAACTTTGTCGCCTCTTGTTTTGCCAATTAGGGCTTTTCCAATGGGGCTAACCGAGCTTATTTTGCCATTTACGGGATCCGAGCCTTCTGGAGATACCAAAGTGTATTCATATTCCTTGCCAAGCGACAAGTCTTTTACTTTTACGGTTGCGCCAAACAGAATACGGGCGGCTCCTGCGGTATCGTGCTCAATTATAACCGCTCTGGCAACTCTGTCTTCCAAAAATTGTATTCTGGATTCAATTTTGCCCTGCTGGTCTTTAGCAGAGTGGTATTCGAAATTTTCACTCAAATCACCTTGAGCCCTAGCTTCGGCAATTTCTTGCAAAATACGAGGTCTTTCAACTTTTTTTAAGTTTTCCAGCTCTTGCGTTAGCAAATCATAAGTTTCTTTTGTAACAGGAATATTGTCCATTCTATCTAATATATATAAATTTTTTGAAAAAAGGTTAATTTTTAAGCCAAAGAATAGGATCTTGTGTTTGCCCTTTGGCACTTTTTGAGGAAATTTTATAAACTTGAAAATAAAGTTTGTAGCCATTTGTGGATTCCGCATTACCCACAGAACCTATTTCTTGGCAATTTTTCACATTTTCTCCTTCCTTAACCTTTATGCTTCCCAAATGCCCATAAACACTGTAATAAGAACCTCTGTGGTCAAGAATAACAGAAGGACCATGCCCTGGAATATTTCCTGTCATTACAACAGTGCCTGCGGCAGCAGCTTTAATAACGTCTCCTTTTTGCCCTCTGATTTCCGTACCCTTGTGTTCAAGCCTTATGCCGAGGTCTTTATTTTCGTGATAGCCATAGCGGCTTATTATTTCCCCGCTCAGCGGGGTGCATTTTGGTCCCACAGCAACGGGAACTTCGTTTTCAATTTTCTTTTTTGTTGTTGCGGACTGCTCTGCCTGCCTTTTAAGAAGTTCTGCCTGCCGTTTTTTTTCAAGTGTTGCAATTAGCGCGGTTAATGTTTGTTGATTTTGCTTGTATTCTTCAATCACTCTTTGCTGGGTTGTTTTGTCTTTTTTTACCTTGGTTAAAACCTCGGTTTGAAACAGCAATTGGTTTTGGTATTTGCTCTCTTCCTTGGATTTGCTTTCGTGAAGTTCTTCCATTTCTTTTTGTTTGGTTTCAAGTTGCTCTCTTTTTTCCTGTTGCTTTTCTAAGGATGCGAGGTAGGTTTCAATGGTTACTCTGTCGCTTTCCAAAAGCCTTTGCACCCAATAGAGTTTGCGTTTTGGATTTTCATTTTCTTTTAATAGGTTGAATAAAAGTTCCCATTCTTCTCTTTTGCCGTGTATATACAAATCTCTTATCCTTGCAGCTATGGCTTTTTTTTGAGTGTCTATGTTTTCTTGCAAATGGGCTATTTCCTCTTCTATGCTTTTTATTGCGGTTTTAAGCGAGTTTTCTTTTTTTTGCAGAACATACAGCTGCTCCCTTGTTTGCGTTAATCCGTGGTCTATTTCAGCTATGGTTTTTAAAACTCCGAACTCTTTGTTTTCAAGTTCCTTAACCTTTGTCTCTGCCTTTTGTATATCTTCTTGATTTTTTTTCAGAGCCGCCGCATTGCTTTTGAGCTGCTTGTCCACGGAACTCGCCGGTGCGGCAAAAGCCTGCAATGTTAGCAGAACTAAACCACTAGCCACTAGCCACTTAGCACTAGCCACTTCCCTATATCCCTCTAACTAGAAATTTGCGAACCGTAAAATAACTAACCACAGCTTCGGATGCTGCCACAAATAGCAAAACAAAAAGGCTTGCATTCAGATTTTTTTGCGTGAATTGCGAGAGTATCGGGAAATAATCGATAATTGTTTTTTCTGCAAATTCAAACAGAATGGCGGCAAGCCCTGCACCCATAAGCCCTTGCAACAAACCTTCCAGCACAAATGGGAATTGTATAAAAAACTCCGTTCCACCTGAATATTTTATATTGTTAACCAATTCTTTTCTGGAAATTAAAGTGAGCCGCATAGCATTCCACATTATTAGCCATAAAATGGTTAGCATAAGAGCGGCAATGCCAGCAGGTATTGCAAAAAAATGCCACTTGAAACTTTCCCATCTTTTAATCCATTCTGTTGGAGATTGAACCACGGAAATTTCGGGCATGGCGAGCAGTTTTTTCGATATGCTTTCAATGGTTTGAAAGGTTTGTGCATTAGCCCTTATCTGAATGCGCAGTGAAGCCGGCAACGGATTTCCCTCCACAAGATATAGCATATCTTCTGGAAAAGTCTTTTTAAATTCATCCAGCGCTTGTTCATTTGGAATATAAATAAGCGAACTAACGCTTTCATAAGCCGCAACTATTTTAGAGATAGAATCCGCCTCTTCTGGCTTAGGAGTATTCAAAAAAAATGCTTCTATTCTGTAAAGAGAAGCAGACTGCGCAGAAATTTGCACAGCAAAACTCAAAGCGTTCATGCTTGCTATAAGCAAAAACGAACACAAAAACGTGGTAGCAAGCGAAGGGATTATCACAAGGCGGTGCCTTGAAAGCCCTCTAAACGCTTCTGATATAAGATATGGCAGGCGATTGAACATAGGTTTGTTATGGGAAGATAGAAAAAAATTCTATATTTATTCCCAACACGGAGAAAACATTATGAAAAAGTTAATCATTATGATAAAAAAAATAATCATTACGATAGCATCAATCGCATTATTATCGCTTTGCCTACTTATTCCAGTGGCAATAATTCCAGTGTTAAAAATTCCAGCGGCGAAGAGGGTAGCAGCGGAAACAATGGCTCGCAGGCAGCAGAAAACGGTTCAGCCGATTTGGATTTCGGAAAGCATAAAAACAAACTAGTTTACGTGAAAATCACCCGAAATCATCCATTTTTCACGCATTCTGAAAGCGGGTATATCTTAAAAAAAATTATACGTAATTTTCTATATTAAATATTACGTATGAGTGTAGCAAAATTAACATTGAGCGTTTCTCCAGTTTTAATAAAAAAGGGGAAACGCATAGCACAAAAGCGGAATAACAGTTTATCTGCTTTAATAAGTGATTTTTTGGAGAATCTTGAAGAGCCTCCAGATAAAGCTAAATCAAATTACGAACTCTCTCCGGAGATTAAGGAAATGTGCGGAGCATATCGTTTGCCAGAAGGCAAAACCGAAGATGATTTAAAATTTGAGTACCTTTTTAACAAACATGTTCTCCATGACTAATAAAATTTTTTTAGATACAAATGTATTTTTAGATCATTTCTTAAAGAGGGAGCCTCATTGGGAAGCTTCTGCTAGAATTTTAACTATGGTTGCTTACGAGCAAATAACGGCTTATACTTCTTCCGTATCTTTTTGCAATATAAATTATATGCTGAACAAATTGGATAAAAACAGAATTGTAGAAAAGGATTTGCAATTTTTGCTGAACATAATTCAAATTGTGCCTGTAAATGGGCAAATGCTGGGACAGGCACTGTTTGAGGCTCTGCCAGATTACGAAGATTCAGTGCAATATGCCTCCGCATTAAAAACCAACTGCGATTTTATAATAACCACAAACAAACGGCATTTCTCAAATTGCAAAATTCCAGTACTGAATGCAAGTGAGTTTGTCGGTCGTATTTAATTTCTATTTTGCGTGAAAATTCCCCGAAATCATCCATTTTTCACGCATTCTGAAAGCGGGGTATGGTTTGCCTTTTGGCTTGAATGTGGGGTTTATCATTTTTACCCTTGACAAGTTGCCAAAAAATGGCTATATTATAGCCAATGTTTGAAGTAATAGTCAAGAAAAAGATCCGTGAGTGCGTTGATTCCCTTCCTAAGTCAGAACGGCGCAGATTCAGGCTTTTGGTAGAATCTTTGAAGGCTAGAGGTCCCGTACAAGGAACCTTTCCAAATTACTCCAAGTTAGGGGGCAGCAAACACCATTGCCACCTTTCCCCTCGCTGGGTAGCTTGTTGGGAAGAAACTAAAAAAGGTGTAAAAATAGAGGTGTATTATGTTGGCAATCGCGGAAACGCCCCATATTAGAATGGAAATCAGCGGGAAAAAAATACCAGAGCATTTGCTCTTGTATTTGCGTTCTGCTTTCAAAGGGATAAAAATTTCTTTGGCTTCTAAAAATATCGCAGATGATGAAGCCGATGTATTTGGTTCTGACTGGTTCAAAAAGCTTAAATCCGAAAGCAGCCCAGCAGAAAATCTGCGTGAAATGCGTGAATGGCTTGGAATAAGTGCAGCAGAACTTTCACGTCGAACAGGCATAAGTCCGCAACACATAAGCGGAATGGAAAACGGTACTAGACCGATTGGGAAAAAACTTGCAGCGAAAATCTCAAACGCTTTGGGGTGCAGCCCTGAGAGTTTTGTTTAATTTACGTGAAAATCCCCCGAAATCATCCATTTTTCACGCATTCTGAAAGCGGGTATGGTTTGCCTTTTGGCTTTGTTTGCGGCGGAGTTGCCGTTTATGTTGTGTTGTTTTGCCCATAAGTTTAGCGGAATAATGCGCTCGCTGGTTAAAATGGCAATTCTTTTGTGCAGAGATTCCAATAGGAGCAAGGCGAAATTTTTTGTGAAACCATCGTATTTGAAAGTTGAAACGTATTTATCAAACAGCGGGTAATAGTCCATTTTCTTGCCTTTGTTAGGAACAATAATCGGTGGCAAATTCAAAGCCATGAGTTGTTGATTTATAAGCACTCTGCCTATTCTCCCATTGCCATCGCAAAAAGGATGAATGGTCTCAAATTCAGCGTGGAAATGGGCGATTTTGTCTAAAAAGTAAATATCGTTTTCCTTGTTATACTCGTTTACAAGTTTGCTCATCAAGTTATGAATAAAATCTGGATTTGCTCCAATATGGTTACCAATTCTAACCCATTCCTTGCCCCTGCGGAACCTGTCAGCTATGGAATCGTCAATGCTGTGCAATAAAATTTTATGCAAATGCAAAATCAAATCTATACCTAATTTTTGTTTTTTTCCCAGTAGCATTTCCATAACTTTTGCCAAATTTTTTGCCTCATAAACTTCACGAATATTCAATTCCTTTGGAACAGAATTTTGCAGAAGAATTTTCTCAGTGTTTTCAAGGGAAAGCGTTGAGTTTTCTATGGCATTTGAATTATAGACGGATTCTGGTGTTTCCGCTAAAAAAATCTCACGCAAAACCTTTTCTTTGCCCTTGGAAAGCATACTATACCGTTTTTGCAATTTTGCTAGCTTCAATTTCGTGGTTTGGTTTATCATTAACAATTAAAATACAAAAAAACTGCTCATATTTGCACATTGTTTGCACTTTTTTAAGCAAATCCCTTGACAAATTCCGTTTTTTTTTCTAAATTTATCTTCCCATACATTTGTTCTCAGAAACAAATAGCAGCTTGAAAATTCAGAAAAGAATCCGCCGAATGGCGGAACGAACCAGATGCTCTCGCTAAATAGCGAGGCAAAACAATTGATTTTAAAAGTCAGCAAACTTATGAAGAGTTTGATCCTGGCTCAGAACGAACGCTGGTGGCGTGTCTGATGCATGCAAGTCGAGCGAGTCGGGGGCAACCCTAGGCGAGCG
>JAITFP010000001.1 GCA_031281275.1 Candidatus Fibrimonadaceae bacterium
GCAAAGTCTATAAGCATTGGTAGCTCGTAGATTCTTCCGCTTGTTAAACGCTTTTAAAAGGGCTATTTGCAAGTGTCCGTAATTCCCTGTGAAATTCTCATAGCGCAAAAATTTGGACCACACATAGAGCAGTATTTTCCATTACCGCTGGCAGATTCATTGTGATAAGCCTCTGCGAGTTCCGGGTCTAGCGAAAGGGCAAATTGGTATTTCCAGCGAAAATCAAATCGAGCGCGGCTAAGGGCTTTGTATCTTAACAGGGCTTGCTCATTGCCTTTGGCAATATCGGCGGCGTGAGCAGCGAGCTTATATGTTATTACACCTGTGCGAACATCTTGCTTATTTGGCAAACCCAAGTGTTCTTTTGGAGTTACATAACAGAGCATAGCGGTGCCGAGCATTCCAATAACAGCAGCACCTATGCCGCTTGTTATGTGGTCATATCCTGGTGCAATATCGGTTACCAAGGGACCTAATGTATAAAAGGGCGCGCCGTGGCATAGCTTTAATTGCAAATCCATATTCTCTTTTATCTTATTCAGCGGCACGTGTCCCGGACCTTCGATGAGAACTTGAACACCCAAATCCCAAGCAACTTTTGTCAATTCGCCCAAGGTTTTCAATTCCGCAAACTGAGCCTCATCGTTGGAATCTGCAATGCTTCCGGGGCGCAGTCCATCGCCTAGAGAAACGGCTATATCGTATTCTCTTAAAATTTCGCAAATCTCTTTGAAATGGGTGTATAGAAAATTTTCCTGTTCTTTTTTCTGCATCCAGCAAGCCATCAAAGAGCCGCCGCGAGAAACTATACCAGTTGTTCTTTTTAATGCTAGAGGAATGCAGTCCCTTAAAAGACCTGCGTGAATGGTGAAATAATCCACGCCTTGCTCGGCTTGCTCAATAAGAGTTTGCTTGTAAATTTCCCAAGTTAAATTAGCCGGATTGCCACCCGCTTTTTCCAATGCTTGGTAAATGGGAACGGTGCCGATTGGAACGGGGCATTTTCGCAGAATTGCCTCACGGGTTTCGCTTATGTTTTTGCCTGTGCTTAAATCCATAACTGTATCTGCACCAAGTTTCACCGCATAAGACATTTTTTCAACTTCTTCTTCTATGGAACTGCCAAGGGCAGAATTGCCTATATTCGCATTTATTTTCACCAAGAATTTTGAGCCTATAATCATAGGTTCACATTCGGGATGCTTTTTGTTCGCAGGCAAAACCGCACGGCCTTGGGCAAGTTCTTCTAAAACAACTTTTGGCTGAACTCCCTCTCTAATCGCAACATACTCCATTTGCGGCGTGATTATGCCTTTTAGTGCCGCCTCGCGTTGTGTTTGGAATGGGGTAGTGGGGGGGCAATAGCTGGAACCTCCCGATGTATCGTATAATCTTATAGATGGAATTTCCTTGTCGCTCAGGCAAATTTCCCGCATCCCAACTTTAATCTCTGGATATAATGTACCTTGAACAACCATTTAACCTCCCTGAGTGGCTCCAATGGCTAAAATGCGATCACCGCTTTGGATGTAAAACTTTTCCCAGGCAGATTTTGGAATAACTTTATCGTTTACAGCAATGGCAATGCCCTTTATATTTGCAATAGGGCAGTCAAACTCCGCAGAAGCCCACTCTCCAAGGTTTGTGAAATTTGCTTCTTCCACCTATTATGCTCTCTGCAATTTCAAAACTCTGGTGTCTGCCATAAAATCGTGCAAGGCTCTTTTTTCGATATCAAATGCAGCGAGTAAACAACCTGCTCCAAACAAGGAACTTGAAAAGAAACCCACAAAAGCCCGCAAAAATGCGCGGTTCCAGGTTATGGCTTCTCCGTTTGAACACACAACCGCAAGTCCAAGGGCTATTTTGCCGGGTGTTCCAGAATAATTTTTCACAAAAAAGGAATCGTAAAAGAATATAAGGCTAAATGCGAAGAAGAGGGTAGGCATTAGTTCCGCGAGCGTTGTTTGCGGAGTTATTTCTGAAATTACGCCGAAATGCGCATGGAGTGGTGTTAGCAAAACGAAAATAAACTGCAAGATAATGGAATCTATGGCAAAGGCACACAATCTCACCCAAAAGCCAGCATAATTGACTTTTCTTTCGCTTTGCTGCTTTGGCAAAACTTTTTCTTCTAAAATATCCTTTATTGTTTCTACCTGAAATTCCGCTTTGAGTGCCGTTTCAACTGTGCTCCAAGGTATCCAGTCATTAAACCCGCTTTTCCACACAAGTGTTTCAGGAGCAAATGCGCCTTGGTCTGCAAATACGAGCATTTGCCTATTAGACCAAGGTCCAATTCTCCTTTTGCCTTCTGGCTTTGCTGGGTCTATGTAATACCAATCCATATTTTAATCCTTGCAGGCTTCACCTTCGGGTTCGGAAACAATTCTTCCGCCAACAGTTTCGCAGTCTCTTTCAGGAAGCTTATGAATGCTATAGTAGCACCCATTTAATATACAAAATTTAAATTCCGGCGCTGGAGGAAAATCGCTGCTGCAAGAAATTAATAAAAGCACAGAGGCAATAAAGCTAAGTTTTACCATATTCCGCATTTCAAATCCCCCGTAGTCTTATTGTTGATTGTTACGGATATTGGATAACGATATAAACTTCCATCTGGAATAGTTTGAAGTTTTGGGAAATTATAACCACTATCACCGCCATTGGGTCTTATATCATTTTCGCTGTCTCCTTCTCTATACCCATCAATTTCAACAGAAAAATTGGTACGGGGACTGGTGTCGCAACTGATATAATAATCATCTTTATTAGTATCGCAGGCGAAATCAACAATCGTTTTTCCAGTTTTGAAAGTGAGCTGATCTCTTTTATCTCTATTCGCTTCTTTACACCCCTCATATTTTTGATAACGCGCTACATTTACTGTGGGGCATGTCAAAGTAGTATCTTTGCCGCTGCATGTTACTTTTGCTTTTATATTCTTCAACTCCGTACCACCAGAACTTGTCAAAGCAAAAGAACTACTCGATAAGTATGTAGAGCCATTGAATGTATATTCTATTTTAGTGCAACGTCCATAGCTATTGTCCACAGAAATGCCTACGGTAAGTGTATCATCACTGCGCATAGTTTCTTTTGACTTTCCGGTAAATTCGCATTTCCCTATTTTATAGTCTGGCAAAACCTCTGCGCTTATGCCGTCTAGTTCAAGTTCGCCAATATGTTCGCAAGTCACAGCGGCAGTTGCTCTAACTTGTGAGCCAATCTTTGCTGGACTTCCGTCTATTTTTATTTTAATATCGCCGCATCCAGATTCTTCTTTGTTGGTTATTTTTATTCCATTGTTAATATATGTTGAATCAACCTTTGTATCTCTAAAGAAATAAATTGTGTCATTGCTTGTATAATCGGATTTCTTAAAAGATAAAGTGCCCGTTTTCTCTGGACCAGGAACATGCGTTACAGTTAATGGCTTGCAATCTTTAGTCGGTATAACTTGGTTTCCGCAAGTGACAGTTGCTTTGGCAACGATTATCGTATCTGTAGAATACGATAACCCAGCAATAGTGGACGCAGAAATTAAATGTTCGCCAGGGTCTAATGGGGATATTTTCGGGATGCAACCTTCTTTTTGAGCTATGTTAACCGAAGCTGGGTCAAAAGCAAAATGCAAAGTTGATTTTCCGCCGTATTTAACTTGAACGTTATCGCCGCTATCCCATTCACAAGTAAAATCAATGGGAACAGATTTTACTGTTAATGGCTTGCAATCTTGAATTATAGGAGGTTGTTCCGCCCCGCAAGTCACGGTTGCTGTGGCAACAATGGTTGTATCTCTTAAAAACGACAAGCCAGCAATAGTAAATGCAGAAATGGTATGACTTCCGGTATCTAATGGAGATATTGCCATTGAGCATCCCTCTTGAACTACGTTACCCCATTTAAAAGATAAAATCGATTCTTGACCGTATTCAATTGAATTGGAATTCCATTCGCAAGCAAAGCTAATGCATTTTTCCTCTGACTCTTTTTCTATCTCTCTTCCACCAATTATCTTGCATGCGTTTTTGCTGATTTCATAGCAAGATTTGTTTTCACCTTTTTCAACAATGCACTTAACATTTTCTTTTGTATCACTTATATTCAAACCTCCCAAATCATCGGGGTTAGGCAATTTAAAGCCTTCGCTTGAACAATTGAAAAAGAATACACACAGCAACGCTGCAAGGGGTAGGGGATAAAGGAACTTTTTCATTTTCTACTCTCCTCTAAAAAAAGAAACTCACTATGCCAGCAACACCAAATGCTCCAGCAGAAATATAAAGACCATTTCTTGCAAACAGGCTTTTTTCTAAGTTTTTTACTTCATCATTATAAAACATTGCGTTTATATCATAAACAGCCTTATTTCCTTCTATTGCTGTCCGCATTGTCTCTTTATATAACCTGTTTGCTTCTTCGGTTTTGGCTTTTAGTTCTCTATCTTGCCAATACCCAAGCCCTAGGCTTGCCGCAGAAAGCACAAAAGCTGTTGCTCGGAAAATTCTACTTGCAGTCCAAAAAGGCGGGTATTCAGTTACATACGAAGGACCAAGATTTCTGTATTTCAGCCTGCCATTGAGCAAAGAATCTACGTGCATTGCCCATTCCTTATAGCCTTCACGCCAGTCAAAGCCCTCTATGCCTTTGAAAGCTCCAACAGCAGTGAGTTCTTTGTCTTCGTAATATATGTGCGCCTTTTTTGCTCCCGGATATACTTTTGAACCGTCCACGACAAAAGGGTAGTTCATATAATCTATGATGGCAGTAAAACCTTCTGTTTCGTTGTCTATTGTTTCTGCTTGGCGTTGTTTCATTTTAATTACGCCGTGGTAATCAAAGGGGACATTTGTACCGAAGTCTTTTACGTTAATTTGCAATTCCCCTTTATCTTCGTTGTATTCTCCCAAAGTCATTGAGAATTTTTTCCTTTCGGTGCTTAAAACTTGTGCCTCTTCTTTGAGCATATAGTTTTGCACTAGCTCGCAGGCTCTTTCCATGCGCTTTATGTAAAGCATATTTTTCTTTTCAAGGGTCTCTATATCGCTTTCACTTATATTCAATTTAGCAAGCAGGCTTTTTATTCTTACATTCATTACATTCATATCAGATATTTTTTCCTTGAATTTGTCTATGCGTTTTTTATACTCGCCTATGTCTTTTTCGTTTTCTTGCAGCAATCCATCCCATTCAGGTTGAATATCTTGGCTTAACCTTATGGTGGAGGTTAGTTTGTCCATTATCTTTTTTTCTTTTGCTTTATGTTGCTTTTCCAAACTTTCAATTTTAAGTTGCTTGTTTTTCTCCGTGCCAAATTCCGCATTTATAACATATTTCATAGAATCCAAAGTTATCCTTGCTGGCAAAAGCAATTTGGCTGTTAATTCTATGCTATCCAAATAGGCTTCGTAAGAATGGAAGCCTTTTTTTGGAGCTGCTGTTTCTGCCTTTTTTTCTTCTTTAGGAGGTTCAGCCGCAACCGTAGCCTCTTGTGGCTGCTGCGCTTGCTGAGCTTTAAGCTGGGCAGCAAAACCTTGCGGTATTTCTTCTGGCGATAAAATTTGCGGTTGCGGTTGAGGCTGAGGAGGAGCCTCCGCTTCAAGCTCTTGAGCAAGCGAATAACCACACAACAATAACACCAACGCTAAAAACGCCATAAAACCCCTATATTAGTTAGATGCGAATAATATAGAAATATACATTAAATTGATAGAAAATGCTTAAAAAAGGAAAGTATTTTTTTGCCGATAATGGCTATTATGTTAACTAGATAAGCCAAGCGGTTAAATTTACATAACCCTCCGACATACGGAGAACCTATGTTTTTTTCAGCAGATTTTTTTCCTTTTCAGGAAAAAATAATCTATATTACTTCTAGGGCATTGCAACTATTCCAGCGGTTGCAATCAAGAATAAAAATAGCACCTAAGAGCTTAGGGGGTTGCAACTGGAAGCCTCCCCCGTATAGCCAACCAATCAACAATAGCAGTATAGTAAGCCCTGAACTTAACACGTGGGGTGCTTGCTATGCTTAAAAATGCCAAGATAAAAGAAGATGTCGTTAGGCTCATATGCCGATTTGAGAGGACTTTCAGCGGCAGCCCTGAATGTGCTTCTATTATGCGAGAGGTGGCTGTATTCTGCCTTTCTTCCCGCTATTGCTCTAATAGCCACCTATGCGAACTATTGGAGAAACATTTTGCTAAACGCTTTAATGACTGCTTTGAGCCTATGCCTGTGGCTCTTGGGGGTGAAAATGTCGCTTAAACCGATAAGATTTAACGCCACCAGTGAAGACCTGTTAAGGCACGAAATATACGAGCTTGCTCTTAAAATTCAGAGCCTTAGCGACCAGCGAGACACCTTAATTGGTAAGTCGGTAGCAATGTAGACAAAGGGAATGAACTACTCCGAGCAGAAGGCGTATAGCTTGGCAATACGCTGGTATGCCTGCAAAGATTTTGAGAAATTCAAGGGGGGGTATAGGGAGGCCTTAGGGGTGAGCTGCAACCTAGACCCCTCCAACACGTGGGGAGTTCACTCCCCTACCTCCAACTGGGGCAAACCCCCTACGTATAGGCAGATGTCGGAAGCCACCGGAACAACAGGCACTGCCCCCGCCCTGTGGGGGTTTTACCCCCACAGGCGGGGCAGCAATGAGGGTGTATGTCGTATGTGTGTAGGTCTCAATAAAATGATAGATGTTAGCTCTATGGTGTGTGTCCCTAGCTTGCTGATGTGCAAAAAGCCGTTAAATGCGGTCTTACTCCCTACCACATTAGCCTCTTATAGTGGACTAACAAAATATGACGGATATCACAGCTACTACACAACGTTCTGGGCTTGTCACATAGAACGTTGTAGTGAGTAGTTAAGTAGTGTAATACCTGTTAAAACAATGACTTGCGTTTCTTTGGTTTTAAGGCTTCCGATGATGTTGTGAGCGTTGAAAAATGGTGTTTGCTGTGAAGCAACCAGCTTTAATGCTGTTCGTGTATATGCCAGATACCCCCAAAATAAAAATAATGCCTATAAAACAAACCGCTTATTTATACACATCGCCTCTTGTGCCTATCTTAATAGATAAGACTATTAGCTCTTTGTCTTTTATGTCGCAAATTATTCTGTAATCGCCAATTCTGTAACGCCAAAACCCTTTTAATTTGCCCTTCAATGGCTTGCCATACATTCTAGGGTTGTCTTTGCCGTCAATATTTTCGTCAAGCCAATCTATTAAAGCAGCCGAAATATTTTCTGGTAATTTGTCCAGATATTTTTCTGCCTGTTTGGAATGAATAACCTTATAGACCATATTTTCGTTTCATCTCTTTATTAGTGGTCAAAGTGTTGATGTCAACATTGTTGTCTATCATCTCTTGCGTTATTCTATCAGCCTCATTTGCATCAATTATATCTTCAAGTTCTTCAATATACTGGTTTTCCATTTTCAACTCAAAAGGAAACCCCTGCGTATAGTTAAACTTTACTATGAACATTTTTAATGCATTGGCTGGCGTTGTTCCAATAGACTTAGCTATTCGCTCAAACTGGGCTTTTTGCGATTTATTCACTTTGGCGGTTATTTGGGTGCTAGGCATATCTACAAATATAGAAAAAACTTTGCCAATATTTCTTTTTTTTGGAAAAAAAATCTATATTAGCTTTGTGTTGGAGAAATGTTGCGACTTCTGGCTATTATGTTAACTAGATTATATCTTCTACGCAACGAACGCTGCACAGCATCTTTTTTTCGTTGGTATGCCTATAGACGTCACCATAGTCATAGTATATGAACCAGTTGTAGGCTTCGCTCTCATCGTATTCAGTGCTACTCCACCATGCGCCGTGTTCGCCAATGCCGTCAAAAGTGCCATCTGATTTGCAACTGCCGCCTGGTAGGGCTGTAAAATTGTAGTCATCCGTGCCGAGCTTGTCACCGAGCGTGTTCTTGTCCTTATTCCATTCTTTTTTCGCTTTGAGTTTCTCTCCGGCAAATTCATCGCCTTCATCATCACTATTTATGAAATCCATAAGTTTCTGCCATTCCGCAGCACTTGGCAAATGCCAACCTGCGGGGCAAGCCTTCTTTGCCGCCTCAAAATCGTACAACCTGCCGTACTTTTCGCCACTCGTAGGCTCATCATTGTAGCACTTGCTGCCTTCCTCGGCATAAGCCAGGTTTTCTGCCATCCAAGTCTGCTCACCTATATTGACGCTTTTATATACCCTGCCGTCTCTAGGGTCGGTAAATGTGTTGCTCATATCCTAAATATATAAAAATTTGGGAATTATATACATCTTTTACACTAAGCCTGTTTTTGTCTATTTACCGTATCAATTTATTTGATGGTGCAGCAATTCTTCTATTTCCGCGTGCTGTCGTTTTAGTATTGCTTCATGCGTCTTTCCATAGTTTTCATATTCACAACATAGGTAATAGACTGCCGAGCAAGTGGAAAGGGAATATATCAATATGATTATTGTAAGGGATCTATACAAAATGCCGTGCTTATCGTAAAGCCGTAAACTCCAAACGGTAAAGGCTATTAAAGCGAGCGATATATATATACCATAAATCATAATTATATTTATTGCTAGCAATCTGTAAGCAATATCACATTTTTTCCGCAAATTCAAAAAATCAGCCTTTCCCCTTTGACAAAAGTCCTAAAACTATCTATATTATATAGTAGTTAGACACAATACGATATTGCCGAGAACTGAATATACATGCAACAATACAGACCAAATACAGCCATAAGCATAAAAGACATTCTTAATAGGTTTCCTAACGAAGAATCTGCCAGAGTTTATTTAGAAAATCAAAGGTGGAACGGAAGCATAACTTGTCCAAGGTGCGGAAGCGATAAAATAGGCAGTTTCGGCAAAAACGTAGGTCAGCATAGATGCAACGCTTGCAAAAAGCCTTTCAATGTAAAAACAGGCACTATTTTTGAGAACAGCAAAATTCCTTTGGATCAATGGTTTCTGGCGATTTATTTTATCATAACTGCTAGAAAAGGCGTTTCGTCAATGCAGATTAGCAAGGAATTAGGCATAACGCAAAAATCAGCGTGGTTTATGTGCCACAGAATAAGAAACGCAATGAGAAACAAGAATTTCATATTGAACGGAATTGTAGAATGCGATGAAACATACATCGGCGGTAAATTAAAGAACAAGCGTAGAGGCAAGGAATCTATGGGTCGCGGACCTGTAGGCAAAATTCCTGTTTTCGGAATGGTAGAACGGAATGGCAAGCTATCGTCAATAGTAGTTCCAGACACTACTGGCTTAACATTGCAAGGCATAATCAGAGAAAGCGTTGAGCAAAATTCTACGGTATGCACAGACGAATGGCGGTCTTACATAGGATTAGGGAAAGATTATACGCATTTGAAGGTAAAGCATAAAGTCGGTCAATTCAAAGACGGGCTTGCTAGCACTAATTCAATAGAAGGAACTTGGTCATTGCTGAAACGTGGCTACTACGGAATATTTCATTGGATGTCGCCTAAGCATTTGCAACGCTACGCAGACGAATTTGATTTCAGGCACAACGAAGGGAATGTTAGATATTTGACTATGGATAGGGTAGATAGTCTGGTAGCGGGTTGCTGGAATGCTAGGCTTAGTTGGAGAAAATTAGTCGCGTAAAGATTTTGTATATTTGTAGAAAATAACAGTTTTTAGGTATTTTTTTGTCATTTGCTGGAAAGCCTGAGAACTAAATCAAGGTAAAACTAAAACGAGGATAAAAAAATGGAAGAAACAGAAGAAGAAACAATCGCAAGGCTGACAAAATTAGCTGAAGAGCAAGAAACGAACAAAGAATACGAGCAAGCTTTTCTTAATTATGTAGCCATATTGATGAGAAATCCTAAAGATAAAGAAATTGCTATAAAAGCAGATAATTTAATGTTTGAAATAGGCAGTAGTGGTAAATATCATAACATTTATCAAGTTATTTGCAAAATTATTATAGATTCGTAATAAATAATATTATGATTAAGTCATGGCGTACTTATTTTAACGAATATCTTAAAGAAGAATATGAAAATGGAAAATTTGGTAGTTCTAATGAAAAAATAGAAGGAACAGAAAAAACAGAAATAGAAAAAGCAAAAATAGAAAAAATAGAAAAAATGATTAGTAATTTTTTCGGGAAAAATGATATTCCTATAAATACTTATTATCAATATGATTATTATGAATATAATGATAAAGCAGAAGATACAGGAGAAGTAGAAAATGCTGAGGCTGAAACTGAGGCTAAATCTAAAAATATAATTATTGCTGCTTTATATACTAAACAAGAAGGTGGCACACGATACCGTTTAGAATTAGAATATAATGAAAATTTTTTGGGTTCAAATAAAAAAAATTATGGAGATATAGATTTTGAAAATAGATACATTAATTTTTTAAAAAGTGATTTAGATATTGCTTGGCATATTGCAATTGAAGAAGACATAGAATTTTATCAATTATTAAAAAAAGAAAATTTTTACAAAAATACAATAATGCCAAAAACAATAAAACCTGAGGATATAAATAAAGCTAAAGAAAATAATTTTTTTCCAGAATTTATTAATAAATTAGGAAAAGGAAAAGCTGAATTTAATAAAGAAAAAGGATTATGGTCATATAAAATCTTTCATGAAAACAAAATTCAATTATTATATCCATTAGGAAAACCACCTAAAGAATAAGTAAAACAACAATTCAAATTCAACCAACCAACGAGGAAACAAATGAAAAAAACAATAAACGACCGCACATTACTTCAAATGGATCTTTTTGAAGGTTTATTAGATCCAGTTGAAGATGATTCAAATGAAATGAGTTTAAACGGACAAATAACATCAAATTCTGATGCTATTTTAAAAAGAATTGCTAATCTTAAAAAAGCTTTAAAAGATTTAGGTGCTGGTCCAAATACAACTGGAAAATTAAATGAAATAGAAGAATGGTTTACAGCACTTTTTGAAAAAGGGCAAAGGCATTGGACAAGATTAAGAAAAAAACACGGTTTGGCTTAAAAATTCTAATATTTAAATATGAACTGGAAAGATTATATTAAACGAGCTTAACATTTAGGAGGATAATAAATGAAAAAAAACTGGAAGCAAGCGTTAATGGAAGATTTATCTGGCGGAACTAGCAGTGTCGCTGGGTTTAGAAAGAAATTTAAAGATAAGCTAAATCAAGCTTTTCAAAAGAATTTAGCAGTAAAATTCGATTCTCAAATTGATCAAAGTAGTTTTGCTACAACAGGCATATTTTTACCATTAGGCAAAAATAAAGTAAAATTATATGTTAGTGATGACGACAATGACGGAATTAGTCAGCCAGAAGTAATTGATATTGATGAATGGCTTAATGGAAATGAAGACTTAGTTGCTGATTGGGATACGGATTCTAGTATATGGAAAGATATATCATTTATACCTGTAAGCGAAATTCAATCGGTGCTAGATGACTACAGATTTTAGTTGAGCAATATCACTTCAAAACGCAATTACGGGCTTAGTGTAAAAGATGTATATAATTCCCAAAAATTTATATATTTTAGCAATGTTTTGCCTAACTATAGCCGGATTTGACCCAAGTGCGGGTGCGGGTATTTTGGCAGATATAAAAGCATTTGAGCGTTCCAAAGTTTACGGGCAGGCGGTTTGCACAGCTTTAACCATTCAAAACGAGGAGCATTTTGAAAAACCTAACTGGGTTCCTTGGGAGTGCATAAAGTCGCAACTTGAAATACTTTCCAGAGTTAGGAATTTTGATTATGTGAAAATAGGGTTAGTGGAAAGCCCTCAAATTTTGGAAAAAATCTTAAAATGGCTACGCAAAAAATACCCAAAATCTTTTATTCTCTGGGACCCGATTTTAAAATCCAGCAGCGGTTTTGAATTTCACAAGCAAAATGCCATAACTTGGCAAAAACTATTCACTTATGTAAACTTAATAACGCCAAATTTACCAGAAGCGGAGTTTTTGGGCATTTCCAAAGGTTCCTTGAAAACTACTATTCTCGTAAAGGGTGGGCATTGTTCTAACTCTAAGAATAGCAATGACTTATTATATTTTCCCAAATCCCCTGCCCCTATAAAATTCACAGCAAAACGAGTTAAAGGCATAGAAAGGCACGGCAGCGGCTGCACCCTCTCTGCCCTAGTACTTGCAAACCTAGCTCTTGGCTGTAATTTGGAAAAGGCAATTTTAAAGGCAAAAAAAAATATGCGGCGATTTTTTACCCAAGGAAGCGGCAAACTATTTACTATATTACCATAAAAAAGGAGATTTAGATTATGAACAAAAAGGTAAAAATAGCAACCTTAGTTGCTTTTACGGTAGCGTTTTCTGTGTTTAGCGTAAAACCAGCGGCAGCTCCTCCAGGCCTGGGGAAAGTAATGGGTGATGCAATTAAATCAGCCGAAAAAGCTACCGGGAAATCGGCGGACAAACTTGCAGAAGACGCATTAAAAGCTGCAAACAAAATAGCGGAACCAAAAGGACCTATAAAAGAAGTTCGGATAGTAGATATTCCTTCTGAGTACGAAACCAACTTTGCATCGCTTGTCGCAGGAAACCTCGAAAATTCTATAGACGGCTGTTTGCCTGCCTGGTCTTATTTGCAATATAACGGACAACCAGATATGATTGATTCCGTGATGAATGGAAGTGTAGCAGCTTATGCCCCATGCGACAATAAGAAACGCTTAATAAGCATAATATTTACTAAAACCAAAGATGAAAATAATTCCAAAGGGGCAGGATTTACCTATGCAAAAGGCGTTGGTCTCGATGGCTGCAAATCTAAAGCTACAATGCCCACTTATGTACTTGCAGAAAAGCAAACATTTAGCTTTAAGGACTTTATCAAGAATGAAGATTGCAACGCGGTTGCCGATAAAGCCGAAAAAGATAAAAAATCTAAAAGCAAAAAATAGTGCCGCAAATATCTCACCTGCACTGCCTAACTTGGGATGGCTCTCCCCTAACCCATCTTGAACAAGTTAAGCAGCTTTTAGATGCTGGTGCAAATTGGATACAACTTCGCCAAAAAAACGGATTAGAGCAAGAAAAACTAAGAAATGCCGCTATGGCGGTTTCCTTATGCAAAAAGTATAAAGCCACCCTGATAATCAACGATTCACCGCAAATAGCCTTGGAAAGCGGAGCCGATGGCGTTCACTTGGGACAAAATGACTACCCTATTCCAGAGGCTCGCAAATTACTCGGAAAATCTGTCATAATAGGCGGCACGGCAAATACGCAACTACAAGCATTGCAGCTAGTTACAGAGGATTGTGATTATATTGGGCTGGGACCTTGGAAACCAACCCAAACAAAGGAAAATTTAAGCGAAATACTGGGTGAGGCTGGTATAAAAAAGGTTTTGGATTTGCATTTGAAAATTCCTGTGATAGCGGTAGGTGGCATAACTCCCTCCGATGTTCCTAGAATACTATCGCTTGGGGTTCATGGAATAGCTATTAGCTCTGGCATTGTTGCTGCCAAAAACATAAAAGCGGCATTTAAGGAATTTTCAGAGCGAACCGTCTTTGGCTTTGCCAAAAATATCGCTTAGCAATTCGCCAACGCCATCTGTAACATAGTCGCTAAGTGCCTTGACTGTTCCCCAAGGGTCTGCCCTCAACTGGGTTTCTTGCTTACCAACCATAAAAAACAAACCATCCAGAGCCTTGCCTGTTGCATATTCCGCTAGATATGTGGAAATGTCATCTGGTAAATCGGTATATGGCAAACTTGGCAGGGAGGAATTGCCAAGCGCGCTACTCAGGAGAAGATTAGAATTAATACCGCTCTTTATGCTTGAATATTTGCTTGCAAAGGATTTGTAATCCTGAACAAGCGGTTTCCAAAATTTGTTTGGGTTGAGCAAATTTAAAGGTTCCCTTATAATGGGAGCAAAAGCACTTTGCAAACCGTTGTAGGTTGTTTTATGCAAATAAGTTGTGGCTGCTACCGAATCTCCAAACAAAGTTTCTCTGGCATCGCTGAAAGACATTCCAAATATTGCATCTTTAAACACATTTATGGAGTTTGGCGCTGCTTTCTCGGCTCCCCTATTGAGTGCAATCTTTATGGAATCTCCATATTTGCCAAGACCAGATAAAGCATTGGAAGGCATACCTAGGGCTGAACTTAAAAGACTTTGCGCTGGTGATGGTAGAGCACTTATGGCATTAGTGAAAGAGTTTATTTTGCCGAGCACAGTTTTGACCGTATCTGGCACAGCTATCTCCACCAGCTTGTTTCCCAAATAACCCGTGGTACATTTCATTGCATCTTGCAAATTTGCCGTGCATGAGGCATCTCCCAAATTGGAAGCCGCTGTTTTGCTACCCAAAACCAAAGCCTCTTGCAGTGCTTCCACCATTCTGCCTTCCGAATCTAGAAATTGGTCAAATAAATGATTTCCGCAAGAAAACAAACCAAAAGCGGCAACCGCGCTAAAAGAACAAGCAATGAGAAATTTACGCATAGTGAATAATATAGAAAAATAAAAATGATTTTTGTTTTTCTACCTTACCCCCAGTGCCTTTTCTCATTTTAGCCTTTTTTTGTGCCATCGCTTTTGCCCAAGTTCAGGGAGAAACACCTGCCTTAACCCCTTTTACAAGCGAACAAGGAACCTACCTAATAGCAATGCCCACTTACACCTATAGCAGAAAACCCGGAACACTAGGCTTGAAGGCAGAAGAAGAAACTTGGCGACCGGATAAATGGAAAAACCGGAAGGTTTTTAACCGTTTTGTTCCGGTTATGGATTGGGAAATAAGGGAGAGCAGTCTTTGGTTTTACTTTGGAAACGAATTGGGAGATATGCTTTGGCAAGAATTGAGTGCCTTGGGGGAAGAATCAAACCGCGTACCTATGCTTTATGGCGGCTTTACAACTCCCCTATTGGGCGGATTTTATGCCATTTCGGAATTTAATCAAATAGACCATTTTAGCCAGGCTACATTTGAAACCCGCAAAAAACGCATAAACAATTCGCAAAAATTCTCCTGGTTTGGAGAAAATTTGCCAGCATATTCAGCTATTTATGGTGGATTTGGATATAACAGCCAAGATGATTTTTTTAAGAAAGCCTCTGTTTTAACCGGTTCTGAATATCTTTGGGCTTGGAATAGGCAGGAGTGGGTTCCAATTCGCATTAGCCCAAGGGTGGAGGGAAATGCTGAGTTTTATTTTAAGGGGAAGGAATTTGAATTGAACCTCTCTACCGAAAAATTTCAAATCCAAGATTCAGCCGCAAAAGTTAATAACAATCTAGGATTTAGGCTTAAAGGCGAAAATACGGGTGGGGGTTTATACACAAGCCGAACAGAAGACAAAGAAAACACTATTGCTTGGATAGATTTTAACCACAGTTTTTTGCAACACATTACAAATAAAGGAGTTATATCTTCTGATTTAACTTTTGCAGATAGCCTGGAATACAAAACCGAGATTAGCAAGCCATCAGATTTAACGCTTGGAATTTTGCTCAGGCAAAACGGCGTAAAGCTATATAGTGAAACGAGTTATAAATCAAAGCCTCTTTTTATGAAGGTTAAAGCATACCAAAACTATACAGAGAACTTTGAATCCATTGGCTTTGATAGCGAAATAGCCTATAAATCCTCTTTGGCAGAAGCAGGAGCTGCTTATTCAAGGGAATTTTTTGAATATTACCGAGAGGATATTTTCTATGACATTAAACCAGCGGAAAGCACTGCCAAATTATTTGCGAAATACCGTTTTTTGCAAAATTTATCATTTACTCACGAATGGCTTTACCGAAACAAACCGGATATATGGTTTTGGAATGCCCAAATAGAGCAAAAAATCCCAGAACTGAACACCTCTCTTTATGCGGTTTTGCTCCAAACCCTTTCTAAAAACACCAAAGATTTCCCCTTTGGCGGTTATAATGAGGCTAGATTTTTCTGTGGGATAAATATTGCTCTTTAACCACGCATTTTGATAAGCTCGTTGTAGGCATCCATGGTTTTATTGCGAATTTCTAGCATTAGGTTGAAAGCGACCTTTGCTTCTCCAACGGCAAGCATAACTTGATGAACATCCTTGATTTCTCCGGCTACCATTTTTTGAATGGATTCGTCGGCGTAGTTTTGCATGTGGTTTACGTCCGTTAAGAATCCTTTTAGCATTTCGTCAAATTTGGGCGCATCTGCCTTTTGAGGACCCATGCGTTTTGGGTCAATGCCAGGATTAAGCGGCTGAACGGTGTCGCTCAGCGGCTTTGAGTTTGATACGGGTGTTCTTATATCGCTATACATATTTACCTTCTTATAATAAATATAGCAAAATTCATGCCATATTTAAGCCCTTACATCAATAAAATTTCCACGTTCGCGAACGGGCAAGCCCTCTGCACTCCTTTCACGCAGAGCGCTTACCCGTTCCTCCATAGTACCATCGAAATCCGCAGCCACAACCTTAACCTGTTTGGTTATATGTTTTTTTGCTACCGGAGCCGCAGGCTCCAGCCCAATTTCCTTTCTTTTGGACTCCAAGAGAGAACGCCAATCTTTATTATCGGCAGTTTTTGGAGAAACCTTAACGTTGCGGTTGGTTCCCGAACGCTCTATTGCACTATTGCGCAATTCCATGAATTTTTGAACATCTACTTTCATATCAACTTCCTTGTTTTAAAATCCCTTTTTCCCTTTTCCATTTTTTGCAACTATATGGGGCAACCACGGGGAGTTGCCCCTACATTAATTTGCCAAATCCAACGCTTTCATCAACATTGCTTTTGTGCTGTTGAATGCGGTTGTGTTTGCCTCATACGCTCTTGTTGCCGTTATCATATCCACCATTTCCTCTACTATATTGACGTGTGGCATGTGTACATAGCCGTTTTCATCCGCGTCTGGATGGTCTGGGTTATATACCAGTTTGTCTGGACCTTCGTCTGGTCTAATTTCTTGGACTTTTACGCCGCTGCCTATGTGTTCCCTGGAGATGGGCCATTCCGGTTGAGGAATGTTTATGTGCCCTTCTTGGGTTTTTGTTCCTCTGATTTTGTTTTGCTCTTTTACCAAGAACTGGTCAAATTCAAGAGGGTCTGCCTCTAAAATCACGTGCTGCCTTTTGTAAGGACCACCATTTGGGGTGCGGGTGGTTTCTACATTTGCTATGTTTGAGGCAATAACGTTTTGCCTAACACGCTGAGCCCTTAAACCCGTTGCGCTTATATTCAAGCCTGTGAAAAGACCTACCATCGCCATAAACTATTCACCTCCCCTGCTTCCTCTAATTGCCTCCCCTATTGCCCCGCTACGGTCTCTTATGAATGCGGTTGCAAAATTAAAAGCAATTTCGTTTTCTGCAAGTTTTGCCATTTCTATATCTATATCCACATTGTTTATTTCACCCGGATTTGTATAGTCGTCCACGCGATATCCCTCGCTTTTCACGTGTTCAAGCTCTGGGCGACCTAAAAATAAATGATTGCCATTGGTGCGTTCCCCAGCTAAATTGAGTTGTTTGTCAAGTGCCCTGCGCAGTTGGTCTTCAAAAGAAACCTCTATGCGGCGGTAGCCTGGGGTGCTTACATTGGCTATATTATTAGCAATAGCCCTGCCTCTATGGGTATAAGCATCTAACCCCTTGCTCGCAACAGGGATGCTTGTCTTGTCTAGGATGGCTAGTTTTGTAAGCATAGTAACCTCATTTTGTATATATGCAAAAACCGTGCCAATTTGTCACGCTTTTTCAGTGCCCTCCCACCCCACTAGCGTTTAAAGCCCTGCAAACCCCCATTAATGTCCGTTTTGCCGTTCCAAATGGCTGAGTTTCCCTTAGCCCAAGCATCATAGACTGCGATGAATAACAGGAGTAGCAAGAATAGATTTTTTTTCATAGTAAATCCTTATGGTGAATTTACAAAAATTTGTTATTTTACAATGAATGAGCAAAATCACCACACTCCTCTTTCTCTGCACCGCCCTCTTTGCCCAGCAAAAAGGCACATTCACCGACACGCGGGCGTTCAAAGTTCGGCAGGTTTTTTCCTCATTTTCGCAATAATATCTTCCATAATTTTTTCAAATTCCTTTACATTCGGTAGTTTTCCTGATTTTATGGAAATTTCATCGTAAGCTCTACTATCTTCGCCGTAAAAAATATAGAACATTCCGCTTGTGCCATAACCCACACCCCCATCCCCATCTAGTCGTTTTGGTACTCGTTCCCATTTATCAAGACAACAGGTGTATAAAGCCCTTATAAAATCCAGCCATTCCTCTATATTCAATTTAACGTTAATATTCTCCTTTGGCTCTTTTCCGTGATACTCTGCTAGCGCACCGTATAACGTTCTGTTTATTTCTAAATCATCTTTATTTTTAAATTCATCTTCGTTCCAAAAAAAAGTTATCTTTTTAATTCTAAGCTCAAAATCGCTCATCGGCTCTCCAAATATTTTTTCGTATTTCGTTTTCAATTTAGTTAGAAACTCCGATTTATCTCCTTTTTCAATTTCAAATCCATGTTCTAAAAGATCCAAACTTCTTTGATTATAATATATAAGTAATTTTCTCAAGCCACCGTCTGTATCTAAATTGTTATCTGATATTGTTTTTAACTGTTTTTTCAAACCTCTGTTTGGATATTCCTTATAGTCTATACTTGTTTCTTTGATAAGTTTTCCTTTTTCAAAATGGAGAACAGAATAATATTTGTGTAAACTGTATCTGCCGTCTCTTTTATCTAAAGGCTCACCTTTACTTATGACTATTGAATCGGTGAACCAGCTCAATTTGAATATTGAATCTTTTGCTGCAAAGGTGGATAGAAATCCTTTCAATAAGCTTTTAGAGCAGTTTCCAATATCTTTCAATATCAATTCATTACCAACTATTTCAAATCCTGCATAGTATCCCCTCGCTAATGCTGTACAAAATCCTTCCCCTTTCCATTCCCATTTATTCGCTTTGTCCAGATAAGAATATAAAATAACATCATCTAATAGATAACTCTTGCCCTTGTATATAAGATAATCTGGAATTTGCTCGGTTGCATAAGACTTAACCGATGCAAAAAATGCAAAGAGGATTATCACCAAGCAGATGGAGCGCATTGTAGAAAATATATAAAAATCTATATTAAAATAAGATGAACAAAATCACCACACTCCTCTTTCTCTGCACCACCCTCTTTGCCCAGCAAAAAGGCACCTTCACCGATACGCGAGACGGCAAGATATACAAAACCACAAAAATTGGCGAGCAGGTTTGGATGGCGGAGAATTTGAATTACGAGGCGAAAGGTTCTAAATGTTATGAACACAAACCTGCCAACTGCAAAAAATACGGGAAATTATATGATTGGGAAACGGCGATGAAATCTTGCCCTAAAGGTTGGCATTTGCCTAGCATTGCGGAGTGGAGTGTAATTAGTGCAGAGGCTGGCAATGATGTGAGTGCAAAGAATCTCAAAACTACTAGCGGTTGGAATGATTACAGACGAGGATCTGGCAACGGCTATGACAAGTTCGGTTTTTCAGCTCTACCCGGCGGAAGCGGCGATTCAGATGGAGGTTTTGGCAATCTCTTCAAGGTCGGTGAATACGGTGTTTGGTGGAGTAGCTCAGGGGGCGTTAAGAGCAAGGACAATAGCAATATCAAGGGCTGCTGGACAATGGCCAACAACGAAGATGATATTGACTGGCACAGTTGCTTTAAGAGCCGCTTGAATAGTGTCCGCTGTGTGCAAGACTAGTCTGCTTTTAATACGGATACCCCCTCCCCCCTTATAAGAATGTATATTTATAGTAAAGGTTTTGTATATTAACCATAGGAGAAACCTATATGAAAATGCCAATAAAACTTTTTGCTTGTGCTATTTTAGCGTTTTTTGCCATTTCTGGGTGCGATTTCAGTTCAAATACTGATGACGAAAGCCTTGGGGCTAGAGACGAACTTTCATCTAAACAGGGCGAAGACAACGGTGGAACATCAGTCCCACCACCTTCAGGTGGCGGAGGTGACCCTATGCCACCACCAGAACAGAATTATGTTCCTCCCTCAAAACCAGAGGAGCCTAAGCCCTGCGAAGCTCCGTGGAGCAGCGTAATTCCTTGCATTGAAACTGAAGAAGGATGGGTTGTTGCTGGCGGAGGTGAGCCAGAGTATGTGAAGGAACCTGAGAAAGAACCGCCACAACAGCAGCCTATTGACTCTCCCAAGCCAGTGACATGGAGTGATGAAGTGGAAAAATGGATTAGGGCTCAGTATCAAATTGACCCCAAAGAACAAGAACAAAGGGAGGTTTTGATTTTGAATGGTATTGGAGGTTCGGTCAAAGCAAAGCTAGTATTAACGGTAGATGGAATTAGAAGACTAGAAGGTGGACTTCATGTCATATTTCCAGACGAATATGTTGAATAACAGTTAATCTTTTTACTATATTACTCCCACAGTTTATTTCTCTGGGAGTTTTTTTATGTCTAAAAAAATGATTGCCGTTGATGGTAACGAAGCAACTGCTAGTGTAGCGCACAAAGTAAGCGAAGTTGTTGCAATTTATCCAATAACCCCCTCTACTCCTATGGCAGAACATTGCGATGCTTGGAGCGCTCAAGGGCATAAGAATATTTGGGGGCAAGTACCAAGAGTTGTAGAACTGCAATCCGAAGGCGGAGCCGCTGGCGCGGTTCACGGTTCCTTGCAAGCCGGTGCCTTAACCACAACATTCACGGCATCTCAGGGCTTGTTGCTGATGATTCCCAATATGTTTAAAATAGCGGGCGAACTCACTTCCACAGTGTTCCACGTAAGTGCTCGCGCCCTTGCTATGCAAGGTCTCTCCATTTTTGGCGACCACTCAGACGTAATGGCTTGCAGGCAAACTGGCTTTGCAATGCTCGCCAGCTCAAGCGTTCAAGAAGCCCACGACCTAGCACTAGTGGCTCATGCCGCAACTCTAAAAGCTCGCGTACCTTTTATTCATTTCTTTGACGGCTTCCGCACCTCCCACGAAATAATGAAAATAGAGGAACTGCCCATAGAAACAATTAAAGATTTAATAGACGATGAACTTGTAGCCGCCCACCGCGCTCGCGCACTCACCCCAGATGCTCCTGTTTTACGTGGCACGGCTCAAAACGCAGATGTTTACTTCCAAGGTCGCGAAACTGTAAATCCATATTATGCCGCAGTGCCCGGCATTGTTCAAGAATACATGGACAAACTCGGAAAAGCAACAGGTCGCCAATACAAACTTGTGGAATACACCGGATCCGCAAATGCAGAAACTGTTGTGGTTGTAATGGGTTCGGCTGCTGCCACCGTGCGCGAAACGGTTGAGCTTTTGGCGAGCAAAGGGCAAAAAGTTGGAATGATAAATGTTCATCTTTATAGACCATTCCCCACAAAAGAATTCATGGCAGCTCTCCCTAAGTCCTTTAAAAATATAGCTGTTCTGGATAGGTGCAAAGAACCCGGTTCTCTTGGGGAACCCTTGTTTCAAGATGTTTTAACCGCCGTTGCCGAAGCGGTTATGGAAGGGAAATTCCAGTCGCCTCCAAAAATTTTGGGCGGTCGCTATGGCTTGGCATCAAAAGATTTCACTCCGGCTTACGTAAAGGCAGTTATAGATAATGCAAATAGCATAAATTCCATAAAACACTTTACCGTTGGCATAAAAGATGATGTCAGCAACACGAGCTTGGAAATAGACGAAAATTTCCGTTTGGAAAAAAAGCTGTTCCAAACTATGTTCTATGGTCTTGGAGCGGACGGCACGGTTGGAGCGAACAAAAATTCCATAAAGATAATAGGCGAATATACAGAAAACTACACCCAGGGTTATTTTGTTTACGATTCCAAAAAGAGCGGCAGCGGCACAACCAGCCATTTGCGCTTTGGTAGCGAACCCATTCACGCCCCCTATTTAATTGAGCCAAACCAAGCAGATTTCATAGCTTGCCACCACACTCCGCACCTTCACCAAGTGAATATGCTCCGCTATGCAAAACCCGGCGCAGTGTTTTTGCTCAACACGCAGCACGACGCAAACACGGCTTGGGACACCTTCCCAAAAGAAGTTCAAAAGCAGATAATATACAAAAAACTCAAAGTCTATGTCATAGACGGCTACAAAGTTGCCCACGACACGGGAATGGGCAGGCGCATAAATACCATTATGCAAACCTGTTTCTTTGCAATTTCGGGCATTTTGCCAAAAGAAGAGGCTATTAGCCATATTAAAGAGTCCATTAAAAAGAGCTATTTGAAAAAAGGCGAAGAGGTTGTTAAAAAGAATTGGGAAGCCGTTGACCACACCCTTGCGCATTTAAGCGAGGTAAAAATTCCCAGCAGCGTTAGCGCAGAAAATGGTTTCCGCCCTGCATTGATAGGCACAAAAGACAAATTCCTAACCTCCGTAACCGCAAAGATTATTGAGGGTTATGGCGATGAGCTTCCGGTTTCCGCAATGCCTGCAGACGGCACATATCCAACCGCCACATCCAAATACGAAAAACGAGACTTGGCTTTGGAAATACCTGTTTGGAACACCGAGTCTTGCATACAATGCGGAAAATGCGCAATGGTTTGCCCACATGCCGCTATTCGCACAAAAGCCTACGATGCCTCTGAACTGGGAAATGCCCCAGAAGGATTTAAGGCTATGGAAGGCAAAGGCTTTAAGCTAGACGGCAACACTAAATATACCGTTCAGGTTAGCCCGTATGACTGTACAGGTTGCGGAGTTTGCACAGAAGCCTGTTCCGGTCTTAAAGGTGCAAAAGCCTTGAATATGCTCCCTCAGGCAGATATAGCAGAAAAAGAGGGAAAGGCTTGGGATTTCTTTGTTGACTTGCCAGAAGCAGACCGCACAAAAATTGACCCAAAACTGGTTAAAAACACGATGCTCCTTGAGCCTCTCTTTGAGTTCAGCGGTGCCTGCACGGGTTGCGGAGAAACACCCTATGTCCGCTTGGCATCTCAGTTGTTTGGCGATAGAATGGTGATAACAAATGCAACGGGCTGTTCTTCCATTTACGGCGGTAATTTGCCAACTACTCCTTGGGCAAAAAACAAAGCTGGCAAAGGTCCAGCTTGGACTAATTCCCTATTTGAAGACAATGCGGAATTTGGACTTGGGCTTCGCCTTGCGATAACCCACCACGCAAAACACGCAGAAGACCTTTTAACTTCTGTTACCGAAGTTCCTGTGGATTTGGCAAATGCTCTCAAAGAACAAAGCCAAATAGATGAAGCTGGCATTGCCGCTCAAAGAGCGAATGTCGAAAAATTAAAAGGAATTTTGAAAAAAGCAAGTAGCCCTGCTGCAAAAAAACTCCTAGCCTTAGCCGATTATCTTGTGCATAAAAGCGTGTGGATTATGGGTGGCGATGGCTGGGCTTATGATATTGGCTACGGCGGTTTAGACCACGTTCTAGCCAGCGGCGAAAATGTGAACATTCTGGTTTTAGATACCGAGGTGTATTCCAACACAGGCGGCCAAGCGAGCAAAAGCACCAATTTAGCAGCAGTTGCTCAGTTTGCCGCCAGCGGAAAACGCGCTCCCAAAAAAGACCTTGGCTTAATCGCAATGAGCTACAAAAACGTTTATGTTGGCAAAGTCGCTATGGGCGCAAACGATGTGCACACAATCAAGGTATTCCGTGAGGCAGAAGCCCACAATGGACCTTCGCTTATTCTCGCCTACTCCCCTTGCATTTCGCACGGCATAAAGGATATGCGTTATATGCTCCACCAGCAGAAAATGGCAGTGGATAGTGGCTATTGGCCCCTGCTCCGCTACATTCCAGCAAACATAGACGAGGGCAAAAATCCCTTTGTTTTGGATTCCAAAGCCCCAACCCTGCCGATTAAAGACTATATCTACACCGAAAACCGCTACAAAATGCTAACCGCTTCCAACCCAGAAGCCGCAGAGGAACTTGCAAACAGACTGCAAGCATTTGTGGATGCAAGATGGAAACAGTATGAGGATTTGGCGAAGTAGGGGCAACACAACAACGCGCTAATATAAGAAATTCCAAAATTCCCCTTGGGAGGGGTACCTTAATATCATTTGTTGGGACAACTACCAAACTTATCTGGACACTGAGTATCCCAAAACTTATTTTCCTCGGCTATGCATTTATTTTTATCATCTTCAGTATATATATCATAGCAGTCTTTGTTTTCCCAATGGCAACAGCCAATAGAAGGAACACTTCCCTTTGGAGGATTATTATCTCTACCGCAAATGAAGGTACCGCCTATACATCCTGTGCCATCACCTTCAACTCCGCCTTCGAATATCCAACCATTCTGTGCACAATTAGATCTTTTAGTATCATCAGAACCAAAAAGCGGCCAGCAATCACCACCTGCGTTCCATAAACACATATCTCCTCGCGTTTCAGTGCTTGCACAGGTTCCTCCTCCGCCACTGCTTGTTTTGCTAGAACTACTCCTCAACTCTGAGCTAGATGAAGACACCTTCGTAGAACTTGAACTTCTCGGCGTTGAGCTTGATGAACTAATCCCCTTCAATATAGTCAAAGTGCCGCTGCACGTAGCTGTTAATCCTTGACAAACTTCTGCATCGTTATTTACTTTAACTTGAATTTTAGAATAAGTGCCAACTTTTGGCGCATCCCAATTAGGAGCATTAATCCACTGAAAATCATATTCCGGCTCCAAAATAAACTCATACTTGCTTTTATTTTCTATACATATCACCTCAGGCATATCATATTCATAAATAGACTCATCTGCAATTCCCGTGTCAACGGTAACTTCGCAAACAAGCCGATACGGAGAAGATGAACTGCTTGGCGTTGAACTTGACGAAAGCACAGCCGCATAGCTTGAACTGCTCGGCTTTGAGCTAGACGAAGACACCCTCGCAGAGCTTGAACTGCTTGGCTTATCTGAGGAAGAACTTCCCTTATAATTAGTACCATGTTCATCCCAAGGGTTGTCGCGTTGCACTTCCGTGCAAGAGAAAAGCATAGCGATGCAAAGCATAGCCGCCCATGAAAAAATACGGTTCATAAGAACTCCTTGTTGAAAGTGTGTGAACACAAGACTTAGGGGGGGGGGGGGGGGGGCCAAAAAAAAAACTTTTTTAGGGTTGTTTTGGGTTAGGCGACTGTTGAAATAACAACACAAAAAAAAATAAAAGAACGTTGCCCCCAAA